>JAFWUH010000021.1 GCA_017524165.1 Clostridia bacterium | reverse complement strand
CTTGTGTTATGATGTTCATGAGAAGTTACTCCTTTTCGGTTGTTTGTTTTGTGGTAAAAACATTATACCATATTTGGAGTTAACTTCTCTTCTTTATTGGGTCACATCATTTTAACACATACAAAGATTTTGTAAAATTAAGAAAACAAGTCTTGCAGAAATGCAACAAATAGGTTATAATAATATATCTATATTTTCAGGAAGGATTTTTCCATTGATTCCATCTTCTTATTCGGCGGAACAAACCGCCTATGCCAATCGGGTTGCCGCCTATTTTAAAGAACACTATTCGACGCAACCGTTAGCGCATGTCATTACTTACGGCTGTCAACAAAATGTCAGTGATTCCGAGCGGATGAAGGGTGAGCTTGCATTGATGGGGTACGGATTTACCGCCGACCCTGCCAAAGCGGATTTCATTCTCTTTAACACCTGCGCCGTACGGGAACATGCCGAGGATCGCGTATACGGTAATGTCGGCGCCATGAAACGGTATAAAAGAACCAAAAAGGGAATGCTGATCGGCGTATGCGGTTGCATGACCCAGCAAGACCGTGTCGTGGAACGCTTTCAAAAAAGCTTTCCTTTCGTGGATTTAGTGTTCGGGACACAGGTACAACACCGTCTGCCGGAATTTATCTACCGTCGATTGACGACGGGAAAGCGCGTCTATGAAACCAAACTGGATAACGCACCGATTGAGGAGGGCGTGCCGGTTCGCCGTGACGGAACCCTCAAAGGCTGGTTACCCATTATGGCGGGATGTGATAATTTTTGCACCTACTGCATTGTGCCGTATGTTCGCGGCAGAGAACGCTCCCGCGACCCGGAGGAAATTATTTATGAGGCGACAGAAATGGTGCGGTCCGGGTTTAAAGAAATTATGCTTTTGGGACAGAATGTCAATTCTTACGGCAAAGGATTGGACGAGCCGGTCAACTTTGCGCAATTGCTTCGTCGGGTCAATGCGATTGAGGGCGATTTTCGGATTCGGTTTATGACTTCCCACCCGAAGGATTGCAGCTTGGAGTTGTTGGACGCTATCCGTGACTGTGAAAAGGTCGCCAAGCATTTGCATTTGCCGTTTCAGAGCGGTTCCGACCGTATTTTAAAAACCATGAATCGGCACTATGACCGTGAAAAATATTCGGAATTGATTCGGCAGGCAAAAGAAAGGATACCGCAAATAACCCTTTCCGCTGATATTATTGTCGGATTTCCGGGCGAAAGCTATGAAGACTTCAAACAAACAATTTCGCTTGTGGAAGAAGTGCAGTTTGCCTCCCTGTTTACCTTTATCTTTTCTCCGAGAGAGGGAACTCCCGCCGCTAAAATGGCGGATCCGGTTTCCCGCGAAGAAAAAGGAAAGTGGTTTCAGGAACTGTTGGCAGTGCAGGAAAAAATCAACGAAACCTATTTAAAAAATACCGTCGGCACCGTTCAACGCGTTCTTTTGGAAGAATTATCGGAACGGGACGGTTTTTGTATCGGACATACCGATGGCAATGTTTCGGTAGAGGTGCAGGCCTCTCCCGAATTGCTCGGCAGTCTGGTAACAGTACATATTGATTCTTATGAGCGACATCTTGTCGGAACGATATGTTAAAATGAAAACGAAAGGATAAATGAAGGATGAATGTTTTAGAAGCAGTTAGAAAATTGGGCGAGGCTATGCAGCAGGACGAGCGTTTTATTCGCTTTGCGAAAGCACGCGTACAAAACGATAACAACGAGGAGTTACAGCAACAAATCGGTTCTTTTAATGTTACACGGATGGAATTGGACCGTTTGATGAGTGAGGAAAACCGTGACGAAGATAAAATCCGTTCGTTGAACGAGGATCTGCGCAAGGTATATGCGGAAATCATGTCGAGTGAATGCATGGTTGAATATAACACGGCGAAAAATGATGTCGACGCCATGCTGAACGATATCAACAGTATGATTATGCAATGTGCTGACGGTGCAGACCCGGCAACCTGCGAACCCGAGACGCACTCCTGTTCGGGAAGTTGTTCTACCTGCGGCGGTTGTCACTAATAGATCGCGCTGATTTTTAAAAAAAGAGGGGAAAAAACATGGCAGATTTTTCGCCGATGATGAAACAATATTTAAGAATCAAAGAAGAGCATCAAGATTGCGTGTTGTTCTTCCGTCTGGGCGATTTTTATGAAATGTTTTTTGAGGATGCAAAGATTGTCTCGGAAGAACTGGATTTGGTTTTGACGGGCAAAGAGTGCGGGTTGAAAGAACGCGCTCCGATGTGCGGCGTCCCTTTTCACAGTTGTGATGCTTATATTGCACGGTTGGTGCGCAACGGTCATAAGGTGGCAATTTGTGAACAGTTGGAAGATCCGGTCAAAGGGAAAAAACTGGTCGATCGCGGCGTAGTTCGGATCATCACACCGGGCACCGTGATCGACGAAAACATGCTGGAAGAGGGAAAAAATAACTATTTGGGTGCGATCAGTTTTGCGGGAAATCGTATCGGACTTTGTTTTGCCGACGCATCCACCGGCGCCTGTTCGGTGACCGAAATCGACGGTGACCGGATGGAACGCCGTGTCATTGACGAGCTGATGCGTTTTCAGCCCAGCGAGCTTTTGTATAACGGCCATTTGGAAGCCTATCCTCTCTTGCAGGTTTTTTTGACCGAAAATTTTGAAGGCACTTTGTCGGTGCGCGACGCGGAATGTTTTGAGCGCCGTTCCTTTGAGCCTCTTTTGCAGAATCATTTTGAGGTCAACAGCTTGGAAGACCTCGGCATTACGGTTGACGGCGGTGCCGCCGCCGCGGCGGGGGTTTTGATCGGTTATCTGTATGAAACCTGTGCCAACGGTCCGATTTCGGTCGACCGGTTGCAGTATTATACCGAGTCGCAATTCATGCGCCTGGATATGACGGCGATTCGCAATCTGGAACTATGCGAAACCATGCGCACCAAAGCAAAAAAAGGTTCTCTTTTATGGGTACTGGACAAGACCAAAACGGCAATGGGCAAACGCTTATTGCGCAGTTGGCTGGAAAAACCGTTGTTGTCTATTACCGAAATTACCCTGCGGCAAAATGCGTTGGAAGAGCTTTGCGGTAATCCGGTAATGTTAGGAGAAACCGTCGATTCGCTGACGGGCGTGCGCGATATCGAACGCTTAATTACAAAAGCCGTTTACGGCTCGGCTTCTGCCAAGGATCTGAACAGCATTGCCGAAACGGTACGCCGTTTTCCGAGAGTGAAATCCTGTATTGCCGATGCAAGATGTAAAATGCTTCGCAACATCGGGGACAATTTAGACACCTTGGAAGATGTTGCCGATCTGATCCAAAAAGCCATTATGGATAATCCGGCGCCGACGCTAAAAGACGGCGGAATCATTCGAGACGGATATCACGCCGAATTGGACGAGCTTCGTTCCATTATGCATAACGGCGGCAGGATCATTACCGATATTGAAAACCGCGAACGCGAACGGACAGGCATTAAAACGCTCCGCGTCCGGTACAATAAGGTTTTCGGCTATTATATCGAGGTGACCAATTCCTTCTTGGATAAAGTGCCGGAGGACTATATTCGCCGGCAGACTTTAACCAATGCCGAACGCTTTGTTACCGAAGAACTGAAGGATTTGGAAAGTCGGGTGCTGACGGCAAAAGACCGTGTCGCGCATTTGGAATTTGATTTATTTGACGAGGTGCGCCAAAAAACTTCCGCCGAGTTAGAACGATTCCAAAAATCCGCCAATTTATTGGCACAATTGGATGTGCTTTGTTCGCTCTCAACGGTGGCGGTTCGTCAAAATTACTGTCGGCCGGTGGTAGATAACAGCGGCTTGATCCAGATTAAAAACGGTCGCCATCCGGTGGTAGAACAGATGATCCGTACTCCTTTTGTGGAAAATGATACCCTACTGGATAAAGAAGAAAACCGTTGCGCGATCATTACCGGTCCGAATATGGCGGGAAAATCTACCTATATGCGGCAGGTTGCCTTGATTACGCTCATGGCGCAAATCGGCTCTTTTGTACCGGCACAAATGGCACAGATCGGTCTTTGCGACGCGATCTATACGCGTGTCGGCGCCTCGGATGATTTGGCGTCCGGCCGTTCCACTTTTATGGTGGAAATGAGCGAGGTCGCCGATATCTTGAAAAACGCCACACGCAACAGTTTGCTGATTTTGGATGAAATCGGACGCGGTACCTCTACCTTTGACGGGATGTCAATCGCACGGGCGGTTTTGGAATATGTTGCCGATAAAAAGAAATTGGGCGCTAAGTCGCTTTTTGCAACCCACTACCACGAACTGACCGAAATGGAACAGACCCTGAACGGGGTAAAAAACTATAATATTGCCGCCAAAAAGCGTGGGGACGATATTATTTTCCTGCGTCGTGTCGTTCGGGGCGGAGCCGACGACAGTTACGGAATCGAAGTAGCAAAGCTGAGCGGTATCCCCGATTCGGTCATTCGCCGTGCCAAAGAGGTGTTGCACCAAACGCTTACCGAGGGAATTGTGACCTATAAGACCGTCGCTTCCGCCGAGACGCAGTTGCCGATGGAATTGCAGGGTGCCAGCGAACTGTTGCAGGAACTGCAACTATTGGATGTCAATACCTTGACGCCGATTGAAGCGATGGGTATTTTGTTTGATCTTGCCAATAAGGCAAAATCCGTCGCACCCTAACATAGAAAGGACGGGAAACCATGCCGAATATTACGGTTTTACCGAAAGAAATAGCCGAACTGATTGCCGCCGGTGAAGTGGTGGACCGTCCGGCTTCTGTGATTAAAGAATTAGTCGAAAATGCCATTGACGCGGGCGCTACCCGCGTGACGGTGGAAATTCAACGCGGCGGTATTCTGTATATGCGGGTGACCGATAACGGTTGCGGCATCGCGCACGAGCAGGTGCCGTTGGCTTTTTTGCGCCATGCAACCAGCAAGATCAACGGCAAGGACGATTTGGAGTCCATTGGGACTTTGGGCTTCCGCGGAGAAGCTTTGGCGGCGGCTTCCGCGGTGGCAAAAATTGAACTTTTTACCAAAACCGGCGCGGAAAAATACGGCACTCATTATGCCATTGAGGGCGGTATAGAACAATACTGTGAGGAAGTCGGTTGTCCGGATGGAACTACTATGATCGTGCGTGATTTGTTCTTCAATACTCCGGCAAGAATGAAGTTTTTGAAAAAGGATGTTTCGGAAGGTAATACTGTTGCCGCTATCATAGAACGCTTGGCACTTTCCCACCCGGAAATATCGTTTTGTTTTATTCGTGAGGGAAAACAGGTTTTGCAAACGGCGGGCGACGGCAAAGCACAATCGGTCATTTACAGCGTGTTGGGAAAAGAACTTTATGATAGCTTGATTCCCGCATCGGGTGAAAACGGCGGTGTGGGGGTCAGCGGATTTATCTGCAAGCCTGTTTTTTGCCGTTCATCCAGAAATTTTCAATTCACCTTTTTAAACGGACGGTATATTCGATCGGGAACGGTTTGTGCCGCCGTGGAACAGGCCTATAAAAACAGTGCAATGGTGGGAAAATTCCCGGCATTCGTCCTGTATTTACAGTTGCCGTTCGGTTTAGTGGATGTCAATGTGCATCCGGCGAAAACCGAAGTGCGCTTTTCGGATGAAAAACGGATCTTTGACGCGGTTTACGGTGCGGTTCGTTCGGCATTGTCGGTCGGCGATACGCGTCCGTCGGTGCGTTTTTCCGAGCAACCCGCTGCAAAGCCGGTTGTTGAGGAGACATCGGAAATTGAGATAAAAAATGCTAAACCGCTTTTCTTTAAACATAAGGAGCCTTTTGTGCGGCTTTCTGATCAATCTTTACCCGGCTTTGAACAACCGAAGTTGGAAGATCTTGACGAAAAGGCGGAAATGGTTGTTTCGCCGAAAACAATGAAAACTGTCATGATTGATGTCGACGAAGATGAAGTTGTTGTTCCAATGCCTCAAAAGCAAGAAATTTCGCAATCTCCGCTTAAAGCCGAAAAGAAACCGGCAGAAATTTCGGAAGAACAGCCGATTCGGTTGATCGGGGAAGCTTTTCGCACCTATATTATTGCGGAATATGGGAAAAGCGTCTATTTTATTGATAAACATGCGGCGCATGAGCGAATTTTGTTTGAGGATTTAAAGAAGAATGAAAAAACCGAAACACAGCTTTTGTTAAGTCCCTTGCCGGTCAAGTTGCCTCAACAGGATTATGACGCCGTTGTTTCAAACCTTGATTTATTGGAAAAAGCCGGCTTTGAAGCTGAAGATTTCGGCAACGGTACCGTTTTGGTCCGTGCGATACCCGCTGTCCTTTCCGATGACGATGTGACAAGTTGTATAGAGGAAGCCGCGGCATCTCTTTCAGGGCAGGGCAGGGTCTCCTTTGAAAAGTTAGATCATTTATATCATACCGTTGCCTGTAAAGCCGCCATTAAGGCCGGATATCGAACGGGGGATGTCGAACTGCTATCCCTGGCAAAGCGTGTACTACTGCATCGCGATATCTTTTATTGTCCGCACGGTCGGCCGGTTGCTTACGAGTTGAAACAGCATGATTTGGAAAAACAGTTTGGTAGGATTCAATCATGAAACAACGCTTAATCGGTATTGTCGGACCGACGGCATCGGGGAAAACTTCGCTTGGAATTGCGTTGGCAAAACGACTTGACGGCGAAATTGTCTCAGCAGATTCCATGCAGTTATATCAAGGAATACATATCGCCTCTGCGGCACCGGATGAAGACGAGCAATGCGGCATACCGCATCATTTGATCGAAATTCTTTCCAAAGAGGAATCTTGCTCGGTTGCGGATTATGTTGCTTTGGCAAGAAAGAAAATTGATGAAATTATCGCACGCGGTCATCAGCCGATCGTGGTCGGTGGCACAGGACTTTATATCAACGCACTTTTCAATCATACCCAGTTTGTACCGGAACAAACCGATCTTCAATTACGCGAAAAAATAGAACGGGAATATGATGCACTGGGCGGAGAAGAAATGCACCGAAGGCTGGAACAACTGGATCCGGAAACTGCGCACCGTCTTCATCCCAATGACCGCCGGCGTATTGTGCGCGCTTTTGAAGTATTGGCGTCGACCGGGCGGTCACAGAGTGAAGCCAATGCGGCGTCGCACAGTCAACCGTCGCCCTTTGAGCCGGTTTTGATCGGATTGACCTTTGCCGACCGTCAACGGTTATACGACCGTATTAATCTTCGTGTGGATCTCATGATGCAAAACGGGCTTTTAGAAGAGGCGCGTTCCACCTTGGAGTTGACCGGCGGATACGGTTTGTCGCAGGCAATCGGGCACAAAGAATTGTATCCTTATTTTACCGGGGAAAAAACATTGGAACAAGCGGTAGATTCCCTGAAACAGGCGACAAGAAGATATGCCAAACGGCAGTTGACATGGTTCCGCCGTGATGAAAGGATCCATTGGATCGAGTTGGACAGGTGTCAAGACCCCTTATCAGAGGCATTATTATTTATTTCTACGAAAGGATGATAGCAGATGAAAGATAACGCTTTCTTAAAAGTGTTTTTCGGCGTTCTGGTGGCTGTATATTTTATTCATCAGATTTATGCCTTTATCTATCATCCAATTCAAACCGAAAGCGCTGAATACTATGAAATGGTTGACGGTTTAAAGATTTCCGCCACCTTGATTCGTGACGAACAGGTTGTCATAAATGCCTCCGGCGGTATACTTCATTTTCTTGCCGACGACGGCTCTCGCGTGGCAAAAAACGGCGTCATTGCCAATATTTACAGCAGTGAGAATGACTCTGTGCTGATGACGGAAAAAGACGCTATCGCCAAAAAGATTGCAGACATTGAAGAATTACAAAATTATAATAATTTACAGGCGTCAGACCTGAATTTAGCAAATGAAAATGTTTCTGCCGCCTTTAACGGATTCATTCGAGCTACTTCCAACGGCAATTTTGACCGTGCTTCCCAAAATGCGGAAGAATTGCTTTCGACGATCAACCACCGTCAGATCATCACAGGGGAACAGACTGATTTTACGGCACAGTTATCCGCTTTAAATGAGCGTTTGCAACAGTTAAACAATCAGTTGCCCAACGCCACAGGATATCTTTCCGCACAACGGTCCGGCTACTTTGTTTCCGCTACAGACGGTTTTGAATCGGTTTTGAATCCGTCAATGTTGGATTCTGTTACACCGGAATATCTGAATCAACTGAAAAAAGACGATCCGGCACCCGGTGCGGTCGGAAAACTGGTTTCAGATTTTGAATGGTACTTGGCGGCAAAAGTCTCCATCAATGATTCGTTAAGGTTCAAAGTCGGCGATGCGTTGGAAATTCGGACATCACTTCTATCTATGCCTACCTTGACGGCAACGGTAAAACAGATCAATTTGTCGCAAAAGGGCGAACAGGCAGTGGTTATTTTCTCGTGCAATCAAATGAGTTCCGAATTGGCAACCATGCGCACGGGAAATATGACGGTCGTCAGCAATATCTATCAAGGACTGCGCCTGCCTAAAAAAGCCTTGCGTGTTGTGGACGGAAAAACAGGTGTTTTTGTCTATTCCGGGATGTCTTTGAAATTTGTTACGGTAAAAGTCATTTATCAAAATGATGAAATTATCATCTGCGAACAGCAACAAACCGATACTTCGGTTTTGCGCCTCTACGATGAAGTGGTTGTGAAAGGGAAAAAGCTCTATGACGGAAAAATTATCAATTAAACAGTTTGACGAAAATTATCAAGATATCTTGACCCGCGTTCAAAATGCCGCCTTGCAGTCGGGTCGTACACCGGAAGACATTACATTATTGGCGGCAACCAAAACGGTCGATATCAATACAATCAATCATGCCATTGAGAGCGGAATCTCGTTTATCGGTGAAAACCGCGTGCAGGAGTTTTTGTCCAAAGAAGCGGATTTACTGCCGGTTCATCGCCATTTTATCGGCCATTTGCAGACCAATAAGGTAAAAGACATTATTCAAAAAGTTGAGTTGATCCACTCGGTCGATTCGTTTCATTTGGCAAAGGAAATCAGTCGGCAGGCGGAAAAAGCCGGTGTGGATATGGATATCCTTTTAGAGGTCAACATCGGCAATGAAGAAAGCAAATCCGGCTTTGCCCCCGACGCTTTGGAGGAACGGTTGTGTGAGATCGTGCAATTGCCGCATATTCATGTCAAAGGATTGATGGCAATTCCGCCGATTTGTAATCAACCGGAGGATAATCGTAAATATTTTAAAGAAATGTATCATCTATTCCTTGACATTCGGAATAAAAAAATAGATAATAGTGCTATGAGTGTTCTATCCATGGGCATGTCCGACGATTTTGAGGTCGCCATACAGGAAGGCGCAACATTAGTACGCGTCGGCACGGCCTTATTCGGTAAAAGAGTATATCATTAAGGGGAGAATCATCTATGGGAAAAGCAATTGATTGGTTAAAAAGTATTTTGATCATCGGCGAGGAAGATGACGAGGCGGAGGGAACTGTCGATCAGGAAAGTGAGACGGTGAGCAAGAAGAAAACCGTTGAAGAACCGGCACCGGTCAAAAGAACCGAATCCGGTCCTCGCGTTTATCAGGGTGGCAGAAGCAAAAATGCCGCACCGGTGCGCGATGAGGTCAAAATCATTTTGGTGAAATTGAGTAACTATGAGCAAGCCACCGATGTTGCGGATAATGTGTTGAGTAAAAAATCCGTTGTACTGAATTTAGAAGATGTTGATATTTCCGTCATGCGTCGTGTGCTGGATTTTCTTTCCGGCGTGGTGTATGCCATTGGCGGAAATATTAAAATGGTCGCCAATAAAACTTATATGGTTGCACCGGCGGGCGTTGACCTTTCGGGCGATAACCTTTGGGATGATTTGAACGGCGAGTATACAGTCTAATGGACGACGCTCTTTTCCCGGCAAGAGTTGAGGATATCGCCACCCAATGCGAACGGACAAATATGCCGAAATTTCTCGGCTTTTTAACGGCTGTTCAATCAGGTACAGCGGAAAAACTTTTGAAAAACCGCGGGATTTCATTTGGCTTCTTCGGCGGATACGAAGGGGCTGAGCGGGTCATACTTGGTTGTTTTCCCGAGTGGTGTGATGAATGGCATTTTCCGGTGGAAGCCGTCACCATTGCCTTTCGGCAGGTCGATTCGCTGACACACCGTGATTTTTTGGGTGCGCTCATGGGTCTTGGTATTGTGCGTCAGGCAGTCGGGGATATTTTGGTCGAAAAGGGAAGAGCGGTCGTCTTTCTGCAACGCGACATTGTGAAATATGTCACCGAACAGCTTACTGCCGTTGGACGGACGGGAGTCAAAATCACGCTCGGATGTGAATTGCCCTTGCCCTCGGTTGGGCAAACGGTTGCTCAAACCGATACGGTAGCGTCCTTGCGGTTGGATGGTGTTGTTTCTGCGCTCTGTAGCATTTCACGGAATAAAGCTGAAGCGTTGATTCATGACGGTCTTGTTTCGGTCAATTCAATCGGGGCACAAAAAGCAACCCTTCTTGTAAAGCAATCCGATGTGTTATCGGTTCGCGGTTTTGGGCGTTTCCATATTGACAGCTGTGATAAGCGATCAAAAAAAGATAGAATTATCTTAGAATATTCAAAATATATTTAATCATTTTTGGAGGTGTCTTTATGTTGAGTTCGGCAGATATCGGCGCGGTTAAATTTTCAAAATCCATGGCAGGATATAAGTCCGATGAAGTAGAAGCCTTTATTGACAAAGTGCAATCGGACTATGAAGCATTTGAGTACGAAAGAAAAAAATATCTTGACCAAATTCATCAACTTAAACAGGAAATAGAATCCATGAAGGATTCCGAAAATACTATTCATACCGTTCTGTTGAACGCACAGCGCCTTGCCGATCAAATTGTGGATGAGGCACGCCAAAAAAGTAAAGAAATTTTAGATGATGCGCAAATGAATATGGAAAAGATCGCGCAACAGGAACGGGCACTTTCCGCCGCTTTCCAAAAGAAAGCCGACGAACGCCGCGAGGAAATGGAGCGGGAATTTAACGATAAAGTCATTTCCTTTAAAACAAAAGCCGCCTCGATGGAAGAAGCGTCACAGGATGCGGTAAACAGACAACAGCTTTTGTTCGACCGTTTAAAAATGGAAGTTGCCGCTTTTAAAAATGATATTACTAAACGCTACCGCGAGCATTTGGAATTATTGCAAAAACTGCCGGATGAGGTGCCGATGGATCCTCAAACCGTTGCAAAATTGGTCGAATCGGCGATTGATGAAACCCCGAATATTGCGAAATTTATTATCAATCCTCCCTTGGACGAACCGGAGGAACCTACAGCCGTTGAAGAAGCAACAGTTGAAGACCCGAAGGGGTTTAATATTGAAGATTTATTGGAAGAAAATTCGCTTGATATACAAACGCCTTCCACAACCGATGAATAAGGAGTGAAAAAATTGATTTCAAGCATATTGGCAACGGTAACGGCAATTTTGGTTATTGTTGGTGACCGATTGACCAAAAGTTTTATTCTTTCTCATTATACCTTGGCGGAAAGCCACGACATTATTCCCGGATTGATTGATTTTACTTTTGTCAATAACAGCGGCGGCGCATGGGGAATGTTAAGCGGTCATATATGGATTTTGCTTTCCTTTACCATTGTTGCCATGATGGTTTGCGTAGCAATGCTCTTGAAATACGGATTTCAAAATAAACTGATGTTTTGGTCGATGATGTTGATTTTAAGCGGCGGCATCGGCAATATGATCGACAGGATCATTTATAAAGGTCAAGTCGTGGATTTTATTCATTTTACTTTTTTTCCGACCTTTCCGGTATTCAATGTCGCGGACTGTGCTATTGTGATTGGCGGCGGATTGTTGATTTTATGTTTTATAATTAGCGCAATAAATGATAAACAAAAATCAAAGCACTATTCTCCGACAATGCACGAGAACACAAATGACAATGGATAAAAAATGTGAAATCAGTGAAGAAAACCGGTTGGATGTTTTTGTTGCTCTTGTTGCCGGAATTACCAGGTCTCATGCAGAGCAGATTCTTGAAAGCGGTTGCGTCACCGTAAACGGCAAGATAGAACCGAAGCGGAAAAAGGTCAAAGCAGGAGATCTGGTTCATATTGAACTGCCGCAACCCGAAACATACGATGTTCAACCGCAAAACATCCCGTTGGACATTGTATACGAAGATAATGATTTATTAGTGGTAAACAAACCTAAAGGAATGGTAGTGCACCCCGCGGCGGGGAACCGTGAGGGGACGCTGGTCAACGCGGTAATGTATTATTGCGGCGATTCGCTTTCGGGCATTAACGGTGTTCTGCGTCCCGGTATTTTGCATCGCATTGATAAAAATACCAGCGGACTGCTCTTGGTTGCAAAAAATGACCGTGCGCATTTATCCTTAGCGGAACAAATCAAAGCGCACAGTTGCGACCGAGTTTATGAAGCAGTAGTTTACGGTAATCTGCGCGAGGATTCCGGCACGGTGAATGCGCCGATCGGCAGACATCCGGTCAAGCGAAAACAAATGGCGGTTATACCAAGCGGCAAATCTGCCGTAACACACTTTGAAGTGATCGAACGCCTAAACGGCTTTACTCATATACGGTTGCGTTTGGAAACCGGGCGTACCCACCAAATTCGGGTGCACTTGGCATTTGTCGGGCACCCCGTTGCCGGGGACGATGTTTACGGTCCAAAAAAGGTGATCACCTCATTAAACGGACAATGCCTTCACGCGCGTTCGATTGCGTTTGATCATCCTACTACCGGGGAACGCCTCTCTTTTACATCGGATTTACCCGCTTATTTTACGGATTTTTTAGAAAGTTGCAGATCATAATGAACGATAAATTGCTTTTTGACGGTTGCTTGCTGCTGTGCGATGTGGACGGCACATTGATATATGACGGTATTATTCCGCCGCGAAATATAGAAAAAATTAATGATTTTATTCAACAGGGCGGGATGGTTTCGTTAGCGACCGGTCGCAGTGCCGCGGCGGCAGAGATGATTATCAGCCGTTTAGGCGCTGTTTCTCCGTCGGTTGTTTCCAATGGCGGAGTGATTTTTGATTTTCAGTCAAAAAAACCGTTAAAATCGTGGAATCTTTCTGAAGAATCACATGCTTTTGCGAAAATGATTTTAGATACACATCCTGAATTCGGTATTGAAATTCATTTGCCGGATCAGGTTTATTTGCTGAATAAATCCGAGGAAGTCTTGCTTCATGAAGAATATGAATGCTTTACAGCAAAAGATATTGATTGGGATTCGGTCAATTGCATGGATTGGAATAAAGTCCTTTTTGCGTTGAACTGTGAGCAGGAGGTTGATGTGATCCAAAAATTATCTCAACCTTATTGGACCGAAGAAACGATTTTTGTTCAAACCAAAGCGCCGTTTGGCGTCAGGGAACATTTTTATTTTGAACAGGTTCCTGCCGGTATCAGTAAGGGAACAGCGGCAAAAGAATTGTGTAAGATTCTATCTGTTCCAAAAGGTTGTTGTTTCGCCATTGGCGATTATTATAACGATTTAGAGATGATCAAGAGTGCGGATGTCAGTGCGACAACTTCAGAAGCGCCGGACGATATCAAGCTTCAAACGGATTATGTTACCGGGTCTATGAGAAACGGTGCCGTAGCCGATTTTATTGATTATCTTAAAAAATGCAGGAAAGGGTGCAACGAATGAACGCACAGGAAAAACAAAATTTACAACGGATCGCGAACAAGGTCAGGCACAGTATTATAGACGGGGTTCACGCCGCCAAGTCGGGACATCCGGGCGGCTCGCTTTCATTGGCGGAAATACTTACCTATTTATATTTTTCAAAAATGAATGTTGATCCGCAAAACCCTCAAATGCCGAATCGCGACCGTTTGGTTTTATCGAAAGGACACGGTGCACCCGCACTTTACGCAGTATTAGCGCATCGCGGATTCTTCAGCGTGGATGAAATGAAGCAATTGCGTCAGATCGGTTCCATGTTGCAAGGACATCCCGATATGAATAAGATTCCCGGTGTGGACATGAGTACCGGCTCCCTGGGACAGGGAATTTCTGCGGCTTGCGGAATGGCTCTTTCAGCAAAGCATTTCGGTCAGGATTACCGTGTGTACACCGTTCTCGGTGACGGCGAAGCAGAAGAAGGTCAGGTTTGGGAAGCGGCAATGTTTGCCGGGAATAAGGAATTATCCAACTTAACTGCTATTGTGGATTATAACGGTTTGCAGATTGACGGAACGATTGAAGAAGTCAATTCCGCGGCGCCTTTTGATAAAAAATTTGAGGCGTTCGGTTGGCATACCATCGTGATTGACGGCAATGATTTCGATCAAATCGAAGCCGCATTGAATGAAGCTGAAACGGTTCAAAAGCCGGTTGTCATTATTGCCAAGACGGTGAAAGGTAAAGGCGTTTCTTATATGGAAAACGCAGTTGGATGGCATGGTAAAGCGCCAAACGATGAACTGTATGAGCAGGCGATTCGCGAATTGGACAAAGAGGCTGAAACGTTGTAAGGGAGAGGAAAAATATGTCGGAACAAAAAAAGATTGCTACCCGCGTCGGTTTTGGCGAGGCATTGATCGAGCTTGGCAAAGAAAGAGATGATTTTATTGTCTTGGACGCCGACCTTGCTGCCGCTACCCAAACCGGGATGTTTAAAAAAGAATTTCCGGATCGTTTTTATGATTGCGGTATTGCCGAACAGAATATG
>JAFWUH010000020.1 GCA_017524165.1 Clostridia bacterium | reverse complement strand
GCTTTTCCAGACAGATTCTTTGACGTTGGTATCGCCGAACAGAATATGATGGGTATCGCCGCCGGGATTGCTTCCACCGGGAAAAGAGTTGTGGCAAGTTCCTTTGCCATGTTTGCTTCCGGACGCGCCTATGAACAGATTCGCAACTCGATTGCTTATCCTAATCTGAATGTAATTATCGGTGCGACACATGGCGGGATCTCGGTCGGAGAAGACGGTGCGACACACCAGTGCTGTGAAGATTTTGCGCTCATGCGTACGCTCCCGAATATGACCGTGATCAACCCTGCCGATACGGTTGAAGCGAATATAGCGGTACACGCCGCAATGCAACATGACGGACCGGTTTATCTGCGCTTTGGGCGTTTGGCGGTTCCGGTAATATTTGATGAAAATTATCATTTTGAGATCGGCAAAGGCGTCACCTTGAAAGAGGGGAATGATGTCACCGTTATCGCAACGGGATTGATGGTCAATGAAGCGTTGAAAGCTTATGATTTATTGGCGGCGGAAGGTATTCATGCGCGTATTATCAATATTTCGACCATTAAACCGTTGGACGAGGAAATCGTCGTGAAAGCCGCTCAGGAAACCGGCGCTATCGTTACAGCGGAAGAGCATTCCGTTATCGGCGGACTGGGCAGTGCGGTTTGCGATGTTATATGCGAAAAATGTCCGATTCCGGTTTTGAAACTTGGTGTTTACGATGTTTTCGGTCATTCCGGACCTGCCGAACAGCTGTTGGATGAATTTGGTTTGCGCGCGGTCAATATTGTAGAAAAAGTCAAGGAAGTTTTGAAATTAAAAAAATAATACTTGACAAACTGTCGATCAATGATATAATATTTAAGTAAATGAAGCAGAACATCCATGTTCTCACCTTGCGTGGTCTTTATACCGCCGGGTCAATAAGTCAATTCTTTTGCGGAATTATTATCGGCTTATTCGGGCATGGATTTTGTTCATGCCCGTGTTTTTTTGCTATTTTTTCGGAGGTGTTTTACTATCAGCAACAAAGAATTAGCCGTCAATGAACAAATCAAGTTTAAGGAAGTTCGCGTGATTGACTCCGACGGTTCACAGTTGGGAATCGTTTCGATTCATCAAGCATTGGAAGCAGCTTATGCCAAAGACTTGGATTTGGTCAACATTTCACCGAACGCTACGCCGCCCGTCTGCAAAATTATGGATTACGGTAAGTACCGTTTTGAACAGACCAAGCGTGAAAAGGAAGCTAAAAAGAATCAGAAAATTGTTGAAGTGAAAGAGATTCGCTTGGGTCTCAGCATTGATACACATGATTTTGAAACCAAAGGGAAACATGCGATCCGCTTCTTGCAGGATGGCAATAAGGTTAAGGTTTCGATTCGTTTCCGCGGACGCGAAATGGGACATCCGGAAATCGGTTTGGATACTATGCAACGCTTTGCAGTGTATTGTCAGGATGCCGGAACGGTTGAAAAGGCCGCCAAAATGGAGGGTCGAAACATGTTGATGTTTTTAGCCCCGAAAACAGGTAAATAAAACGGAAAAATAATCAGGAGGGATTTATCATGCCTAAAATCAAAACGCACAGCGGCGCAAAGAAGCGCTTTAAACTTACCAAGACCGGTAAGGTCAAACGCGCACATGCTTTCAAGTCGCATATTTTAAACAAGAAGACCACAAAGCGGAAAAGAAATCTGCGCAAGGTCGTGTGTGCCGATGCTACCAATGTAGCAAAGGTTAAGAAAATGATTCCTTATAAATAATAAGGCAACTTGAAAGTGGAGGTAAACGACAATGGCTCGTGTGAAAGGTGCGTTAGCAACGCGCAAGAGAAGAAATAAAACATTAAAACTTGCAAAAGGATATTTCGGTGCAAAGTCGAAACTCTTCAAGACTGCAAAAGAAGCAGTTATGAAGTCGGGCAATTATGCCTACATCGGCCGCAGACAGAAAAAGCGTGATTTCCGTCGCTTGTGGATCACCCGTATTTCTGCCGCCGCTAAAATGAATGGAATGAATTATTCTACCTTCATGAACGGCTTAAATAAAGCCGGTGTTCAAATCAACCGTAAAATGTTGGCTGAAATCGCCGTAAAGGATGCGGAAGGTTTTACCGCATTGACCGAAACTGCTAAAAAAGCTTTAAATAAGTAATTTTTTTCGCTCGGGGGAATATTTTCTCGAGCGAATTTTTGTATCTAATAATGCGCTTGAAGTTAAAATGAAGGGATTGATATCCGGATGAAATGGAATCGTATTACGGCAAAAGATAACGCGCAAATCAAAGCGGTTGTTCTCTTACGCAATTCTGCAAAAGAACGAAAAGAAAAAAAGTTAGCTGTATTAGAAGGATTGCGCCTTTGCACCGATGCGTTGGATAATGCTATTCGCTTTGCGCAGTTGTTCATCTCTGATTCCGCACAGGAAAAGTACGCGCAACAGATTGAAAAGTTCGCCGAAAACAGTTCCGTTTGCTTTCAAATCCCGGATAGCCTTTTTTTGAAAATCAGCGATACCGATTCGCCCCAGGGAATTTTGTCGGTTTTTGAAATTCCTGAAAATAAACCTTTTGAAAAGGCGGACGGATTTTATATTGGCTTGGAAAATCTTTCCGATCCTTCCAATCTCGGCGCTGTTTCAAGAACGGCAGAGGCGCTTGGTATTAACGGCATCATTTTAACGGGAAACAGTGTGGATCCTTATGCGCCAAAATCACTTCGGGCTTCCATGGGCACGCTGCTGCGTATGCCGCTTTTCATCACAGATGATTTGATTTCGGCAGCAAGATCAATGGGACTAAAAACCTACGGTTGCGTGGTGAATCGTGATGCGTTGCCGATTACGGATATACCCTTTGCCGGCGGTTCGCTCTTGCTGATCGGAAACGAGGCAAACGGTTTGACCGAAACGACCAAAGCCAATTGTGATGTTTGTATAACCATTCCGATGACCGGCTCTGCCGAATCGTTAAATGCCGCCGCGGCAGGGGCGATTGCTATGTGGGAAATGGTTCGGAGAAATCAGTATGAATGATTCAAATAAGGAATTACGGTATTATCTTTGTTTGCAACGCGTGCTCGGTGCAGGCAGTGATAAAAGTACCGTGATTTTGGAAAGTTTCGGTGGTCCTGAACATTTCTTTCATGTCGGTATCGAAAAGGTAGGACAAACCGGCTTGTTGAGCGTGAAAGAATCTGAACGCTATCGTCAGTTTGATTTGGAATATGCCGACAAAATCCTTCAAATTTGTGAGAAAAACGGGATAAAAGTGATGACCTATTCGGATAAGCTGTATCCCGATCGTTTGCGGAATATTCCTGCACCGCCGTTAGTTCTGTTTTACAAAGGGGAATTTCCCGATGTGGATAACGAACCGACTTTTTGTTTGGTCGGCCCACGAAAAATTTCGCCATTTGGTGCCCGGTCGGCGTATGCGCTTGCCAAAAGATTAACGCAAGCCGGAATGACGCTGGTGACCGGTGAAGCAATCGGTGGAGATACCGCTGTATTAAATGGTACCTTGAGTTTTGGCGGGAAGCCGATCATGGTTTTGCCTTGTGGGATTTTATGTGATTATCTTCCTGTAAGCCGCGCTTTAAGAGAAAAGGTTTCCGTCGTTGGTAGTCTGTTGAGCGAATATCCGCCGTATGAAAATCTGAAACGGTATCATTTTGAGCAACGGAACAGATTACTTTCCGGTTTGGCGTTGGGCGTCGGTATCGTTGAAGCCGATGAGGTCAGCGGAACCTTAATCACCGCACGGCACGCTTCGGATCAAGGTCGGGATGTCTTTGTGATACCCGGAAATCCGACTTTGCCGCAATACAAAGGTTCCAATGCATTGTTGCGGGATGGTGCAAAACCAATCACCTCAGCAACCGATATTTTGGAGGAGTATATCGGCAACTTTCCGGATAAAATTGACCTTGTGCGTGCATATCAAAAAACAGATGGATCCGGGAAAAAACAAAAAATTCAAAAAAAATCTGATAAAAGTCTTTCCAACGAGGCAAAAATAGTATATAATTATTTGGATAAGCAAAAATTTACAGTTGACGATTGTATCGGAACCGGATTGTCGGGCAGTCAACTCCTGTCTGCTTTGACCGAATTGGAGTTTGAGGGATTTATTACGGCACTTCCGGGAGGATTTTATTCTATCTCATAAAGGAGTAGAACTATGGCAAAATTGGTGATTGTAGAATCTCCGACAAAAGTGAAGAGTATTCGTAAATATCTCGGCAGTGATTATGAAGTAATGGCGTCTATGGGTCATGTTCGTGATTTGCCAAAATCAAAACTCGGCGTTGATGTGGATAAAGATTTTAAACCGCAGTATATCTTGATGCCGGATAAAAGAAGTTTAGTGAAATCGTTAAAAGAAGCTGCCGCTAACAGTGACGGTGTTTTGCTCGCTACCGACCCGGATCGCGAAGGAGAAGCAATATCATGGCATTTAGCGCAGATTTTAGCATTAAATACCGAAGAACCGATTCGGATCGCGTTTCATGAGATCACCGAATCCGGTATTCGTGCAGGGATCGAACAGCCGAGAAAATTGGATCTGAATTTAGTCGATGCCCAGCAAGCTCGTCGGATCTTGGATCGTATTGTCGGATATAAATTGAGTCCTTTCCTTTGGAAAAAGGTAAAAAGCGGATTGTCTGCCGGTCGGGTGCAAACCGTTGCGTTACGCTTGATTGTTGACCGCGAAAAAGAAATTGAAAATTTTGAAGAAAAAGAATTTTGGACCGTTGATGCGAAATTGTTAAGCGGCAGAAAACAGTTTATCGCCAAGCTTTACGGCATGTCGGACGGCAAGAAAATTGAGATCGCCGACGAAACCGCCGCAAATAAAATTGTTGCAGATTTAAATCAGGCAGAGTTCCGGGTTGCCGCTGTGAAAAAAGGTGTTCGTAAACGCCAACCGGCACCGCCGTTTATTACCTCTACTTTACAGCAAGAAGCTTCGCGAAAATTGAATTTTACCGGTCAACGCACCATGAAAGTGGCACAGCAACTGTACGAAGGGGTAGAGATTGCCGGCGTTGGTACAACCGGTTTGATCACCTATATGCGTACCGATTCACTGCGCATTTCAGAAGAAGCAAGAAAAGCCGGAAACAATTATATTTCAGCGCGGTTCGGCAAGGAATACCTACCCGAAAAACCCCGCTATTTTAAATCGAAAAATAACGCGCAGGATGCGCATGAAGCGATTCGTCCGACCGACATCACCTTAACGCCCGACCGTGTTCAGCAGGCACTTACGGCGGAACAGTTCAAGTTATACCGTTTGATTTGGGAACGGTTTTTGGCTTCGCTGATGGCATCTTGTGTTCAGGATACAGTTCATGTAGACATTACTGCCGATGCGTATCTTTTTAAGGCAAGCGGTTATACTGTTCGTTTCGACGGATTTACCGCCCTTTACGAAGAGGGGCGTGACGAAGAGGACACCGATAATGTTTCCTTGCCGGAAATGAAACAAGGCGATTTGTTAAAGCTGAAAGACCTTACCCCGAACCAACATTTTACGCAACCGCCGGCGCGCTATACCGAACCTACCTTAATTAAAGCGTTGGATGAAAACGGAATTGGTCGTCCGTCTACCTACGCGCCGATTATCTCCAATATTTTAAACCGCACTTATATTGAGCGTGAAAAGAAATCGTTGAAACCGACGGCACTCGGTCGAATTGTGGTTGAATTAATGACCCAATACTTTAACCGTATCTTTGATGTGAAGTTTACAGCAGGATTGGAAAAGGATTTAGACCGTATCGGTGCCGGTGAAGAAAATTGGCAAAAAACATTGCAAAAGTTTTATACGGATTTTGAAAAACTATATGTGGATGCCGAAAAGGAATTGGATGGCAAACGCGTAAAAGTGCCGGAAGAAGAAACCGATGTTGTCTGCGATAAATGCGGCAGAAAGATGGTTATCAAATCGGGAAGATTCGGGAAGTTTTTAGCATGCCCCGGTTATCCGGAATGTAAAAATACCAAGCCGATTCCGGAGGATGAAGTGAAACAACCCTGTCCGAAGTGCGGAAAACCGCTGTTGAAGAAAGTATCCAAGAAAGGAAAAAAGTTTTACGGCTGTTCAGGTTATCCGGAGTGCGATTTTGCGGCACCGGGTATTCCAACCGGCGAAATTTGTCCGGAATGCGGCGGGTATATGATTTACGGATTGCGCGGCAGAAAATACTGCCTTAACGGGGAATGTCCCTCTCGCGTTCGCGGCAGAGAAGAAGCGGCTAAAAAGAAAAAATCCGCGGCAAAGAAAACCGCGAAAAAATCAGAAGGAACGAAAAAAGAATGAAGACTGTCCGCGTAATCGGTGCCGGACTTGCCGGATGCGAAGCCGCATGGCAATTGGCAAATCGCGGTGTTCCGGTGAAGCTGTATGAAATGAAACCGCACCGAATGACACCGGCACATCATACGCCGCTGTTTGCCGAGTTGGTTTGTTCCAATTCCTTGAAAGCGGCAAGAATTGATTCCGCGGCAGGTCTTTTAAAAGAGGAAATGAGAAGGCTTGGTTCCGTTTGTTTACCTGCCGCTGATAAGGCATCGGTTGCCGCCGGCGGCGCTTTGGCGGTCGACCGTACGGTTTTTGCCGAAATAATTACAGAAAAAATTAAAAGCCATCCGATGATTGAAGTGATCGAGAAAACTGTCGATGATTTTAAAATGGATGAGTTGACCGTTCTGGCAACCGGACCTCTTACCGAGCCGGTTTTGGCGAATCGTTTGTCGGAACTTTTAGCGCAGGAACATTTAAGCTTTTTTGATGCCGCCGCACCAATTGTCACGGCGGAAAGTATTGATTTTACCAAGGCGTTTTATGCCTCGCGCTATGATAACGGATCGACCGAAGGTGACTATATCAACTGCCCGATGAATAAGGAAGAATACCTTTCCTTTCATGAGGCATTGATTCATGCGGAAAGCGCACCGTTGCATGATTTTGATCAACCGGTCACGGTTTATGAGGGCTGTATGCCAATTGAAGTGCTTGCCAAACGCGGTACCGATTCCATTCGTTTCGGTCCGATGAAGCCGATTGGATTGAAGGATCCGCGAACCGGGCATCGACCGTGGGCGGTCGTACAGTTGCGCCGGGAAAACGCGGCGGGAACGCTGTTCAATTTGGTCGGTTTTCAAACAAATCTAAAATTTCCCGAACAAAAACGGGTATTCTGTATGATTCCCGGTCTGGAAAATGCCGAAATCATTCGGTACGGTGTGATGCACCGTAACACCTTTATTAATGCACCGAAGGTCTTGTCGCGGGATTTATCGTTAAAACAATATCCTAATATTTTTGTTGCCGGTCAACTATCAGGCGTGGAGGGGTATATGGAATCCGCCGCGTCGGGGATCATGGCTGGGATCAATGCGGCGAACCGAGTTTTAGGGAAAGACCCTTTGATTTTGCCGGATTATACCATGATCGGCGCGTTGTTATCCTATATTTGTTGTTTTGAAGGAAAAGATTTTCAGCCGATGGGTGCTAATTTCGGCGTTTTGCCGTCCTTAGCAACACCCATTCGGGATAAGCGCGAACGCTACGCCGCTTTCTCGGCGCGTTCGTTAGCTTGGTTTGAAGGGAGAAAACATCATGAGAATTGTGGTTGACGCTTTTGGCGGTGATAATGCGCCCGATGAAATTGTAAAGGGTGCGCTGGCAGCCGCTGAGGAATTCGGCGTGGATATTACCTTGACCGGCGATAAAAACCTGATTCAAAAGAGTATAGAAAAACAAGGATTGAAGACACCGGATTCTTTAAATATCGTTCATTGCACCGATGTGATTTCGATGCACGACGAACCGACTTCGCTGTTGAAAGCACACGCCGAGTCTTCTATGGCGGTTGCCTTTTGTGAGTTGACCGAGGGCAGGGCAGACGCTTTTGTCTCTGCCGGTTCTACCGGTGCGATCGTGGTCGGCGGAACCTTGTTGGTCAAACGAATCAAGGGAATCAAACGCCCGGCTTTGGGCGGATTATTGCCGACCCCGTCCGGCGGGAAATATCTGCTGATGGACATGGGCGCAAACGCCGAATGCCGACCTGAAATGCTGGCGCAGTTCGGTTTAATGGCAAGCGTATATTTGGAAAAAGTGGAAGGCGTTAAAGACCCGAAAATCGGACTTTTGAATATCGGCACTGAAGATACCAAGGGTGACCCGCTTCGTCAGGAAACCTATCGTTTAATGCAGGAATTACCGATTCATTTTATCGGCAATGTGGAATCACGCGAAATGCCAAAAGGTGTTTGCGACGCGGTAATTACCGATGGTTTTACCGGAAATATCGCTTTGAAATTGATCGAAGGAACTTCCATGACCCTGATGAAAATGATCAAGGAAATTCTTTACCGTTCCGTCTTCAATAAATTGGCGGCACTGGTGATCAAAAAAGACCTATACGCGCTGAAAAAACTGATGGACAGCTCGGAGGTTGGCGGCGCCCCGCTTTTGGGCGTCAAACAGCCCGTTATTAAAGCCCACGGCAGTTCCGATGCGCGCGCGATTCGCAGTGCTATCGGTCAAGCTGTCCGCTTTGCAGAACGAAATGTTATTGAAACAATTTCGAAAAATTTATAAAATAAAGAAGGTGTCGGCATGGAGACTTTAGAAGAAAAATTACAGTATCATTTTCAAAATCGTGCTCTTTTAAAGCATGCATTAACGCATTCCTCCTATGCCAATGAGGTTCGTAACGGATTTCGTTCAAATGAACGGTTGGAATTTTTGGGCGATTCGGTCTTATCCGTTATCGTGGCAGATTATTTGTACCATCAATTTCCAAATCTGCCAGAGGGAGAATTGACCCGCTTGAGAGCTTCGCTGGTTTGCGAAAAAGCTTTGTGCAGTTTCTCGCGCGAGTTGGAAATTGGCAGATATCTTTTACTCGGAAAAGGGGAAGACAAGGGAGGCGGCCGTGAGCGCGATTCAATTTTGGCGGACGCTTTTGAAGCGGTTTTGGCGGCAATTTACCTGGACGGCGGGATGGAACCAGCCAGGAAACATGTGATGAATTTTGTCCTGCGTGAGCCTTCTCAACCGGAGGATGAAGTTTTTAAGGACTATAAAACCCTTTTGCAGGAGATCATTCAACGCAACCCGGAAGAATCCGTTTCTTATGTTTTGACCAATGAGGAAGGTCCTGACCACAATAAAAGCTTTACCGTGGAGGTACGACTCAATTCCAATGTTATCGGCACTGGAAAAGGAAAAAATAAGAAAACCGCTGAACAAATGGCGGCAAAACAGGCATTATCATTGATGGGCGAAAAAATATGAGCCGTAAACATGCCAATATTGCGCTCTTTGTTCCCCATATCGGATGTCCGCATACTTGTAGCTTTTGTAATCAGCACGCCATTACGGGATGTAAAATTTTGCCCGGCGCCGCAGATGTCGATGCTGCTGTTTTAACTGCCATGCAATCGCCGTCCTCTTGCCCTGAAAAAACTGAAATTGCCTTTTTCGGCGGCAGTTTTACCGCCGTTGAGGAGACATACCGCCTTTCGTTGTTAAAATGCGCTCAAAAATGGGTGAAAAACGGAACAGTTCGCGGGATACGGATCTCGACAAGACCGGATGCTATTTCGACAGATATTTTATCCCAATTAAAAGAATACGGCGTTACCTCGATTGAATTAGGCGCACAAAGTATGGATGACGAGGTTCTGCGTTTGAATCAGCGTGGTCATACGGTTGAGGATGTTATTGCTTCTGCTGAAATGATCCATGCCATGGATTTTTCGCTCGGTCTTCAAATGATGACCGGTCTTTACGGCGACAATGATATGAAAGCCGTGAAAACCGCAGAAAAGATTATTGCGTTAAACCCCGATCAAGTTCGGATTTATCCGACAATCGTTTTAAAAAACACCGCGTTGGCGACCCTGTTTTCCGACGGAAAATACCGTCCCCAAACAGTGGAGGAAGCTGTTTCTTTGGGTGCCGTCCTTTTAAAGATGTTTTCGGAACATCAGATTCCGGTGATTCGTTTCGGGCTACATACGATTCCTCAGGATCAATATTTGGCGGGACCGTGGCATCCCGCACTGCGTGAGCTTTGCGAGGCGGAACTTTTTTACCGGTTGATCCTTTCGCAAATGATCTATCCGGGCGATTATGTTGTTTTTGTAGCATCGAATGCTGTATCTAAAGCAATCGGGCAACACAGAAAAAACCTTTTTCGATGGAAAGAAAGCGGTCGGGATTGTCATATTGTCGCAGACCGTTCTTTAAAAGAATATGAAATCATTGTAAAAGAAACAAAGAAGGTGAATTGAAATGTTATTGACATCGATCCGTATTTCCGGCTTTAAGTCCTTCGCGGATAAGACCGATTTAAAATTCGGTCACGGTATTACGGCGGTCGTCGGACCCAACGGCAGCGGCAAAAGTAATATTTCCGATGCGGTACGGTGGGTTTTAGGCGAACAGTCCACGAAATCTTTGCGCGGACAGTCAATGGAAGATGTCATTTTCGGCGGTACCGAAACCAGGCGACCGCACGGCTTCTGTGAAGTGACGCTGAATATTGATAATTCCGATCGCTCGCTGAATTTTGATAATGATTCGGTTTCGATCACCAGGCGGTATTATCGTTCGCATGAAAGTGAATATCTCATCAATAATGTTTCGGTTCGTTTAAAAGATATCAATGAACTGTTTATGGATACCGGGCTCGGCAGAGACGGATATTCAATGATCGGTCAGGGTAAAATTGACAGTATTATCCGCTCTCGTTCCGAAGAACGCCGCGATATTTTTGAAGAAGCTTCGGGAATTTCCAAATACCGCTACCGTCGGGAGGAAGCCATGCGCAAGCTTACTGCCGCGGAAGACAATCTGCTTCGGCTCAAAGATATTATGGATGAATTGGAATCACGCGTCGGACCGTTGGCGGAACAGAGCAAAAAAGCAGAAAAATTTCTTGCTTTGTCGGCTGAAAAAAAGCAACTGGAAATTGGTTTGTGGGTTGATTCATTAAATCATGCCAAAGATTCATTGCGCAATCAGGAAGCCAAAATTACCGCCGCACAACTGCATTACGGCGAAATTGAAGAGGAGCTTGGTCAGTTCAATGCCCAAACAGAGGACAATTCTTCGGCGTTTACCCGTTTGACGGCTGAAATTGAACAGGAGCGCGCGGCGTCAGCGTCAGCAAATGAAAATATTGTTAAATTAAACGGCAGTATTGATGTGTTTGAAAATGACATGCGCCACAACAATGAATCTATTGACCGTCTGCATGTCGAGCAAGAACAACTTGGTTCCAATGACGAAGAAGCCCGTTCGCTGATTGCCGAACGGTTGTCCGAAGTGGAAAAACGGCTTTTGACCTTGGAAACAATTAAAACTGAAACAGAGCAATTGGAATCATCCTTGACGGGATTATTATCCGACAGTGAAAAGATTTCGCGGCAAATTGAAGAACAGGCGCGAAAAATCAATTTGTTGGCGACACAAAGCGCCGATTTGCGCGTTTCATTCACAACAGCCAATACCTCTATCGAAGAAATAACCGCGCGCAGTGGCGTTTTAGAGCAGCTTTTGGAAGAACACGAAAACTCACTTCGCCAATTCGAGGAAGAACGCAAAGAAACCGAATCCTATCTAAGCAAAATTGAAGAAAGCATTGTTTCGGATGAAAATACCTTGCAGGGTTATCTTTTGCGTCAACAGAACCGCCGTACATCCTTGGAAGAGTTTACGGCAAAACGCGATGAATTACGGCTGGATATCGAAGCCAAAAAGCGTCGGATTCAGATTTTGACCGAATTAGAGCAGAGCATGGAAGGCTTTTCTCATGCCGTTAAAAAGGTCATGGAGGATGCCGGCAAAGGACTCTTAAAGGGTATTCACGGTCCGGTTTCCAAACTCATTTCGGTGGATAAAAAATACAGTGTTGCCATAGAGACCGCGCTCGGAAACGCCATTCAAAATATTGTTGTAGAAAACGAAAACGATTCTAAGCGTGCCATTAGTTTCTTGAAAAATTCTCATTCCGGCAGGGCAACCTTTTTGCCGATTTCGGCGGTTCGTGCACGCGAATTTAAAGAAACCGGTTTTGAAGCTCTTTACGGGTTTGTCGGAATCGCTTCTGATTTGGTTCAAACCGACCGTCAGTATGAGGAGATTATCCGTTATTTGTTAGGCGCCACCGTAGTTGCGGAAGATATTGATTCCGCTGTTTCAATTGCTAAAAAGTATCAGTACCGCGTAAAGGTCGTTTCCTTAGACGGCCAGGTGATTCATCCGGGCGGTCCCATGACCGGCGGCTCCCCGATGAAACAAGCGGGAATTTTAAGTCGCTCGGCAGATATTGACCGTTTAAAAGATGAAGTAAACTGTTTAACGGCTTCCTTGACCGAATTGGACGGCAAATGCACCACGGCACAGCATGAGGTGGAAGCGGTGCAAGCAGATATTGTTACGGTTCGCGCATCGCTAATGAATTTCAACGAAGACAAAATTCGTACCGTTGCCGAATTAAAACGAATCAGCGATTTACGGGACAATTTGTGTAACACCGTTTCGGAATTGCAGAATGAAAAAGAAACCGGTGCGAAAAAGATTGCAGAACTTCGCAAAGCGTCGGAAGAAGCCATGAAAGCAATGTCTGATCTGGAAACGGAAAAAGCGTCAGTGCAACTGGAAATTGATCAAATGACAGGCGGCAGAGATCAAATATCGGTGCAACGCGACGAATTGTCTGCTGAAATTACCGCACATAAGCTTCGTTATCTTGAAGTCGAAAAAGATATTGAAGCCTTAAAAGTGGAAGCGCAAAATCTGGAAAACGCCATTAGTCACCGCGCCGAACGGTTAGAGGCGCTTTCGGGCGAAATCGCGGCTTTGATGTTCCGCAACAAACAGTTAAGTGCCGAAATAGATAATGCAAAAGATCATATAGAAGATCAACAGCAGATGATTCAACGATCGGCTGAAACGGTAGAAGATTTGATTGCCAGGCGCAATGAAATCGAGAAGGACGGTATTCGTCTGCGCACCGAAGAGCGTGAACGCACCGCCGAGCGCGAGCGAATCGGCAGTGAATTAGCTCGCCTTTGCGAACGCAAAGAAATGATGGTCAAAGAGTATGACGATATCATCCGTCAACTTTACGATGAGTATCAATTGACCCGAAGTGAAGCGGAAAGCATGGGTATTGTCATTGAAAACCGTCAGGAAGCGAAAAAGAATTTGCATGAAATCCGTACAAAAATCCGATCCCTCGGCAATGTCAATGTTTCTGCAATCGAGGAATATAAAGAGGTTTTTGAACGCTATTCCTTTATGAAAACACAGATAGACGATGTGGATCATGCACGGCAGGAATTGCACAAATTGATTTCGCAGTTGACCTCACAGATGAAGGAACTTTTCGTCGCCGGATTTGATAAAATCAATGAAAACTTCGGGAAAACTTTCCAGGAGCTGTTTGGCGGCGGCACGGCAACGCTTGCCTTAAGTGATCCTGAAAATGTGCTGGAAAGCGGTATAGATATTCACGCAAAATTGCCCGGTAAAAATGTGCCGAGCCTGGAAGGCCTTTCGGGCGGTGAAAAAGCATTGGTTGCCTCATCTATTTATTTTGCGATCATGCGCGTCAACGCGCCGCCGTTTTGCTTCTTGGATGAGGTGGATACCGCGTTGGATGATATCAATGTCGACCGTTTTGCGAACTATATGAAGGATTCTGACCTGCCCATTCAGTTTATTTGCGTTACGCATCGTCGCGGCACGATGGAAGCCGCTGATATGCTTTACGGGGTTACCATGCAGGAAAAAGGCGTAACCAAATTGCTGGAATTGAATGTGGCTGAGTTGGAAAAGAAATTACTCTTACAAGAAAACTGATTAAAAGGAAGAAAACAGAATGGGATTTTTCAGCAAAATTAAAAGCGGACTGAAAAAGACACGGGATTCCATTTCGGAAAGCATTGCCTCTATTGTGCACAGTTTCACCAAGATCGACGAAGAATTGTTTGAAGAACTGGAAGAAATTTTGGTGATGTCAGATGTCGGGATGACGACTGCAACCGAATTGTGTGACCGTTTGCGTAAACGGATCAAGGAAACCGGCATTACCGATCCGAATGAAATTACCCGTCTTTTGCAGGAATTGATTGCAGAAATGCTCGGAGAAGACGAGGAACTTCATTTGGAGACAAAGCCGTCTGTTATTTTGGTGATCGGCGTGAACGGCGTCGGCAAAACGACCTCTATCGGCAAATTGGCATTGCAGCTGAAAGAAGAGGGGAAAAAGGTGGTCTTGGGCGCCGCCGATACCTTCCGCGCCGCCGCGATTGATCAACTTGCTATCTGGGCGGAACGCGCTGATGTACCGATGGTAAAAAGCGTAGAGGGAACAGACCCCGCCTCGGTGGTGTTTGATACCATTGCTTCGGCTAAAGCAAAAAATGCCGATGTGATTATTTGTGATACCGCCGGACGGTTGCATAATAAGAAAAACTTGATGGACGAACTGGCAAAAATCTACCGCGTGATTGGCAGAGAACTGCCCGATGCTTCGGTAGAGACCTTGCTGGTGCTGGACGCCGCGACCGGTCAAAATGCCGTAAATCAGGCAAGAGAATTTCAAAACAGTACCAATATTACCGGTATTATTTTAACAAAATTGGATGGCACCGCAAAGGGCGGTATCGTCATTGCGATTCACCATGAGCTGGGAATCCCGGTGAAGTATATCGGCGTCGGCGAAGGAATTAATGATTTGCAACCCTTCCATGCCAAAGAGTTTGCAAACGGAATATTTGAGGAATAATCTATGAAAATTTATATTGCAACTAAAAATAAAAATAAATGTAAAGAGTTTCAGCGCATTTTAGAACCGATGGGTTTTACCGTAGTCACCGAAAACGATCTCGGCAGGGAACTGCCCGATGTGGAAGAAACCGGCGAAACCTTTGAAGAAAACGCACTTTTAAAGGCAAATTCCGGCTTGAAAGAAACAGGAATGATTTCGGTTGCTGATGACAGCGGTCTTTGTGTGGATTATTTGGACGGCGCGCCGGGACTTTATTCGGCAAGATTTTCGGGAGAGGGCGCAACCTATGAATCCAATAACTTGAAATTGTTAGCGGCATTAAAGGATGTCCCCGAGGAGAAAAGAACGGCTGTCTTCGTTTCCTGCATTGCCTGTGTTTTTCCGGACGGACGGTCTTTTACCGTGCGCGGAGAGTGCCACGGTAAAATCGCTGCTGAAATTACCGAAGGAAACGGTTTTGGCTATGATCCTATCTTTATTTCACCCATCGGTGTTTTTTCCGCACTGTCGCCGGAGCAAAAAGACAGTATCAGTCATCGCGGACAGTCTCTGCGAAAGTTTGAAGAAGAATTAAAGAAATATATGAATCCGGAGGATGGATCCGAATGTTGAACAGCAGACAACGCGCCCAATTGCGCGGGATGGCAAATTCGTTGGAACCGATTTTTCAAATCGGTAAAGGCGGTTTGAATGAGCAACAAAATAAACAAATCGGGGAGGCGTTGGAAGCGCGAGAACTGATCAAACTTCGCGTTTTGGAAAGCTGTCCGCTGACAGCACGCGAGGCGGCTGATACCGTTTCAAAGTCGGTCGGTGCCGATGTTGTTCAGGTGATCGGCACAAAGTTTATTCTTTTCCGTCCTTGCAGTGAAAAAGAAAACAGAAAAATTGTTCTGGTGAAATGACATGAGCAGAACCGTTTTATACGGCGGAACATTCAATCCGTTTCATATCGGACATTATGAAACCTTAAAGGTGTTAAATGATTTGCCTGAAGTCGATCGTGTTTTGCTGATGCCGGATCGCATTCCGCCGCATAAAAAACAATCCTTTGCCGTCCCGGATGAAGTACGGATCGAAATGTGTCGGCTCGCGGTACAAGACCTCTGTAAAACGGAACTTTGTCTTGTTGAATTTGAGCGGGAGGGGAAAAGCTACACCTTTGACACGGTTACGCTCTTCAAACAAAAGTATCCGCAAGAGGATTTTTGGTTTGCCTGCGGCGGCGACATGATCATGACTTTGGACACATGGTACCGCAGTAAAGAATTGATAAAGCTTTGCGGGTTTTATACCATCGAACGAAAAGGATCCTGCGGTTTTACCGAATCGGTGGAACGGTTGCGGCGGCAGGGCGCTAAAATTCATGTACTTGACGCCGATATTCCGGAAATATCTTCTACACAATTGCGCGAAAGAATGAAAAAAGGTATTTATGACAACTTTTTACCCGATAAGATTCGGGATTATCTTTCCAAAACAAAAGTATATGAGGGGGAAACTTTGCCGTGATATTGATGGATCAATGGAAACAGTTGCTGCAAACACGGCTCAATGAAAAACGGTATTATCATTCGCTTTGTGTTGCAGAGGAAGCCAAACGCCTGGCGGAAAAATACGGCGCCGATGCCGAAAAGGCTTATATTGCCGGACTGTTGCACGATATTACTAAAAATGCACCCAAAGAGGAACACGAACTACTGTTTCGTGCTTCCGGAACGAAGTTATCTGTTATCGAACAAAAAAGCCAAAAACTGTGGCATGCTATTTCAGGGGAAATTTATCTCCGAACCGTTCTAAACATTGACGATCCGGAAATCCTGGAAGCGATACGGTACCACACCACCGCCAAAGCCAATATTCCGTTATTGTCAGAAGTGTTGTATTTGGCGGATTTTACCTCTGCGGATCGTGATTACGACGATGTCGATATCATGCGCAAATTGGTGGATCAATCTATGGATGAAGCCTATGCCTATGCGTTATCCTATACGGTTTGTGACCTGGCATCGCGCTATTTGGCGGTTCATCCCGATACGGTGGAAGCTTATAATGAAATTGCCTTGCGCGGCATTATTCCGAATTTGGAAAGGAAATAGAAAAATGGAGTCAGAAAAGATTTTAGCACTTGCGGCAAACGCCTTGAACGATAAAAAGGCTGTGGACATCAAAGCTATTAAAATTGGTGATTTGACCGTTTTAAGCGAATATTTTCTAATTGCAAGCGGTACCTCGTCTACCCATGTTCATGCGCTTGCCGATGAAGTGGAGGATAAATTAAAAGAGGCTGATGTGATTCCCCATCATATAGAGGGCAGATCGACCGGCTGGTATGTGTTGGACTACGGCACGGTTATTGTTCATATTTTTTCTCGTGATCAACGGGAATTTTACGGTTTGGAAAAAATGTGGGCAGATGGCGAGGAAATCGACTGTGCAAAATTTTTAAATAAACCGGAGGGTGAATAAAATGAAGTACGATTACGCAAAAATTGAGAAAAAGTGGCAAAATATTTGGGATGAAAAGCAAACCTTTGCCGCAAAAGAGGACTATTCTTTGCCGAAATTTTACGGATTGGTGGAATTCCCTTATCCGTCCGGTCAGGGATTGCATGTCGGTCATCCGCGCTCTTATACGGCAATTGATATTGTCGCCCGTAAAAAAAGACTGCAGGGCTATAATGTGCTCTATCCGATGGGTTGGGATGCCTTTGGCTTGCCGACCGAAAACTATGCGATCAAAACGCATATTCATCCGTCGATTGTAACCGAAAAAAATGTCGCCAATTTTAAGCGGCAGTTAAAGTCGCTCGGCTTTTCTTTTGACTGGAGCAGGGAAGTCAATACGACCGATCCGTCCTATTATAAGTGGACGCAATGGATTTTTCTGCAGTTGCTGAAACATGGCCTGGCGTATAAGAAAAAGATGTCGGTAAACTGGTGCACCTCCTGCAAATGCGTTTTAGCGAATGAAGAAGTGGTGAACGGTGTTTGTGAGCGTTGCGGCAGTGAAGTCATTCATAAGGATAAAGAACAGTGGATGTTGAAAATCACCGACTATGCCGAAAAACTGCTGGATGGACTGGATGAGGTTGATTTTATTGACCGGGTCAAAACACAGCAACGCAACTGGATCGGACGCTCCTATGGCACCCAGGTGAAGTTTTCCACAACGGCAGGGGATGTCCTGGAAATTTATACGACCCGTGCCGATACCTTGTTCGGCGCGACCTATATGGTATTGTCGCCGGAGCATCCGTATCTTGATAAATGGAAGAATTTAATCAAGAATTATGATGAGGTACGCGCCTATCAACAGGAAGCCGCTAAAAAATCAGACTTTGAGCGTACCGAACTTGCCAAAGAAAAAACCGGCGTCCGTTTGGATGGCGTTCGTGGTATTAATCCGGTCAACGGTAAGGAAATTCCGATCTTTATTTCGGATTATGTTTTGATTTCCTACGGTACCGGTGCGATTATGGCTGTACCGGCACATGATACCCGTGACTGGGATTTTGCAAAAAAATTTGATCTGCCGATTATCGAAGTAGTGGCGGGCGGCAATGTTCAAAAAGAGGCTTTTACCGATTGTGCAACCGGTACTATGGTCAATTCCGATTTCTTAAACGGGTTAAGTGTGGATGAGGCAAAAAAAGCAATCCAGCAATGGCTGAAAGAACGCAATCTCGGCGAGCGCAAGACTAATTATAAGCTCCGCGATTGGGTCTTCTCCCGTCAGCGTTATTGGGGCGAACCGATCCCGGTGGTTCATTGTGAAAAGTGCGGTTATGTACCGCTGCCGGAAAGCGAATTGCCGCTGATGCTTCCCAATGTTGAATCCTACGAGCCTACCGAAAACGGTGAATCTCCGTTGGCAAATATGACCGAATGGGTGCAAACTACCTGTCCGCATTGCGGGGGACCGGCAAAGCGCGAAACAGATACCATGCCGCAGTGGGCAGGCTCTTCCTGGTACTTCCTGCGTTATTGCGATCCGCATAACGATCATGCGCTTGCCTCGCCGGAAGCACTTAAATATTGGGGTCCGGTCGATTGGTATAACGGCGGTATGGAACATACTACCTTGCACCTGCTGTACAGTCGTTTTTGGCATCGTTTCCTTTATGATATCGGTGTTGTACCGACGGCAGAACCGTATGCCAAGCGCACCAGTCACGGTATGATTCTCGGTGAAAACGGTGAAAAGATGTCTAAATCCCGCGGCAATGTCGTGAATCCCGATGAAATCGTTCGTGACTACGGTGCAGATGCTATGCGCGTGTACGAAATGTTCATGGGTGATTTTGAAAAAGCCGCGCCGTGGAGTCAATCTTCGATCAAGGGAAGCAAACGCTTTTTGGAGAAAATTTGGTCTTTGCAGGATATCTTGGTTGAGGGCGAAACCTATCGAACGGATTTGGAAATTGATTTCAATAAGACGGTTAAAAAGGTTACCGAAGATATCGAAGAGCTGAAGATGAATACGGCGATTGCCGCATTAATGTCTCTTTATAATACCGTCAGCGCAACCGGGAAAATCAATCGTGCCGAGTATCGTACCATGTTATTGCTTTTGAATCCGTTTGCACCGCATATGACCGAAGAACTTTGGGAAATCTGCGGATTTGACGGAATGCTCAATCAGGCAAAGTGGCCGACATTTGATGCATCGAAATGTGTTGACGCGACTGTTGAAATTGCCGTTCAGGTCAATGGCAAAATTCGTTGCCGACTGAGGGTTGCTGCCGACATTTCTGCTGAAGAGGCGTTGGCACTTGCAAAAGCGGAAGAAAATATTGCCAAAGAGATTACCGGAAAAACAATTGTAAAGGAACTTTATGTACCTGGTAGACTGGTCAATATTGTTGTGAAATAGTATTTTTTAACCGATGATTCTGTTTCCGGTCTTCGCTGTTTTATGGCGAAGACCGGAAAAAAACAAAATTTTTTGAAAAAATACATTTTTTTCTTGACAATATAAACCTTTATTGATATAATATGTAGGCTGTCTTTTTAAGAAAATTAAATATGATCCATTAGCTCAGCTGGCAGAGCACTTGACTTTTAATCAAGGTGTCCGGGGTTCGATTCCCCGATGGGTCACCAAAAAACCAAACTGCTGTGAAGTAGCTTGGTTTTTTCTTATCCTATCGGGGAATCGAACCCTGAGAGGGTGAGGAGCGTAAAGAAAACAGTTCGGTGAACTGTTTTTAGCGACGAAGTATGAGTCGGGTACTGTTTGCGGAGCAAACGGTCGACGAGTACGCAATACGCAAAGCGTATTTTCTCCGATGGGTCACCAAAAAACCAAACTGCTGTGAAGTAGCTTGGCTTTTTTCTTATCGGGGAATCGAACCCTGAACAAAAATCTCAATTGCTATATTTTATTTGACATGTACGGACAAAGTGTTTATAATATTATATTTAGTATAGAATAAAATTAAGGGATGTAGTATGGCAGAAACAAAAAGAGAAAATTTAAGAAATGTTGCAATAATTGCTCATGTTGACCATGGTAAAACAACCTTGGTCGATCAGTTGCTGAAACAAAGCGGAACTTTCCGTGCAAACGAAAATGTCAACGACCGTGTGATGGATTCCAACGATTTGGAACGGGAGCGCGGTATCACCATTCTGTCCAAGAATACCAGCGTCATATACGAGGATATCAAAATCAATATTATTGATACACCCGGCCACGCGGATTTCGGCGGTGAGGTTGAACGCATTTTGCAAATGGTAGACGGCGTCTTACTTTTGGTGGACGCCTTTGAAGGTTGCATGCCACAAACGCGTTTTGTGCTGAAAAAAGCGCTTTCTCTCGGCAAAAAAGCGGTTGTTGTCATCAATAAAATCGACCGTCCAATGGCTCGCCCGTTAGAGGTTGTTGATGAGGTTTTGGATTTATTTATTGATTTGGGTGCTGATGAGGATCAGATTGAATTTCCGGTTGTATTTGCATCCGCAAAAGACGGTTATGCAAGCTACTCTCCTGAAATCAAAGGAGAGGATATGAGACCGATTTTTGAACAAATCATCAAAGAAATTGCACCGCCGGAAGGCGATCAGGATGCACCGTTGCAGTTGCTGTTCTCGAATATTGAATATGATGAATATTTAGGTCGTGTCGGTGTCGGACGCGTGATCCGCGGTAGTGTTCAAACCGGACAAAGTGTTGCGCTTTGTCACAAGGACGGAACATCCTCTTCGGTGAAAATTGCCAAATTATTTATGCAGCAAGGGTTGAAACGCGTGGAGGTAGAAAGCGCAACGGTTGGCGATATTGTTCAGGTTGCCGGTATTGCTGATTTGGTTATCGGCGAAACTGCTTGTTCACCCGACTGTTTAGAGCCGTTGCCTTTTGTTAAAATCGACGAACCGACGCTATCCATGAATTTTATGGTAAATAACTCTCCCTTTGCCGGTCAGGACGGGAAATATGTTACCTCACGCAATCTTCGGGATCGCCTGATGAAAGAGGTTATGACCAATGTCAGCCTTCGTGTTGAGGAAACCGATTCAACGGATACTTTCAAAGTTTCCGGGCGGGGGGAATTGCATCTGTCTATTTTGATCGAAACCATGCGCCGTCAAGGCTATGAATTTCAGGTTTCTCCGCCAACGGTCATTTATAAGCGCGATGAAAACGGTACGCTCTTAGAACCGATGGAATTATTAATGATCGAGGTGCCGGAAGAGTATGTCGGTGCGGTGATGGAACGCCTCGGTAATCGAAAAGCCGAAATTCGGAATATGGGCTCTCGGGATGGCGGATCCTCTCATCTTGAATTTTTAATTCCGGCAAGAGGACTTCTGGGCTACCGTTCACAATTCATGACCGATACCAACGGAAACGGTATCATGAATCATGTTTTCGACAGTTATCAACCCTATAAAGGTGATATTGCACAACGGAGTACAGGCTCGATTATTTCGTATGAACAGGGCGAAGCAAGCGGATACGGATTGTTTAACACCCAAAGCCGCGGCCGTTTGTTTATCGGACCGGGTGAACCGGTTTATGAAGGCATGATTATCGGTGAAAACCCAAAAAATGAAGATATCGTTTGCAATGTCTGCAAGAAAAAACAGATGACAAATACGCGTGCGTCCGGCTCGGATGATGCCTTGCGTTTAATCCCGCATTCGGTTTTGAGTTTGGAGCAGTCTCTGGAATTTATTCGTGATGTTGAATATGTTGAAATTACCCCGAATCACATCCGCTTGAGAAAGAAAATTCTCAACAAAGAACAACGAATGAAATTTGAGGCGCGAAACCGCTGATGAATTATATTATTTTGGATTTAGAATGGGATAGTGTCTTCCACAAGAAACACCGGCGATTTGTCAATCAAATTTTGCAAATCGGTGCCGTAAAGCTGAACGAATCCTTTGAAGTCGATGATTCGATCGAAATAACGATTCACTCGGCTTTGTCTAACCGTGTTACCGGTCGATTTGCTCGACTGACCGGTATCACAAAAGAAAATATGCAAAAAGGCGTACCGGCGGACGAGGCGGTCGAACAGTTTAACCGCTGGGCAGGGAAAGATACCGTTACATTAACATGGAGCACATCGGATTTATTCACCATATATGAAAATGAGCAACTGGTTTTTCAAAACGCGCGTTTTCATCTGGAAAAATATGTGGATTTACAGGCTTTTATTCAAAATGAAATGAAATTGCTCGGCTGGCAACCGAACGGTCAGATTTCTTTGTCCGGTGCTGCGGAATTTTTGCGAATCAATACCGACGGTCTGCCGCTTCATACCGCCCGTGCCGACTGCCTTCTGGCTGCGGCAATGTTGCAAAAATGCTATCATCCCGATCGCTTTGCGCAATTGATTCAAGACACGAGAAGTGAGGTTTTTCAAAAAAGACTTTTCTTTAAACCTTATTATCTCAATAAACTTTCCGATCCGGCGGTTGACCGTAAACAAATGACTTTTGTATGCGAAAATTGCGGCAATTGTTTAAAAAGAACGAGTGGTTGGAATTATCGCAACAGATGGTTTATTGCAAATTTCCATTGTAAAAAATGCGCATTGGATTATAGTGGGAGAATCTGTTTTCGCCAAACATTCGATCAGGTGATTATAAAAAAGAAATTACTGCCGGTTGTTGCGGAAAAAGCAGAAAGTGAGCAAAAAAGAAATGAAATGCAACGCCTGCCCGAGACAATGTAATGCCGAACGCACCGAAACGGAAAATAAACATGGGTTTTGTCAAATGCCGCTTTTACCGCGCGTTGCAAGAAGTGCATTGCATTTTTGGGAGGAACCTTGTATCAGCGGGAAAAACGGTTCGGGCACGATTTTTTTCAGTGGGTGTTCGTTAGGATGTGTTTATTGCCAAAACGCTGAAATATCTCACCGTAAGGCGGGATTCGATATTTCCATCCATCAATTGACCGACCTGTTTCGCGATTTGGAAAAACAAGGTGCTGAAAATATTAATTTAGTCAATCCCACACATTTCTCTTGGGCGATATCGGAAGCACTGAAAGAATACAAACCGAAAATTCCGATCGTTTGGAATTCCGGTGGCTATGACTCGGTAGAGATTTTAAAACAATTTGACGGATTCATTGATGTTTTTCTAATGGATTTAAAATATCTCTCTGCCGAACGGGCAAAAAAGTATTCGGGCGCGGGCGATTATCCCGATGTTGTAAAAAAAGCATTGATGGAATGTTATCGGCAAAAACCGGTTTGTGTGATAGATGATAACGGTATAATGAAATCCGGTTTAATTGTTCGTCATCTTATTTTGCCACAGGGCACCAAAGAAGCGATGAACTGTTTTGAGTGGGTAAAAAACAATTTAAGAAACGCCTGTTTCAGCATGATGAGCCAATATGTTCCGTACTATCAAGCAGAACGCTTTGCAGAACTTAACCGAAAAATAACAAAACGAGAGTACGAAAAAGTGATAAATTATATTTTGTCATCGGATTTTGACAATGTTTTTCTACAGGAAAGAAGCAGTGCGGATCAAAGCTTTATTCCTGACTTTTCCGCCGAAAAAAATAAAATCCTCTGTAAACAATGATTTACAGAGGATCGCTTTTTATCTTTTCTTTAAATCGTTAATATATTGAATAACCTTTTCAATTTCGCCGGGTGCAAGAGTGCGGATGGACGATAACAGTTTTCGTTCTTTGGTTGTAATGACAAAATCATCGGTCGGCTCAAATGGTGTTTTTTTTCCATCATGAACGGTAACGCCGACATTGAATTCATTTTCGCCGTACAAAAGAATCATGGGGGATATTTTTAAAATCTCAGAAATTTTCATGATCGTTTCCGAATCAAATTTTCCTTTGCTTTCTCTGCGTGCATAGGTACTTCGTTTAATACCCAGTTTATCCGCCATATCCGCTTGTGACATATCGGCGGCACTTCGGTATTGTCGAATCCGTTTATTCACTTCGTATTCCATTTCTTTTCTCTCCGTTTGCCGATTGTTCTAACTAAAAAACACTTGACTTTGCCTAAAAAAATGATATAATGTTATCGTTCGCTGAAGTGGCTCAGATGGTAGAGCAGCTGATTCGTAATCAGCAGATCGTGGGTTCGAGTCCCATCTTCAGCTCCACATCGCCGTGAATGGTTCTTGTTCACGGCGATTTTATTTTCGTTGACTTAGACAGAGTAGGGTCTGATTTTTAGAATCATCAACCCTTTTTTATTATATTTTTTTTGTCGATTTTTGTCAAGATAATTCATTGGAAAGCGGTAAAAATCAATTTAGAAATAAAACACCAGAATAGACCGAAGCAGGTGGGAAGCAAGAAAGACAAAAGAGTCCATCGATAGCTTTTTCCTTCTTTTTGTATCGTCAATAAGGTTGTTGAACACGGAAAATGCATCAAGGTAAATAAAATTACATTTACCG
>JAFWUH010000019.1 GCA_017524165.1 Clostridia bacterium | reverse complement strand
CCCTACCCATTTCAGTTGGTCGGCGGATTTGAGCTGTTCGGTTATGCCTTCGGCTTTTGCCATTTGCTTAACCAACCGAGAAAACATTTCCTCTGCTTGGCGGTCAATATTTTCGAGATGTTCTTTTAATTTGCCGGAAATTAGCAGACCTGAATATGTAATCCGTTTATAGTTTCTCAGATAATCAAGATACATAAGTCCAAACCGTCCGACTTTTGGTGATTCCGGTACTTTAAGGCAGGGCAGATAGTAATCGCCCATAAGTTTGTAATCAAGCCCGTTAGTTTCATCGTGAATAAATCTTTTCATTTGAGTTGCCTCCTTGATTTTTTTTTTCTAATATAATACCAGCAAAATTATGTGAAGACAAATGTGCGATTTCCATACGAGTGAGTGTAGATTTAAAGTGTAAAATGTGTGCAACGCGCGTGCAACGGAAACGAGTTTAAGTTAAATTTTCATTTTTTCAAATCAAAACAAAAAAGTCTCGGAAACCGCATAAACAGTGGCTTTTAGGGCTTTTTAGGTAAAAGAAAATCCGTCTTCGAAAAGACGGATTTTTGGCTGGGGTGGCAGGATTCGAACCTACGCATGCAGCAGTCAAAGTGCTGTGTCTTACCGCTTGACGACACCCCAATATAAACTTAAAATGCACTTTTGAAAGAAAGCAAGCCCCCGAAACCGCTTTGGCATCGGGAACTTGCAGTGGGGTGGAAGATGGGACTCGAACCCACGGTCTCCAGTGCCACAAACTGGCGCTTTAACCAACTAAGCTACATCCACCGTAGCGCAAAATATATTATATCATATCTTTTTGATTTGTCAATATTTAATTTTAGCTTTTTCCAAAGAAAATTGTTAATATTTTAACAAACTTTTTGAATGTTTTGAAAATATAAAAAATACTTTGATATTTTTTTAACAAAACGCTTGACATCTTCATATAAATATTATAGAATAGGAAAAAATATGAATCGTGTCGAAGAAAACACGGTAATTTATGAAACAGAGGTAGAGAACAATGGCAAGAGTTTATAATTTCAGCGCAGGACCCTCGATGTTGCCGGAGGCGGTTTTGAAGACCGCGGCGGACGAGATGTTGGAATACGGTACCAGCGGACAATCCGTCATGGAAATGTCTCACCGTTCCAAAGAGTATGATGCAATCATCAAACAGGCTGAGGCTGATTTGCGTGAAATCATGGAGATTCCGGATAATTACGAAGTGCTGTTTTTGCAGGGTGGGGCATCGACGCAATTTGCAATGGTTCCGCTCAACCTGATGAATAAGAATAAGAAAGCTGACTATATTATTACCGGTCAATGGGCGAACAAGGCGTATAAAGAGGCTGCCCGTTACGGTGCCGCCCGCGTCGTGGCTTCTTCGGCTGATAAGACCTATTCTTATATTCCGAAGACCCAAAAATCTGATTTCGATCCGGAGGCGGATTATGTTCATATCTGCATGAACAATACCATTTACGGTACCAAGTATCATGAATTGCCGGATACCGGCGATGTGCCGTTGGTTGCCGATATTTCGAGTTGTATTCTTTCCGAGCCGATAGATGTCAAGAAATTCGGCGTTTTGTATGCCGGTGCACAGAAGAATGTTGCGCCTGCCGGTGTGACCATTGTGATCATTCGCAAGGATTTGATCGGAAATGCGATGGATATTACGCCGACGATGCTCAACTACTCGACTCATGCCGAAAACGGTTCGATG
>JAFWUH010000001.1 GCA_017524165.1 Clostridia bacterium | reverse complement strand
TTTAGAGACAAAAGCAACGCTTTCTTCCATGACAAGAGTTTTGTCGGAAATCGAAGCCCAAGAAAGCTATGTTTTTGGTGTAACGCCGGTGGCTTTTGTCGGTAAATTTCCCGCTGTTCAATCTCGTATTCCGCACACAGAAAAATATATTCCCATGCAAAACGGAATGGAACACTCCTTCTCTGTATCTTTTCCTGTGGCATATCAATCTTATTTTTCCAATGTTCTGCAATATCCTATCACACTGTATGATACAGATGCAACCAATGAAATCGCCCAAAAAGATATTGTAAAATCCATGCCGGTCTTCCCGGCAAAGGGCAGCGTTCAAACCATCGACGGTGTGATCGTTGTAAAAATGGGCGAACCATAATAACTGATAAGTTGGTGAAAATATGCTATCCATCATTATCCCCTCTTATAATGAAGAGCAAAATATCAAAAACACGGCAAAAACAGTTTTAGACATTATGGACCGCGCTGAGATTGATTGCGAATTGGTGTTTGTCAGCGACGGTTCCAAAGACAATACTTTTGACATCATTCATTCCCTGTCGCTTGAAAATCCTCAAATTAAAGGCATCGAATTCAGCCGGAATTTTGGCAAAGAGGCGGCGATTTTTGCCGGGTTATCTAAAGGAAACGGTGACTGTTTTGTTGTAATGGATTGTGATTTACAGCATCCGCCTGAAACGATTGTTGAAATGTATCGTCTTTGGGAACAAGGTTACGAAATTATCGAAGGTGTCAAAAATACCCGCGGAAACGAATCGGTTTTTCACAAAGCTTTAGCCAATACATTTTATAAAATTTTGTCTTCCTTGACCGGTTTTGATATGAAAAACACCAGCGACTTTAAACTGTTGGATAAAAAAGTGGTCAATGTATTATGTTCCATGCCGGAAAGAAAAACTTTTTTCCGTGCTTTAACATTTTGGACAGGCTTTCAAAGCACCACTGTTTGTTATGATGTTGCCGAGCGAAACCTCGGCACTTCCAAATGGTCCGGCAAAAGTCTGCTCCGCTATGCGATTTCCAACATAATATCCTTCAGCTCGTCACCATTAAATATCGTTACCTATTTAGGCGTTATTTCTGTTCTTTTCGGTATAATAATTGGTATTCAAACTCTGGTTCGCTTTTTTATCGGCGCTGCTTTGGGAGGATTTACTACCGTTATCCTTTTAATGCTGATTCTATGCGGATGTATCTTGATTGGATTAGGGCTTATCGGAAAATATTTAGCTGCAATGTATGATGAAATCAAGAAACGCCCGAAATATATTATTGAAAAAGATACCGATGACATGCGTAAAGGAAATTCTTCATGGATAAAGACATCTTTGACAAAATAACGGCATTACCCGGTTTAAACCTTTTTAAAGGTTTTTATCAAAAAAACAAATCTGTATTATTGTATTTGTTTTTCGGCGGATGTACGACAATGATCAGCGTCGGTTCTTTCATCTTGCTCCATCGCATTTTAACAAATAATGACCTTATCAACAATGTTATCTCTTGGATCTTTGCCGTTTTATTTGCATTTTTTACCAATAGAAAATGGGTGTTTGGAAGTACACAAAAAGGAAAAAACATTTGGCTGGAAATGATTCGGTTTTTTGCAGGAAGACTCTCCACGCTTGGTATAGAAGAATTAATTATTTTGATCTTTATCACCTGGATTGGTTTTAACAGCACCCTCGTTAAAATTGCCGCACAATTTGTAGTTTTGATTCTAAATTATATAGTTTCAAAAATCTTTGTCTTTTCAAAGAAATCTTAAAAGGCATACGCATTATTCAAAGAAAAACCTGACTTCGGTATGGCATCGAAGTCAGGTTTTTGTTGCTCTGTCCCGTTTATTTCCTTTGTTTTTCGGTGGCGAGGCGAATAACCTCATAGGCGCCGTTATACAATCCAGCGGCGTGGTTTTGAAGAATACGATTATTCATATTCAACAGAATCTCCTCTTCGTTTTGCAACAGTCGGATCATATCCGCGGTTTCTCTGCCGGGTGCGACTTCGTAGGTTCCGTCGCCCACCTCAGCCGAGTGAATGGCGCCCCAGACCTCGTGTCCGCCAACATGCTGAATAAACAGTTTGGGGATCGGGTAGAAGGTAAGCTCACCCGGTTTGGTTACCAAAACATCACTGGCGCGCATTAACAGATTCGTGATATATACGGCGGCAAATATGTCGCTGTGACAAAACGCTGTAATACCCTCGACTTCACCACCGATTGCATTTTGAGCAAACGCTTTGGCATCGTTATAGCGGTCTTGAAAGACGACGGCATCCTTCAGTTCCGGGATATTCGCCTTCAAATTTTCCCAAACGCCAAAATGGTCGCCGGTATTGATAAACAATGCCGCCCTCCCTGTCTTGATTTCCGGCAGGAGCGTTCGGATGATATCGGCAAATAGTTTTTGTTGTGCGCCAGCCCCGCCGACGGTCAGCAAATATCTCTTGGCTTTACCGCTTTTTATGCGATCCACTCTTTTTGCTGTATCGTCTGCCAACTCAAAAAGCAGTTCGTGATCGACATAGTGTCCCGTATAGACGATACTGCCCTCCGGCATAGGCTTTAAGGTGCGTGACTTATCCATGCCCCGCAACGCCTTATAGCCGAGATACGCCGACTGCGTCTGCACGGTATGAATACTGCCCTCCGCCAGATGCAACGCCATCGGCCAGTTATCGGGCATCGCATTGACAACATGTTGAAAACCGGCATGGATGGCGGCCTGTGCCGGCCAAACATGAGTGGCGACAAAGGGCAAATCTTTGGGCAGCGACCGCAACAGATTCGCCATAATTTCCGCTGATGCCTGATCTCCCGCATTATACGAAAGCTTGCGGAACCCTTCGCTGTTCAGCGGATCCCAATACAGCTTGTTAAAAAGTTTACTTTTTTGTGAGAGGCGTGAGCCCATGGAATACAAATCGTTTTGATGGGAAATTATGCCGGTGCAAGCCGAACCCTCAAATGAATTCAGGTCGAGCCAAATCGGCTCAAACCCCAGCGCATGAGCGCAAGACGCCATGGCCATAGAAATACGGTAATGACCGAATCCCATACGAATATTACCAATGAAAACGGTTTTTTCTGAAAACGAAGCCCCATCGCCAAAACGCAGCACCTTTGTCCCAAGCGGTGTCAAAACGGGTTGTTCTGATACCGCAAAACGGTAATCCTTTTGACTGTCATCCCCAAATTTTTTTATGAATTTTTTTTTGGTTTTTTCTGCTTTTTTGATATCCTTTTGAGATAGCTGATTGCCGAAAATGATCTCATATTTTGCAGCCATGTTCTTTTGCTCCTTCTCGCACAGATGATTTTTTCGAGACATTCTACGACATTAGAGTATCATTTATTTGCAAAAAAGTCAAGAGCAATAAAAAAAGATTTTCGTTATTTATGAGAAAATTTTTTAAGAAATCAAAAAAATTTTGTTTTATTTTTCTAAAAAATATTGACAAAATTGAAAGTCAATGCTATGATAATGATAGTCTAACTATCATTTTGCGGAGAAAACAATGACAATAAAGGATGCAAAACGAAATTTCTTGATTGATGAAGCTATTCGCCTTTTTTTGGAACGCTCAATTTCTGAGGTGACCATTAAAGAAATCGCCAAGGGCTCCGGTATCGGCGAAGCAACGGTTTACCGTTACTTTTCTAACCGTACAAAGCTGATCGTCGCCTGCGCGTTGAAATTACAGGAACAGGTCAGCGAAAAATTTTTATTGCTGAACAGTATTGCATCGGGCTATGAACGGTTATCTGCATTTTACACGGTCTTTTCGGGTATTTTTAAATCCGATCCGAAACTATACCGTTTTTTAAGTGAATTTGACGCCTATTGTATCAACGAAAGCGTGTCGGATTTAGCGGAATATGCCGACAATATGGACAAATTCAAATCCTTTTTCTTCCACGCTTATCGGGATGGACTGCACGATAGAAGTGTGCGTTTAGTAGATAACACGGAACTTTTTTATTATTCCACGACGCACGCGGTTCTTTCGCTTTGCAAAAAGCTTGCCACCGGCGGAGATCTTCTGCCGCAGGATCATTTCTTAGACAAAAAGGCGGAAATAGATACGCTGATCGGTGTGATCCTTGCATTTCTCAAAAATTAAACTCTTACACAACCGCGGTCTGAAGCGGTACAACAAACTAATACAACAGGAGGGAAATATTATGTCAGACCATAATATTTCAAGAAATGTATGAAAAGATTGACCAAGGGGCAAATGATTATTTTTGCCATAGGACAGTTGGGCTGGTCGATACTAAGCGGTATCATTAACGCCTGGTTGGTTACCTTTTATCTTCCCACGACGGGCGACATGGAAAGCGGTGCCGTTCAGTACATTAAACCCGGTTTGGTTGTCTTCGGATTTTTAACGATCTTAGGGTTGATTACTGCCGTCAGCCGTATTTTTGATGCGGTGACCGATCCTTGGATCGCAAATTTGAGTGACCGCAGCACCAATAAAAGAGGTCGTCGCATTCCGTTTATGCAATATGCCGCTATTCCGCTTTCCGTCGTGACAGTATTGCTGTTTTGCGCCCCGGTAGAAGCGATCAGCGGGATCAATGTAGCATGGATTTCGGTGTTTATCGTCCTATTCTATCTGTTTATGACCATGTACTGCACACCCTACAACGCGCTGATCTCAGAATTCGGCAAGACGCAGGATGATCGCATGTTCATCTCTACCGCAATTTCTCTTACTTTTTTTGCCGGTACACTGATTGCCTATACGCCCTTTGTCTTTTCCGGCATGTTGAGAAACGCAGTCGGTTTTGGCTGGAGTTATCGCATCTGCTTTATCGCTCTTGCCGTCATTGCCTGCATTGCGATGCTGTTACCTACCTTCCTACTAAAAGAAAAGGAATTTGTGGATACCAAACCCTCTAACGCCAATATGTTCAAATCGTTGGGGGCGACCTTCAAGAACCGTGACTTCCGTGTTTTTGTCAGCTCGGATATTATGTACTGGATCGGCCTGACGCTGTTCCAGACCGGTCTTCCCTTCTTCGTAAAGGTTTCCATGAAATTAGATGAGGGATATACCATGATCTTTATGGGCGGTATGACCGTTTTGTCCGCCGCTTTCTACCCCTTTGTTTCCGGTTTGGTTCGAAAATTCGGTAAGAAGAGATTGACCATTATCGGTTTCTTGGGTCTTGCCTTGGCGTATGTGATCACTGCATTGATTGGCGTACTGCCGCTACCCGGCATTGTCTTCGGCATTTTGATCTGTGTGATCGCCGCCTTCCCGATGGCGCTTTTGGGTATTATTCCGCAGTCCATTGTTGCCGATGTAGCGGAAGCTGACGGCATTGTGACAGGAGAAAACCGTGAAGGCATGTTCTTTGCCGCACGCACCTTTGCCATGAAGTGGGGACAATCGCTTGCCATGCTGATCTTCACCTCGCTTGCTATTATTGGTGCGGCAAAAGACGCCTCGTTGAACGATATTACCGCTTCGGCATTCGGCATGACAGTTGTCGCAATTGTAGCAGTCGCCTTCTGCGTGCTTGGCGCCTGTATTCTCGCGTTGTATAACGAAAAGAAGGTACTTGGTACGATCGAAACAAAGTATGACGGTGTGAAAAATGAAACTGCTGAATAAAACCGTAGCCGTGCAGGGCGCTTATACCCTGCACGAGCTTGCTGATGAAGACCGGTATACTCTATCGGTCATACCTACAGAAAACTGCACCTTATCACAGATTTCCGCCACCTTTTCTTTTCATTTTCAATCAAATGACGCCCTATTTTTAAACGGCTATCAAAGTTGGAGCTTCAGTCCGGAAAGAGGCATCCATGAATACGACAAATCCCTTCGGCACTGTCCGAAATTTTTGGACCGTTCTTTCGGATTCTCCTGTTACGGCGACGGTCATTTTTATCCGCCGACATATAAGCGTGGTCTCTTGCACGGCTATTCCTATGCCTATATCCGCCGGGGCGAAAAGTTCTTTCTTTTTGCCTCGTTAAAAGAGTCGAGTGGATTTACGCGCATTATTTTTGACACTCGAAAAAACAAGGTTTGTTTTGAAAAAGACTGCGCCGAACGAGTCCTTGACCAATCGTATGTCGCGTTGGATGTGGTCTTCCTTGAGGGTACCGAAAATGAAGTTTTTGACCGCTGGTTTGCCCTGCTCGAATTAAAAGCACTTCCCGCCGAGCGTGCTGTGGGATATACCAGCTGGTATAACTGTTATCAGGATATTTCGGCCAAACGGATCGAAAGCGATCTTGAGGGACTGAAAGCACTCCCTGTTTTGCCCGATATTTTTCAGATCGACGACGGCTTTGAGCCGTTTGTCGGCGACTGGCTGACAACGGATAAAACAAAATTTCCGAATGGTACGAAACCGATTGCCGATCGCATTATTCGTGAGGGATACCGGGCAGGCATTTGGCTTGCGCCCTTTGTCTGCGAAAAAAATTCTGCCCTTTACTCGGAACATCCGGACTATCTGCTTCGGAATGCAGACGGAACCCCCGTCTACTGCGGTTCCAACTGGAGTGGCGCGTATGCGCTTGACTTTTATAAAGACGCTGTGCGAGATTACATCCGCCAAACGATCGAAAAATACAAAGCGGAAGGATTTTCGCTGTTTAAACTTGATTTTCTTTATGCCGTTTGTATGCTTCCCCGTCCCAATAAAACCCGCGGCGAAATCATGGACGAAGCAATGTCTTTCCTGCGCACCGTTTGCGGCGACGCACAAATTATCGGTTGCGGCGTGCCATTAGCTGCTGCTTTCGGCAAGGTGGAATACTGCCGTATTGGACCGGATGTTACCTTCAGTTTTGACGATAAGGCATATATGCACTTGCTGCACGCAGAGCGACCCTCCACTCGACACACCATGCTGAATACCGTTTTCCGCCGTCAATTATCCTCTCGCGCTTTCCTCAATGACCCGGATGTCTTTATTCTGCGGGATGAAAACACCTCGTTGACTGCAACACAAAAGCAGGCACTGGGCACGGTAAATGGCTTGTTCGGCGGGTTACTCTTTGCATCAGACGAATTTGAAAAGTATGATTCGCCGAAAAAAGAGTTATATTTAGCGTTTACCCATTTAAAAAACGCGCAAAATGTGCGGGCGCACAAAGAAAAAAACCGCCTGATCCTGCAATATAGCATCGACGGTGAAGAAAAAACTTTTTCCTTTAATTGTTAATAAAACAAAAATCCCTCCAATAAAACCCCGGCGTGTACTTTTGTTACACACCGGGGTTTTATTGTTATCTTTTAAAATCCATGATTTAAAATATTCTCTGCCGTTGAAAGGGCATGCGCCAATGCCTGATCCATGTTGAAATACTGAAACTCAGCCAATCGTCCGCAGAGAAATAAATTGCTGAATTTCTTTGCCTCCGCCGCATATCGCCAATATTGTTCCTGACTTTCTTCCGTCAGTACGGGATAATACGGCTCCTGCGTTTGTCCGGCAACAAAAGGCAAGGAGTATTCTACTTCATAGCTTGTCCCCTTGACCGCCTGTACCGGTAATTTTTTATACTCTACGATTCTGGTATAGCCCTCCGCTTGCGGATAGGCTACGACCGGCATATCTTGTTTGCTGTCGATCGGCTCATAATGCCATTCAAACCGAAGACTACGGTAGGGCAGTGCTCCATATTTTAATGAGAGCAAGCAATCCAACGGACCGGTATAAACAACAATCGCATCCTTGTCGCCATTTACTGAAACACGCCCGGTTTCATCGCAAAGAGAAATACATTCAAGTGCGTCTACACCCAGTTTCACCGTAATATTCGGATGATGAAACAACTGTTCAAAAAAAGCGGTATACGATATTTTCGGCATAACTTGATAGGTATCATCAAAATAGCCGACTTCGTAACCCAACCGAAGCGGCACCCGTTTTAAAACGCTCGGATCTATCTCAGATGCCGACACACCCCATTGCTTCGCCGTATATAAACTGTAATCGTTATCAAAAAGGAATTGGGCGTATTGACGGATCACCGGTTCAGAGGAATTTAGTGCCTCGACCACCGTTACGATTTTTCGACCGGGAAAAGCCTTTACGAATTTTTCTTTGATCTCGGTTGCTGTTTTTTCGTCAAAAAAATCGTCCACCGTTTGGAAATTAAAGGGGGTCGGCGTACATTTTCCGTTGATTTCGGCACCACATGTTAAACGATAAGGTATCCACTCACCGAAAAGATTCATAAAATCCATCAGTTGCTTATCATTGGTGTGGAAGGTATGGGGACCGTACTGATGCACCAAAATACCGTGCTCATCCACAAAATCATACATATTACCGCCGATATGGTTTCTCTTTTCCAAAATCAGCACTTTTTTCCCATGCTACGCCAACTTTCGGGCAACCGCCGCACCGGAAAGTCCGGCACCAATTACATAAGCGTCATATTTTCCCATAAAATCCATCCGTTTTTTAAGAATACCGCTCTTTGATGGTATCCATTAAGATATTATAAACTCGTTCGGTAGAATGATTATCCGGATAATCATAAACAAACTCTTTTATTTTTTGGCGTTGCTCTTTCAGGTCGTCGCGACCTTCTGCTACCGAAAGTATATAACGCACCATATCCTCTTTGCATTTCATATATTCGCCGATAATTATTTTAAAATAATCCACCGCGAAACCGGTTTCAGCGGCATATACTTCATAATCGTCAATGGTTAAACCAATGCTTTTATCAGTCAGAAGATAATCGTAATATACCGACGAATAATCCGTGATCATCGCATCGGTCGAACCCAAGAATTGATATAACTGAATTCCTTTTTCCTCAATGTCTTTATCATAGAGAATGCGGAAATTATCCAGTTGAAATTCCTGAATAAAGGATAGATCCTGTGCAGGGTGCGGCATTAAAACCAACAGAATATTGTTTTCCTTTAAAACACGATTGACTTCCATGCAATCTTCTTTTGTATAAAGGCACGGCAATCCCAACGGGAAATCAAAGGAAGAGTCTATGCGCTGAAAACTATCTGTTTTTTGCTTATTCTGACGAAAGGTCGGCATCCATAGAATAATTTTATCAAAGTGCTCATTCGGGAAAATAACCTTGGTATAGTCTTTGGTATCAAAAAGATAATCATCGTTCGGGAATCCCGTATGAATTGCCTTTTCAGGCGCCAATCGCAACTGCTCTGCATCAATCCGGTCAAAAGAACGGCCGGTATTGACAAACAAATCACTTTGATTTTCTTCTGTCGGATTAGCATGCTTCAACCGTGATTTAATAAAAGTACCATGTCGCAAAAAAACCAAAATCTGTTTTTCAAAAAACTTGCCGAGATGACGATGGTCATAAAGCATAGCTCGTGCTGTGCAGAAGGTATAATACCATTTCAGTTTTTCAAGGGGTGTTTTGGGCAAAAAATTTTGAAAAGAAACATTTTTTATATGAACATTTTTAAATTTATTCTTATCGTCTACAAACCATATCAGCTTGTATTCTTTGTTCAATCCTTGCTTCAGCATATATTCAAAAACAGGATAACTTTAGCAACTCAGATCCGGAATGCTTTCCAAAAGAATCTTTTTATTGGGAAAATACTTGGATTGAAGTGTTTTTTCGGCAATTTTTTTGATGCCTTTTTTCAAACTAATGCCAACCCCTCCAACAGGATGGTCATCCGTTTTAAACGGATACTTTTTCCTCCGTCTTCTCTTCCGACACATCCTCTTTTTTCAAAACAGTCCAAACCGTTTGGAACATTAACCACAGTTCATGCCCCGCGGAGATTTTTTTTATTTCTTCCAAATTATATGCCATTTTTGCCGGCAAAACAGTATGTAAGTATACCTCATCCACATCGTCCGCGGCGTCCAAAAGTCGGTTTTCATCCTTGTACCGAATACTTGCAAGGGAAGTGATCCCTGCCGGTAACAGTAAAGTCGCCATCATTTCGGGCGTATATCCTGCTACATACCGCGGCACCTCCGGCCGTACGCCCACAAAAGACATCGTCCCGCGAAGCACATCTAACAACTGCGGCAATTCATCCAATCGGTATTTTCGCAAAAATTTACCGATCTTCGTTACCCGCGCATCATCCGAAACCGTTACCTGTGTGCCGAGTTGCTCCGCATTCTGAACCATCGTGCGAAATTTGAAGATCCGAAATTCTTTGCCATACGCCGTTACCCGAACCTGACGAAAGAAAACCGGACCTTTAGAGCTGAATTTGATCAAAAGAGACAAAACCAAAAAGATCGGGCTAAAAACCAATAACATCAACGCTGAAACAGTGATATCAAACAATCGTTTCCAAAACAGAAAAAACCGTTTTTTTGCCAACACTTCATAATAGGGTTTTACCGCCTCTGTTTTTAACGAAGGCGGTAAGTCATTCCACCGTTTTAAAACCATGTTCTCATTCCTTTAGAATAGCCAAATATTGTTCTGCAATATAATCAGCGTCATCATCGGAAAGTTTGGTATGTAACGGCAGCGTTATTTCATTGGCAAACTGATGATAGGCATTCGGAAAATCCGCAATGGAATAACCCAAATTTTTATAAGCCGTCATCATCGGCAATGGCTTGAAGTGTACATTCACCGCAATTCCCTGTTCGCCCACGCGTTCAATGATCCGATTACGCTGTTGTTCTGTGCGCCCGGGCAAACGGGTAAGGAATAAATGTCCGTTGGATGTTCCGTTGGGATTATCCAAACGCTGTGTTAAAATATCAGCGCCGGCAAAATGTCGATTATACCGATCAAATAATTCCCGCCGACGAAGCAAAAGTCCTTCATACCGTTCTAACTGTTTCAATCCAATAGCCGCGGCAATATCGGTCATATTACATTTATAAGCCGGGCTGATAATATCATATTCCCACTTGCCGATTTGACTTTTTGTCAAAGCATCCTTCGACTGTCCATGTAAAGACAGCAATTGATACTCATGATAAATTTCTTCGTCATCTATGCCGGGTAACGATTTCCAGACAACGGCGCCGCCTTCCGCGGTGGTCAAATTTTTCACCGCATGGAAAGAGAAGACCGAGAAATCGGCAACACTTCCGGCGGGCTTTCCATGATAAGTAGATCCCAGCGCGTGCGCACAATCAGCAATTACCGCCACACGACCCAACGCTTCCTGCAACGGAGACGCCGCATGAAAGAGCGATTTCTTCTGTTCCACGATCTCAAAGATACGATCATAATCACAACAAAATCCGCCTATATCCACTGGAAGGATCGCTTTGGTTTTTTCGGTAATGGCCGCCGCCATTTTTTCGTAATCCATTTCATATGAATCCGGTGCTGTATCGACAAAAACAATTTTTGCGCCGCAATGAAAAATCGGACTTGCCGTTGCCGTATAGGTATAGGCAGAAGTAATCACTTCATCTCCGGGTCCGACACCCAAAAGACGAAGCGTTAATTCCATACAAGCGGTTGCCGAATTCAGACAAACACCGCGATTCACTCCGCAATATTCTGCCAGACAACGCTCCAACAATTTCGTGCGCGGACCGGTGGTGATCCATCCGGAACGAAGGGCTTCTACCACTTCATTGATTTCAGCATCTGACAGGTCCGGCACCGTAAAAGAAATTTTTAATTTTTGTTCTGCACGAACCGTTTGATTCTGTTCTGTATTCTGCACGTTCACGCTAAGACTCCGTTTCGTTTTTAAAAAAATAAACCCACATAGTATATTTTATCAGTTTTCACTCTTTTGTCAATAAGAAATACTTGCCGAAAGACAAAAAAACAAAATTTTTTACTTTTTCGATCAGCGTTCCATTTTTTTGCAGTAATCCTGAAAACTCATCAAATGAAGATCTTTTTCGCTGATAATCAAATTGTCGACGCCGCCGATTTTTTCCATCGGCCATTCGATGCCGATATCCGGATCATTATACATAATTCCGGAATCACCTGCGCCATAGAAAACCTCGCCGCACTTGTAGGAAACGACCGAATCCTCCAAAACCAAATAACCATGCCCGAAATATTTCGGAATATAAAGTGTCTTTTGATTTTCGCCGGTCAGATCAAAGCCCATCCATTGTCCGAATGTCTCGGAACCGGGTCGCAGATCCACAATGACATCATAAACATGTCCGCTGATACACCGAACCAATTTCGGCTGTTGCTTTTCCAGTTGAAAATGCGTGGCGCGAATCACTCCGCGTTTGGAAATGGTGTAAAACACTTCTTTCAGCTCGTGTTCAACACCGTTTTCCCGAAAGACATCAATATTATAATCCTTAACAAAGCCGCCCCGTTCATCGGTGGCATAAAAAGGCTGAATCTCATAAGCTCCCGCTAATTTCAACGGTTTAAACGCAAACTTTTGAATCATGTTATCCTATCTCCTTTAGCCAGTCCATTGTTTTTTGACATCCCTCGCCAAAGCTGATTGAGGGCACAAAGCCGGTATCGTTCTTTAAATCGGAAATATCAAATACATCCAACGGCATATTTGTCCCGGTAAAAGGAACATCGCCGAACAGCGGTTTGGCATCGGGTGCACAAGCCTGTTGCATTTCCAATATAAACTCTTTTAACGGACGGGCGTTCCCGCTGCCGATCATATATTCATAAAACGGTTTCCCGTCTTTTGCCACACAGTAAAAAGCCTTTGCCACATCAGTGATATAGACAAAATCATAATTTTGGGTTGCGGCGGTAAACTGCAAAGGTTCACCGTTGATAATTTTTCGCAATGTCGAATTGACAAAGCGCGGTGAAAACTCCCCGACGCCGTACGCGTTGGTGATCATCGGCCAAAGCAAATCAATTCCGATCGCCGCCGCGACCGATTTGCTCATGGCATGGGCAATATGTTTTCCCATACCGTAAATGTAAGCCATGCCCGGTTTGCTGCCTTGGGTATGAAGTGCGGCTTCAACTTCATATTCCATGATACTGCCGGCGCAAACAAAACGGGAACAACCGAGTTCTTTGGCGGCTTTCACACATTCAACGCAAGCCAAGGCATTTTTCATCTGTAACTGATAATCCGTACGCTCGTTGCCTGCCGATCCCATCCATGCAAAGTGTATGAAGGTGTCATAAACGCCCTTTTCGGCAACTTCAAATAATTTCTCCGTATCAAAAATATTGCAGGAACGGTAGGTCAAACCCTCCCGCGGCGTTAACCGCCGGGGATGTTCTCCGATATCCAGCGCCAACACCTGAACGCCCTGCGATAAAAAATATTCAACCGTATTACTGCCGACAAAACCGTCCGCACCGGTAATGATCACATTTTTCATGTAAAATCCCTCACTGATTCAAAAACATTTCAATTTGACGATCCATGCAAGCGCGGACATCGCCGCCCGAAATCCAGCATTTACTCCAATCAACGACCATTTCAATGGCTTCGTTCAAATTCCAACGCGGTTTCCAATCGAAGGTGGTCTTCAATTTGGAACAATCCAATTTTAAGAAGTTGGCTTCGTGCGGCCCGTTATCCGAACGGTCGAACCATTTCAAGCCTTCTCCCCACTTGCTGACAAACAAATCCACCAACGCACCGGTTTGGAAGCAATCGACATCATCGGGACCAACATTATAATAACCGGCGAACCTGCCATCCTCATACTGCTTTGCCGCAATCATTAGATAGGCATAAAGCGGTTCTAAAACATGCTGATACGGTCGGGTGGAATAAGGATTCCGAACGATTATATCCTCTTTTTTGATTGCCGCCCGGACGCAATCTGGAATAATCCGCTCATTGGCAAAATCACCGCCGCCAATTACATTTCCTGCACGCGCGGTAGAAATTGCCACCCTGCCATCGGCGAAGAAACTGTTTTTATAGGAATGTGTCACCAATTCCGAGCAGGATTTAGAATTAGAGTAGGGGTCAAACCCGTCCAATTCCTCATTTTCACGGTATCCCCATGCCCATTCTTTATTGAGATACACCTTATCGGTAGTTACATTCAATACCGAACGAACGCAATTACTTTGACGCACGCATTCTAAGATATGAACCGTTCCCATCACATTGGTTTCATAGGTATAAACCGGATCCTTATAGCTATCCCGCACAATGGGCTGTGCCGCCAAATGCAGGACTATTTCCGGCTGTGCCGCATCGAACGCCTTTTTCAAGGAGATGAAATCGCGGATATCGCCAATGACCGAGGTGATATCCTGTTTGATCCCAGCAATATCAAACAGCGAAGGGTCGGTCGGCGGTTCTTTCGAGTAACCGGTCACCACCGCTCCTTGATTGGCAAGCATTTTACAAAGCCAGGATCCTTTAAAGCCGGTATGTCCCGTCACAAAAACTCTTTTTCCGCGATAAAACGATAAATCAAACATTTTCTTACTCCCACAATTTCCAGGGTGCCGCACCGCTATCCCATAATTTTTCCAATTGTTGTTTTTCCCGCAAGGTATCCATGCACTGCCAAAATCCGCGATGCGTATACGCCATCAGCTGATTTTCGGCAACCAAACGGTTTAACGGTTCCTTTTCAAAAACGGTTGCGTCACCGTCGATATAATCAAAGAGCTGCGGTTCAAAAACCATAAAGCCGATATTGATTAAATCGCCGTCCAAATCGGATTTTTCCCGGAACGCGTTTACCGAGCCGTTTGGCGCAATATCCAAAACGCCTTTATTCTGTCCGAAGTTATAAACCGAAACCGTTCCGATCTTGCCGTGCGAACGATGGTAGGCAATCAATTCATCCATGTTCACATCGCCGACGGCGTCGCCGTAGGTCAACAGAAAGGTCTCGTTGCCGACATAGTCCCGAATCCGTTTGACCCGGCCGCCGGTCATCGTGTTCAGTCCCGTATCCACAATGGTGACCTTCCACGGTTCCACATGTTTATTGTGAACGATCATCTGATTGCCGTTGGTAAAGTCAAAGGTGATGTCCGAAGTGTGAAGAAAATAGTCCGAAAACCACTCTTTGATCACATGCTGTTTGTATCCGGCACAGATAATAAACTCGGTAATGCCATACACCGAATATTCCTTCATGATATGCCAAAGAATCGGCTTCCCACCGATTTCAAGCATCGGTTTCGGTTTGAATTGGGACTCTTCCGAGATCCTTGTGCCAAATCCTCCCGCTAAAATGACCGCTTTCATAAACCTCTTCCTTTCATGACATTTCATCTTAGTTTGATACTTTTTTCTTCTTAGGAAAATGCTTTTTTATCCAAATATCGACCGCATAAACCACACAGCCTACCAGTAAAAATATCTCCGTCACCGCCGCAAAAACAATTGTCGGCCGTTCGGTAAACCGTTGTACAAACAATATCCCGAGCGGATGAAAATAATACATAAACGACGCCGTTGTTTTGCAGTATCCTCCCGCCGGAAAGGATGCCGCGGGATGTTGCAATAAAAACAACATCAAAAAGAGAATCAGCGGATACAACGATATTGGTTGCAACATGCTGTTTTTCTGCCAAAAGCACCGCATGAAACCGTATTCCGCCAGCCACAGCACCGCGCTGAACGCAAGGAAACCGGCGATCTGCTTTTTGGACAACCATTTCTGCAAAGAATAAATCAGCAGTCCACTTGAAAATAACGGGAATCCTCTCAAAACAATTCTGGAAAATACCGCAAAAAATTCTTCGCTTCTAAAAAGGAAGGACAAAAACGGAAAATAGGCAGTAAGCGTCGGGTAAGATACACAAACGGCGCCGATAATATAAAGAACGCCTGCCAATGGCAAAATCAATTTTTGGCATTTCCATTGAAACAACAAACACACCGTTATCATCGCGTAAAGCAATGCCGGAAAATACCAAAGATGAAAATACGAACCGGCACAAAAGAACAAATAGGTATCCCGAAGAAACATGCTCCCGATCACCTTGATGGAAATACCGGTTTCACGAACCGTATGAGCAAACTCCACACAAAAATAAACCATGCTCACAAAAATATAAATTTTCAGAATATTCCAAACCGATCGCCACGCTGTTTTCCCCTCGGAAAGGCGTTTGCAGGTATAATACCCCGATACGGCAAAGAAAAAAGGAACGGCAATTCGGGCAATTCCTTGGGTGATAAAAAAGCTCCAATCCGAATTAATTTCCAAAAGCGGGCTGGTATGAATGGCTACGACAAGAATCGCACCCCATAGCCGTGTAAAGTCAATAGACTTGTTTCGCACACCATCACCTTCCTTTGTTATGAATAAAAAGTTATCTTGTGTTCGCCAATCTGTTTACAGTCCTGCTTTTTCTATAATAAAATCCGTTACTCGCCGGGTGCTTTGGTCATCATCCGCATGCAGAACAATTTTTTTCACTGCCTCGCGTTCTGTTTTTAAGCTATCCTTCCCGGTTGCAATCTCCTGAACAAATTTTTTAAAATCATCCAAGGTGTAAATTTTAAAGGCGCCCTTCATGACTTCGTCAATATCTACCGCGAATCCGAGTTCCCGTCGAAAATCTTCAATATCTTCCCAAACTGCCGCAACCGGTTTGTTGCAGAGCAAGTAATCATAATAAATGGAAGAATAATCGGTAATCATAGCATCACAGCTACCAACAAAATGATAAGAAGATATTTTATTTTTTACAAAAAAATCGTCGCCAATAAAAACGATATTGCTTAAATCAATTTTTTTAATATAGGTTAAATCCTGCGCAAAATGCGGTTTTAACACCAGTAAAACACGATTTTCTTTCAAATATTCATTTAGCTGTTGCGCCTGTTCGGCATCATGTAAAATAGGCAGTGCCTGTGAGCCCTTTACCTTATGACTATCGTTTTTTCCTTGACGGTAAGTCGGGTACCACACCACAATTTTATCAAAATCACGACCAAAAAGAGGGTGCAAATCAGCACTGGGTTGTTTGAACACATCATTACGCGGCAACCCTAAGGAAAAGGCTTTTTGGGAATCCATCCAAAGCTGCTTTGCCATTACATCAACAAAATAATCTGATAAACACAGATAATATTGTACACCTTCTAACGGTCGACGATAGCCTGCGGTATCTTTAATGGCCATACCGTGTGTCAGAAAAAAGGAGGTTTGATCTTTGTGGCAGGTTTCCAAATAGCCGTTACAGGTTACAAAGCATTTTGCGCGGAAGAGAATCCATTTTCCATAAAGTCTTTGATGGTCTTTTTCTTCTAAATAGATAACCTTTTTATTGGTCGGAATCTGCTCTTTTCCTCCGTGAAGCCACCATACCATCCGATATTTTCGATGAAACCCACGGCGACGCAGTTCCTCATAAACGCAAACTGTACTGTCTGATAAATCCGGCTGACTTTCAAAAACAATATACCGTTTCCCGGGAAGCCAAAGAAAAAATTTTTTTAACCAGTCTTTGATCATTTTTATATCCTTTTTATTATACATTTGAATGATGTGAATGACAATCTAAAACCTGCTGATAGATTTCTTCTATTTGTCGACAAACGCTTTCTTCTGAAAATCGTTGGTCGCAATCCTGATGAATTTTTTCGCGGTTATATTTTTCGCGATGTTCTGCCATAAACCGCATAGCCGCAACCAATTCTTGCTGATTGCCGTAGGAAATCTTAATTCCGTTTTCTTCAGTAATAATATCCTCGGCGCCCTGTCCTTTAGTGCCAATGCAGGGCAGCCCGCACGCCATAGCTTCTAAATAGACGATACCGAATGTCTCTACCTGACTGGTCAAGACAAAGCAATCGGCTTTGCCAAAAATATCATTTACCTGTTCGCGCCCGTAGCGGCCAAAAAAGGTAATTCGTTCTGTTTCTCCCAACTGCCGCACAAACTGTTCGAGCTTTCCCCGTAAAGCACCGTCACCGGCAATGACCAGTTTTTTGGACGAATCGTTTGGAAAAGCCTCATGAAAGGCTGAAATCACTTTGTCAATACTCTTGTTTTCGGTTAAATGACATGCTGAAAGAAAGGTAAAAGCTTCTGTTTTTTCTTTCTTGTCAAAGGAAAAATCAGCTACTGTCAACATATTCGGCACCACATAGGTCTGTTTTTGTATCCCGAATTTTTTACATATCTGCGTTTGGAAATTGGATCCGACAAAGAGAAACGCGTCACTCAGGAGAATCGTTTCCCGCACGCGTGCATAGTCTTCTTTACTTGCTGTCCCGAGCAAAAGACCGGAATAGTGCTCTGTTACGACATAGGGAAGGTCAAGTTTCCGCGCCGCATGTAATCCGTAGTAGGCACAACTGTGTGAAACATGACCGTGTAAAATATCCGGCTTTGACATACCGTTTTTTTCATCCGCTTTGATCTGCTTTTTGATGATATAGTAATACAGCCGCAACAGATACCAATTCTGCAGTCGGTTAAACTTACCCGGAATCGGCACGATGACCTGATGAAAAACGGTACGAATTTCTCCGTCCTGCCAAATTCTTTTGCTATGCCATTTAGCACGAAAAATCTTGGTAAAAGACAACGGTTTAATATGGATAACTGTCACCAAATGTCCGCGTTTTGACAGTGCTTGCGCCTGTTCTCGGAAAAAGCACGCGGTGACATCTTTTTCGTTTTGCGGATACCATGCCGGCAAAATAAATAAATTCATTTTTCCCTCTTTTATTTTTCAACGACCTGACGGCACAGCGCTTCAAATTTCAAAACCAATCGATCGTGATCGTACTCTTTTACCGCTTCTTTGTTTGGTTCAAATAAAAGCGGTTGATGAGATTGTTTCCGCTGTGCTTGTTCCCTTAAATACTCCGCCAAACGGAATACCGCTTTTTCACCTTCCGATTCTTCCACGGCAAGTCCAAGGTTCAGCTGATTCACAAACGCAGTTTCATCACTGCCGGAGCCTTGTCCGCAGGTAATACAAATAACCGGTTTTTGACAAAGTGCGTATTCAAACAATTTTGCCGCCAACGAGCCGGGACGGTAAGAAACCAGCGCCATCAGACAATCCGCTTCATTTTGCAACCGGAGTGCTTCCTTGCGCGGAATAAAGCCATGATTGTTCACCATATCCTGCATGCCGTATTTTTGCGCGGTGGAAAGAATCGTTTCGTTATTTCCGCCGGCACAGTCCAGTTTAAACTGAAGCTCCGGATTTTCCTTTTGTATTAAACCGATTGCTTGAAACAGCAGATCCGCTTTTCTGGAGCCGGAATATAAAGACCCTGTATGAACCAAATGAAGGCAATGATCCTCCAGCGTTTTCCCCTCCATTGCATCCGCCATCGAAAAACCGTTGGTGATCACATGAATTTTTTCGGGATCCTCAACAATGCCGTCCGAAAGAACCGCCTTGCCTTTTTCGGCGATCGTTACCACCGCATCGGCTGCAGCAAGGCACTGTTGCATGATCTTTTTTTCGCGATGCGTATCCTCATTCTTGTCTTCCCAAAACGGCAGATCCCTAAAATCGCTGATCCATTTACAGCCCAATTTTTTCTTTAATTCGTACCCAAAAAGCATTTCCAAGAAAGGACAGGCAGATGAAATGACCACATCAATCTTTTCCTGCTTCGGCAAAACATTTTTACAAATCTGTTTGGTATAGCGCTTGGCTTTTTGAAACATGGATCGGTAAAGCATTTCGTCTTTGACCTTTCGCACAAAGGATCTTTTCGGATTTTCTTCTGTTGTCAGGTCTGTTTCATTGGTTTTGGTCTGCCAATCATCCCCGGACGCACCACCGAAAAAGCGCGCCGCGATGTATTCATAAAGGGTCGTTTGATTGATCCGCGCGACCTTGATCAAACCATCCTGTTCGATACTTGTTTTGCCGTTCAACAGATCAATCGGTTGCGTTACCACATAGACTTTATGCTTTACGGCAAGTCTTGAAGCTAAATTTGTCCAGCGTACCGAAGCAATATTTTTATCGTGTTTATAGAAGGGAGTTACAATTAAAATATTCATAGTTTTGCCTCTCCAATCACTTTCTTATATAAACGCATGACGATAATATAGATATGCGGAAAATAAACCAGTAAAAATACTGCCGTTTTTACTGTCCTTTCAAACAAACTGTTGTGTTTGATTTCGCCGTAATGTTCTTTTAAAAACACTTTAATCTTTTGCCGTTCCGAAAGATATTGTTTTTCGCGAATCAAACTGTTATATAAACCGACATAAAAGAGTGTTTGCCGGCGAAGCGCATAGGGTTCTAAATCGGGATAATCCGCCAAACACTGTTGTCGAATCGTTTCCCAGCGAAAAACCGAGTCAATCCTTTTGGGCGACGGTACGCCGTAAGTAATAGCGCCTTTTCTCGCCTGTAAATAATTATAGTTGGCTTCCCCCGCCAAAACTGTTTTCGGTTTTTTTGCAAAAATCTCATAGTTAAACGGATTATCTTCTCCGACAATTCCTTTGATAAACCGCGTTTGTCCGATCAGCTCCCGACGGTATAATTTATTCCACACAAAAGGATCCATCGTTTTGCCGTAAAGATATTCCCGAAGACCGTCGGTTCCCTCATAAACACAGATTTGATGATCCTCTCCGACCGGTTCCCGCCGTCCGTCTTCCCACACATTGGCATATCGGCAACAGGAAACATCCGCGCTATATTTTTCAAGATTTTCCATCAGCACCTGGATAAAACCCGGTTCCACAAAATCATCGCTGTCCACAAAGGCAATATAATCACCTGAGGCAATCTCCAAGCCGGCATTTCTCGCATCGGATAAACCGCCGTTTTCTTTATGGATCACACGAAGTCTGTCATCTTTTTCAAGCAGCAAGTCACACAATTGTCCGCAAGAATCCGTTGACCCGTCATCGACCAAAATAATTTCCAAATCGCGGTAGGTTTGTGTCAAAATACTCTGAACGCATTTTTCCAAATACTCCTCAACGTTGTAAATTGGGACGACGACCGATACCGTTCCGCAAAGCATGTTCTTTATTCTCCTTCGCCCGTAATGAAATTTCCTGTGAAAAAGCAAACAGCAATGCACACATACAAGTGTACTTTTCCCGATGCCGCAACGCCGTTCCGGTGTTGGAAACCGCCCACCCGAACATAAGCGCCGCCAACAGCAAAACGCCGACTAAAACATAGAAATAAGCCTTTAATTGATCCGAATCCTCTATAAACTTTCTATCCCGAAATGCTGTATAAGCCACCTTAATGGTATAAAGATAAAACAGTGCGCTGCCGAAAAAGGCAATAATGTCGCCCGGCCCGCGCCACATCCAAGGAGGCGGAGAACTCACAAAATAGAATATTCGAATCGGTGAATTTACGACTAAGTCTGCCACCGGCGGCAAACCGGAGAACCCAATGACATAGTCCGCATCTGTTACCGCATCCGGTACGGTTGTGCTGGAGACAATATTTTCCGCGCTGAGTTCTTTTCCGTTAATTTTTTTTAACAATCCGCTGCCGGAGGTAGAAAAGAAGATCAAAATCAGTACAACAAAGCCTATTGCCAAAATACTTTTTCCAACGGTTAGCGTAAATTTCCTTTCCGGATTGTTGAGGAATACAAACATCGCCAAAAAGATGACCGCGGTCACCGAACCGCCAATGTGTAAATTAGCTGCCGCCAAGGAAATTAAAATGGAGAAGACAAAAAAGAGGATGTTCTTTTCAAAAAACCATTTTGTAAAACATGAAAGGGATGCCATCAACAAAAACGCGATCAGCGCTTCCTGTAAGGTAAAACAGGTTATTAACATTGAATTGGGCAAAAAGCACATTAAACCGATCGCTGTTCGGCGAATCGTCTCATCCAAATGAAACTGTTTTGTAATACGAATCAGAAATAAAATGGTGCACATAGTCAAATAGACGTTAATAAACTGTGCCGTCATTTTTTGAATCCCAAACAAACGATAGAGATATCCTAAGTAAAACGAATAATCCGACCAGTCGACCTTTCCCCGACGACTGCCGAAAGCATAGCTCATACCCGCATTATGGTATCCGACAGCGTCTGCTTCACTGTTCGGCAAAACAAAGATATTCCGACCGAAATAATCCCAAAGGAGCACCAAAATCCGTAGGACAAAAGAAAGTAATACATATTTCCCGAGCTCGGGTTCGTTCTCCTGCTCCATTTTTCGGCTCAATGTAACAATCGTGGCAACACTGTTGATGATCAACAGTAAAACCGCCATAAACCCCATATCTGTTGTAGCGTCAGGACGGAATAAAATATTACAAAAGAATCCTTCGACAAGCAACATAAAAGGAACTGTTAACATTGTTTCAACCTCAATCCCATCTATCTAAATTTACCGTTTTAGCCGTTTCCGTATTTTTTCGACCCTGTCGATGCCGATGGTGTCACGCAACTTTCCGACCACATAGGTGTGCAGTCGATCGGAAAATGTATTGGCACATCGCTGAACCCCATCCCAATTTCCTTCGGCATAATGAATCGTATAACTGATTTTAGCAGGCTTATTCCATAGCATAGAAAAATTATACGGATAAAAATATTTCGGTGGATAGATCCGAAATCCGCGGACGACCACTTCTTTCCCGTCTAATTTTGCCCCTGCTTCCCGAAAAAATTTCGTGTACATAGATGAATTGGTGCGTGTGTCTAAACTACCATCCTCTTGAAGAAAATGACGGCCTTCATACTGGTCAAGCATCCATTTAACGGTGGCATTTTTCGGTTCTGCACCAATAACACCCATTGCTAAGGAATCTTTGACTTCCATACCGATAAAGGCTTCATCCGAAAGTAAATTGTCAAATTTTTTCAAAACTTCAATATCGGTATCAAAATAAATACCGCCGTATTGATACACTGCATTAAGTCGCGCATAGTCGGCAACAAAAGCCCATTTTCTGGCTTCATGTGCCTCTTTGGCATAAGGGTGACTTTCAATGTCAAAATTATCTTCATTCCACTCGATAATTTGATAATCCGGAAGAACCTTTCGCCAACTTTCTATACAATATTCAATCAACGGAGTTTTCTTCCCGCGCCCAAACCAACAGTAATGTATAATTTTCGGAATCATTATAATCTTCCTTTCAAAATCAACGGATCTTCCGGCGTAGAAATTCCATAATGTGTAAAAGCTCGACCAACAGTCGGGTCTTTTTTTTCTTGCATAAACGAAAAAACAATCGCCAGTGGATCGGAAAATAATCAAACGGCAAGCGATGAAGCGCCGCTTCATAACGCGGATTTGTGAGAATTTCTTGCAAGCGTTTCGCGTCTGCCGTACGGGAACGGTGGCTGTAAATTTCATTGAGTCCAAGTCCGATCAACCCGACGGCGACCCGGTTTTGCAATGCCGCGCGAAAGCGATCGTCCAAGCCGTTTGTTTCGATGGTTTTTTCCAAAATATCATAAAGATTTTCCCATCGCTCATACTTATCTTCAGTATGCGTTGTCGTCATTGTTGTCATATCACTGCGACGATAATGGAAAAACGGTCGATCAAGATAAACATATTTTTGACAACGCACATAAGCATTCACTTGGAATATCAAATCTTCCGCCGAACCGACGGTTTTAATGTCGACAAATTTAATCCCGTCAACCATTTTCTTGCGGAACAACTGCATCCACGGTGCGACCGGTAGATCCATTTCCTGCGGTCTGGCTAATTGCTCGCCCAATTGACCGTATAACCGTAATAAAACCTTGTCCCGAACTGCCTGACCGGCAAAAACGCAATTGCCGTCCTTGACATGGACAACATTTGTATGGTTTCCGAATTCTTTCACATAGGAGCATTGAACAATATCGGCGTGTTCTGTCACCAGCGCGTGATACATCACTTCGCAGGTCTCGGCATCAATCCAATCATCACTGTCTACAA
>JAFWUH010000018.1 GCA_017524165.1 Clostridia bacterium | reverse complement strand
TTATATATTACATTATATATATTTAAGGGGGATATTTATGCCGATCGGCTCGTTAAACGATATTTGGTCGGCGGTTTGCAGTGAATGTAAGAAAACCATTTCCGAAACCGCTTTTGATTGTTTTCTTTCGGATTTAAAACCGATTTCTTTACAAAACGGCGAATTAATTGTTTCCGCCCATAATGATTATCTGCGCGGAATTATAGAAGAAAACTACGGTGAATTATTAAATCAATCCATACATACCGTTATGGGAATCTCTGCCAAAGTTCGTTTGATTTATGAGGATGATGAAGAACATATCCGTATGGCTGAACAGGACAGCGCCGGATTGACTTTTGAGGATTTTTTTACTTTTGATAATTTTATTGTCGGTTCCTCCAACCGTTTTGCCTATGCGGCGTCTTCCGCTGTGGCGGACAACCCTGCGATTGTTTATAATCCGTTGGTGATTTACGGCAATTCCGGCGTCGGAAAAACCCATCTGCTTTTAGCGATAAAAAACCGTATCAAGAAAAATTTCGCATACAAAAAAATTGTTTATGTTCGCAGTGAAGATTTTACGAACGAAATGATTCATGCCATACAAGAAGGGCAATTGGGCATGGGTACGCCGGAAGATTTTCGCAACAAATACCGTCATGTGGATGTTTTGCTGATAGATGATATCCAGTTTATTGCCGGCAAGGAACAAACGCAGGAAGAATTTTTTAACACCTTCAATACGCTTTATCAAAACAACAAGCAGATCATCTGTACCATGGACCGTTCCCCGAAAGATATTAAAACTTTAGATGACCGGATTCGTTCCCGCCTGGAAAGCGGACTGCTGGCGGACATTAATCCGCCCGATTATGAAACCCGCGTCGGTATTATCCGTAAAAAGGCGGAACAGTTTAATATTCAAATTGAAGAGAATTTGGTTTATTATATTGCGGAGCATATCAAAGTCAATACCCGTCAGTTAGAGGGTGTGGTCAAAAAATTTCAAGCCTATTACATGATCCAAAACAAGGCGCCGACGCTTTCCGCGGTTCAAGGCTTTATTCGGGATGTTATTAACGATATGCAACCGGAACCGATCAAAATTGAAAAAATTATTTCCGAAGTTGCACACACCTACAATGTGACCGAGTCCGACATTTTATCTTCGCGCAGAACAGCCTCTTTAGCCCTGGCGCGACAGGTTGCCATGTATATTGCGCGGGAAACAACAGACCTTTCTTATAAAGCTATCGGAGAAGCCTTTAAGCGTGATCACACCACTGTTTTACATAATGTTGAAAAGGTCGAACAGTTTTTGGCAGACAAGCCTTATGAAAAAGAACTGGTCGGCGACATTATAAAAAATCTGACGAATCAATAAAATTATCCACTTTTACACCTGAATAACTTCGACGGTTATCCACTTGTCCAACAAGGACAAAAAGTTATTCCGTTTATCCCCAAATTATCCTGATTTTTATCCACGGTGATTTTTTCTTTTATCAAAAGGAAAAATCCGGTATTTCATCTTATCCACCGTCCTTAATAGTACTGTTACTTTTATTACATTTACATAGTGAAAAAAAGAAAGGATTTGACAGTTTATGCTTTTTTCAGTTAACCGTAATTTATTTTTAGAAGCTATTTCCCGTTTACAAAGAATTGTCAGTTCAAAAAGTTCTTTACCGGTTTTAGAAGGTATTTTGATCTCTGCGGAAAAAACACAAATTACTTTAGTTGCTTATAATTTGGAAGACGGAATGAAAAAAATCATACCTGCTGAAACAAAGGAAACAGGAGATATTGTTCTGAATGCGCGTCTTTTATCCGATATTTTAAGAAAATTAAATTCAGAAACGATAGAAATTGAAAGTACCGAAAAACTAAACTGTCATCTTCGGGGCGGAGAAGCGATATTTGATATTATGGGTATGCCTGCCATGGATTTTCCGGAAATGCCCTCCTTATCGGAAGGAACTAAAATCACCCTTTCTGGAGAACTTTTTCAGGAAATGATACAAGGAACCCTGTTCGCCGTTGCGCAGACCGAAGGAACCCGACCGATTTTGACCGGAATTGATATTTCCGTAAAGGATAAAATTTTACAGTTTGTCGCGATTGACGGTTATCGTTTGGCAATTCGTCGGGAACCGGTAGACCTTACCGATCATGCCGAAATGATTATCAACGGCCGTGCGGTCGGTGAGGTTGCAAAACTAATTGATGAAAACACAGAAGAGATTGAAATTCTGATCGGTAAACGGTTGGTATCCTTTTTTATTGACGGTTATTTATTTATCTGCCGTTTGATGGAGGGAGAATTTGTAAATTATCAAAAGACTATTCCGACGGATTTTTCTCAATGTGTTCATTTCAACCGATCCTCTTTACTGAATACCGTTGAGCGCGTTTCTTTGCTGATCAATGATTCTTTTTCTACGCCGGTTCGTTGTAATTTTGAAGAAAATCAAGCGGTTTTCAACTGCGCTACCGCCGTGGGCAGAGCAACGGAACATTTTCCGGTTGCTTTGAGCGGAGAACCGTTTCAGATTGGATTAAACAGTCGGTATTTGACCGAAGCACTGCGCGCCATTCCAGAAGATCAATTACAAATGCGGTTTAAAGGATCAAATGCCGGTGTTGTTTTATGTTCAGAAGAAGAAAAAAATGATAGTTATCTCTATATGATCATGCCGATGAGGTTAAAAAACGATGGCAATAATTAAAGAAATTTCCATTAAAGAGGATTTTATTAAACTGGACGCCGCGCTGAAGCTGGCAGGATTTGTATCGACCGGCGGTCATGCAAAAATGATGATTCAGGACGGTGCGGTGACGGTCAACGGAGAGGTTTGCACCCAACGCGGAAAAAAATTAAGACTCGGCGACCAGGCAAAATTTGACGGTCAGACCTTAAAAATTGTCCATGCAGGTTCGTAAATTAAGCTGGTCACATTTTCGCAATCTTTCGGGCGGAGAACTTTTGCCGAATGAGGGAATGAATGTCATTTGCGGAGAAAATGCGCAGGGAAAAACCAATATTATTGAAGCAATTTGGCTTTTTTCAGGCGCTAAAAGTTTCCGAACTTTAAAGGACAGCGCTTTTATTGAAAAAGGGTTTGATTTCGGCAAAACAGAATTGACTTTTTTAGCCGACGGAATCGAAAAGCAGGCGAAAATAGAATTTCGTGAAAAAAGGCAAGCTTTTTTGAATGAAAAACCGTTGAGCGGTCCGGCAAAATTAGCCGGAATATTTAATACGGTCATTTTTTCCCCGGCGGATTTAGCTTTGATTCAAGGGGCGCCGGAAGAAAGAAGAAAATTTTTGGATTTAGCAATCGGTCAACTTTATCCGGCGTATATTGTATTACTGCACCGCTATAAAAAAGCGCTGCTACAAAGAAATAAAACGCTGAAAGATTACAAATATGACGGTTCGTTGACTGTGATGTTGGATATCTTTGAGGAAGAATTGGCACAGGTCGGTGCGGAAATCATCAACCGGAGAATTGCCTTTTTGCAGAAAATGAAGGATTTTTTACCGAATTTGTATGCACAGCTTTCCGGCGGTAAAGAAAAATTGACCTTTTCCTATCGGGAAAGCTGTTCACCGGAATTGTTAGCACGGCGTTTGGCGCAGGGACGGCAGGAAGACATGTTGCTCGGCAGTACTTCGGTCGGTCCGCACCGGGATGATATTCTGTTTCAAATCAATGAATTTTCCGTTCGTAATTACGGGTCTCAAGGACAGCAGAGAAGCGTTGATTTATCTTTAAAACTGGCACAAGCCGAAATTATTTTTCAACAAACAGGAGAATATCCCGTTTGCTTATTGGATGATGTAATGAGTGAACTGGATCCGACACGGCAAAATTTCGTTTTAAATCATATTTGCCGGCATCAATGTTTTTTGACCTGTTGTGATCCTGCCAATATTAACGGATTGCAAAACGGAAAAATATTTCAAATGGAAAAAGGAACGGTGACGGCATAATGTATCTTCATTTAGGGAATGAAACCCTGATCAGAACCGAAGATGTAATCGGTATTTTTGATTTGGAAAGCACAACCGTTTCCAAACATACCAGAAAATATCTGGCATTGGCAGAAAAAAGAGGCGATGTTGTAACGGTCTCCTACGAATTACCGAAATCATTCGTTTTATGTGCCGGAAAAAAAGGAAAAAACCGCAAGGTTTATATATCGCAAATTTCTTCCAACACCTTATTAAAGCGGTCGGGATATATAGATTCTTTAATTTAATTTTCAGGAAGAAAAATAAAAAAGGAGAACAAACATGGAATTGGAAAACAATACCGTGGTAACGGAAACTTATGACGAAAATTCAATACAAGTATTAGAGGGATTGGAAGCGGTTCGGAAAAGACCGGGTATGTATATCGGTTCGACCGGCGAGCGCGGATTACACCATTTAGTTTATGAAATTGTGGATAACTCGATTGATGAAGCTTTAGCGGGTTATTGTGATAAAATTTTAGTGGAATTATTGGATAACGGAGTGATTCGCGTTACCGATAACGGACGCGGTATTCCGGTCGGTATCAATCCGCAAAAAGGAATCCCGACCGTCACGGTTGTTTTCACTATTTTGCATGCCGGTGGTAAATTCGGCGGAAACGGATATAAAGTTTCGGGCGGTTTGCACGGCGTCGGCGCTTCGGTCGTCAATGCGCTTTCCGAGTGGCTGGAAGTAGAAGTAAGAGACGGAAAGAATAAGTATTTTCAACGGTATCAATACGGAAATATTGAAAAAGATCTGGAACAAATCGGCACGACCGATCAAACGGGTACCACGGTCACCTTTAAACCCGACGCCTCCATTTTTACCGATACGACCCGTTATGACTACGATATTTTACTGCAACGGTTAAGAGAACAGGCGTTTTTGAACGGCGGGATTCGTATTGTTTTAAAAGACTGCCGCAGTGACGCGGAAATTCCCGATCGGGAAGATGATCTGTGTTTTGAGGGCGGTATTCGTTCTTATGTGGAATTTTTACTGGAAAAAAGCAAAAAAGAGCGTCTTAATAATGAAGTAATCTATTTATCTGGCACTTCGGGCAGTTCCATGGCGGAAATTGCGCTGATGTGGTGCACGGGATACGATGCTAAAGTGATGTCCTTTGCCAATACCATTCACACGGTGGACGGCGGTACGCATGAAAGTTCCTTCAAAACCAGCTTGACCCGTGTGATCAATAAATACGGTCTGAAATTCAAATTTTTAAAGGAAGCCGACAGCAAACTGAAAGCGGAAGATATTAATGAAGGCTTGATTGCCGTTGTCAGCGTCAAGCTGGTGGACGCGCAGTTTGAATCTCAAACCAAAGCCAAGCTCGGTAATACGGCAATCGGTACGCTGGTCAACAATATTGTTGCCGATAAACTGATGCAATATTTAGAAGATCATCCTGCCGAAGCAAAGCTGATTTTGGATAAATCCATCGCCTCCTCCAATGCGCGGGAAGCGGCGCAAAAAGCAAGAGATTTACAGCGCAATAAATCGGGAATCGGCAACAAAACCCGCATGCCGGAAAAATTGACCGACTGTATTTCCAACGATCCGACCAAGACCGAAATCTTTATCGTCGAGGGCGACAGTGCAGGCGGTTCGGCAGTAGAGGGCAGAAACAGTACTTATCAAGCCATTTTACCGCTTTGGGGTAAAATGTTGAATGTAGAAAAAGCGCGGGTCGATCGCGTCTACGGAAACGATAAATTGACGCCGGTCATTGTGGCGCTCGGTACCGGCATTGCCGAAAATTTTGATATCAATAAACTGCGTTACGATAAAATTGTTATTATGGCGGATGCCGATGTCGACGGTTCTCATATCCGCACCCTGCTGCTGACATTTTTCTTCCGCTATATGCCGGAACTGATTGAAACCGGACATGTATATTTGGCACAACCGCCGTTATTCCGTATTTCAAAAGGAAAACAGCATTTTGACGCCTTTACCGATGAAGAAAAGGCGGAATATATCGAGCGTTTAGGCGGCAACGCCGATGTACAGCGCTATAAAGGTCTTGGTGAAATGAATCCCGAACAGTTGTGGGAAACCACGCTGGATCCCGAAAGCAGAACCTTGTTGCAGGTAACATTGAGCGATGCCGAATTAGCCGATCAGACCTTCAGCATGCTGATGGGCGAAGAGGTCGAACCGAGACGGCAGTTTATTGAAGAAAACGCGGTCTTTGCAACCGATTTGGATATTTAAGGATGGTGAATTAAAATGGCAAAACAAGAAAATGTTTATTGGCCCGAAAATGACCAAACGAATATTCAACCGGTAGAAATTGTCGATGAAGTGCGCAACAGTATGCTGCAATATTCCATGTCGGTTTTGGTCGGCCGCGCGTTACCCGATGTGCGTGACGGTTTAAAACCCGTTCATCGCCGCATTCTTTATACCATGTATGAAAACGGATTGACCCCCGAAAAGGCTTACCGTAAATGCGCCGATACCGTCGGCGCGGTATTGGGACGCTATCATCCGCACGGCGACGCGTCGGTTTATGACGCGATGGTGCGTATGGCGCAGGATTTTTCACTTCGTTATCCGTTGATCGACGGACATGGAAACTTTGGTAATATTGACGGTTATCCGGCGGCGGCATATCGTTATACCGAATCGAAAATGAACCGTTTGTCGCTTCATATGTTAGATGACATTGAAAAAGACACGGTTGATTTCATGCCCAACTATGATGACCGTTTAAAAGAACCGGAAGTTTTGCCGGTTCGGTTCCCGCAGTTGCTGGTAAACGGTTCGTCCGGTATTGCCGTCGGTATGGCGACCGAAATTCCGCCGCACAATTTGGGCGAGGTCATTGACGGCATGTGTTGCCTGATTGATAATCCTGACGCCGATTTGGCGGACCTTTGTCAGTATATCAAGGGTCCTGATTTTCCAACCGGCGGTATTATTATGGGGCGTTCGGGAATCCGCGCCGCCTATGCGACCGGCCGCGGAAAAATCATTGTTCGCGGCAAAGCCGAAATTGAAGAAGTAAAAACCGGAAAATTCCGTATCGTAATTACCGAATTGCCGTATAAAGTCCGCAAAAAGGATTTGGTGAAGCACATCTATGACCTTGCCAGCGAGAAAAAAATCGAGGGCATTGATGATGTGGTCGATTATTCCTCCAAGCATGACGGCGGTATTCGCATCGTGGTTGACATCAAGCGGGACGCCAATCCGCAGGTCGTTTTGAATAAGTTGTATTCGTATACCGCGTTACAGAGTACCATCGGCGCGATTTTATTGGCGATTGTCAACGGTAAACCGCAGGTTTTAACGCTCAAAGAAATGCTGCAAAACTGCATTGATTTCCAATGCGAGATTATCCGTCGCCGCACCGCCTTTGATAAACGCAAAGCCGAAGAACGCGCGCATATTTTAGAAGGTTTGAAAATCGCGCTTGATTTTATTGATGAGGTTATCGCGATCATCCGAAGCAGTAAAACCATTCCCGAAAGTAAAGAAGCCTTGACCAACCGGTTCGGACTGGACGATATTCAGACGACCGCGATTGTGCAGATGCAGCTCGGTCGACTGGCAGGCATGGAAAAACAGAAAATTTTGGATGAATTGAAAGAAAAATTGGATTTCATCAAGGAATGTGAAGCCATTTTGGCGTCGCAAGACCGTATTTTGGATATTGTCAAGACCGAAGCGCTCAATCTGCGCGACCGCTTCTCGGATGACCGCCGCACCGAACTGTCGGATGTTGCGGGAGAAGTTGATATTGAAGATTTGATTCCCGAAGAGGAATGCGTCATTACCAAAACCGAAAACGGCTATATCAAGCGGTTGCCGGCGGCGGAATATAATGTACAGCATCGCGGCGGCCGCGGTATTACCGGCATGAAAACCCGCGAAGATGATGTGGTCGAAAGCATGTTTACCTGTTCTTCGCACGATACCATTATGTTGTTTTCCAATCTCGGCAGGGTATATCGGATCAAGACCTACGAAATTCCGGAAGGAAGCCGTAATTCCAAGGGATTGAATATCATTAATATCATTCCGTTGATGCCGGGGGAAAAAATTATCATTATTCTCCCCTGCAAACCGAGCGAGGAGGAAGAGCAGTTTGTCTGCATGGGTACCAAAAAAGGTATTATCAAACGGACGCGTCTTTCCGAATTCCGCCACTGCCGCAAGAGCGGTATTATTGCGTTGTCGATCGACGAGGGTGATGAATTAAGTTTTGTTCGCATGACTTCGGGGAATAATAATTTACTGGTGGCAACCCGCAAGGGTAAAGCGATTCATTTTAATGAAAACAATGTCCGTGCGATGGGCAGAACCGCGCGGGGCGTGAAAGCAATGGACATGGCGGAAGACGATACCGTTGTCGCCATGGCGGTTTGTGACGAAAATACCCGCGTGCTGACCGTGACCGAAACCGGGTTCGGACGAATCAGCCCGATTGCCGATTACCGTTTACAGTCTCGCGGCGGTAAAGGCTTGATGAATTACCGTGTCGAAAAATTCGGCGATGTTGCCGCCGTTTTGACAATGGAGGGCGACGACGATCTGATCATGATCGCCTCTAACGGTATTATTATCCGCATTTATTCGGGCGATCTTTCGACCATTTCCCGTCCCGGCAAGGGTGTTCGCGTGATGCGTGTTGGCGAGGGTGAACGCGTGCTCTCGGTTGCTGTTACCGAGCATAATGCCGAAGAAGTCAATGAAACGCCCGACGCACCCGACGAAACCTCTGACGAAGGCGTTCAGGAAACGGCTGACGAAGAAAATTAAAATGAATAGAAAGGGGCGATACCGTCATGTATGAAGAACCTGCGGTTTCGGTAAAATTACCGCTTGTACCGATGAAAGAACAGTTACGACGCGCCGGCGCCGCTATCGGAATCCCGTTACTTTTCCTGACTGTTTTTTCAAAATACTGGTTATACTTACTATGCCGGTTACTTGCCCTTTTTGGCATTTCTCCCGTAACGGTGATCGCCTTTTTGCGTGAAAACGGAATTCAGGAAGCAATACAGATCGTCCTTTCCGTGATTTTATTTATTGTTCCTTTCTCTTTCTCTGCTTGGGGCGCTAAAAAAAGGGTAGGAGATTTGATTCCGACCCAAAAAGTCCCCCTCCAAAAAGGATTGCCTTTGTTTTTCTTTGGCGTGGGGGTCTGTGCCTTTGCTAACATTGCGGTTTCGATTGCCGGACAGATATTTTCTTTCATGGGAATGGAGTATTCGGTCGATTTCGGCGAGTCTCCACAGGGCATTTACGGATTTTTTCTTTCGGTCCTTGCCACCGCCGTTGCGCCGGCGCTGGTTGAAGAATACGCCACTCGCGGCATTGTTATGGGACTGTTGAAACCGTTTGGCGACGGATTCTCTATTCTGGTCAGCGCGATTTTATTCGGTGTAATGCACAGAAATTTCGAGCAAATGCCTTTTGCCTTTTTAGTCGGGTTAGTTTTAGGCTTTGTTCGGATCGCAACCGGTTCTATTTGGCTTTGCTGTTTGATTCACGCCTTTAACAATTTGATTTCGGTCATTTTTGATTATTGCTTCGCCGGTTTGACGGTCGCCGAAACCAATGCGGTTTATGTAGTCTTTTTGATGATTTTATTATTGCTCGGCACGGTTTCGTTACTCTTTTTCCGCAAGGAAAACGAAAATCTCTTCTCCCGGTCTACGCCGGAGGATCAACTGCCGCGGGGAAAAAAGTACCGTTGGTTTTTCAGTTCGATATGGATCTTGCTCTTTCTTGTCTCCGCTTTTTGGCAAGCGTGTCAGTTCTTTGTTTTATAGATAGTATAAAGGTGGTTAATTTATGAATACGATTACACTTTCGTCAGAGGCGCTGAAAGCTTTTTTGGTTTCCTGCACCGTATTCGGTACCTTGTTTGTGGCATTTATTGCTATTTTATGGTTCTTGTGGGGAATCGGTATTTGCAATCTCTCCTTTTCTTTTGAGGGCAATGCGCCGTGGGGTGCGTTTATCCCCTTTTACCGTAATTCTACAGTTGCGGAAGTGGCGGGAATTTGCCGGAGAAAGGATAATGCAAACGCGTTAAAATGGATTTTGCCGGTTCTTTCGGTTGCCATGGCGTTGCTTTGTTTTATCGGTGTTATTTTAGAAATTCATGCCGGCGTGAACCTGCTGTTCCGGGCGGATATTGCTATTTCTAACGGCAAAACTCTGACCGCCGCCGATTTTCGCGGCGTACTGAACAGCACTTTTCCGTTTTGGATCGCCGGCTGCCTTGCAGTGATCATTCGGTTTTTCAGATTAGTGTGTCTTTATAGAATTTGTAAGGTTTTTGCACCGAATAAGGCTATTCTGTATGTGATTTTAGTGATCTTGATTCCGCTGTTAGAGGGTGTGATCTATTACTCTGTTTGTCGCAATACGCCTGTTTTTGATCAGGGAACCGGAGACAGCGCTTATTTTCAGTAACAATGGAACGAAAATTTATGTACCGCGCTCTGGAATTGGCGCGCGAAGCCGCCGCCGCAGGTGAAATCCCGGTCGGCGCGGTGATTGTCAAAGACGGTGCGCTGATTGCCAAGGGCAGAAACCGTCGGGAAGAAACGGGAAACGCGTTGGCGCATGCAGAAATCGAAGCTATTCACCGCGCCTGTCAACGGTTGGGCGATTGGCGCTTGACCGACTGCACGCTGTATGTCACTTTAGAACCGTGCCCGATGTGTACCGGCGCGATCATTAACGCGCGGATCAAAGAGGTGGTTTTCGGCGCCTACGATCTGCGTGCCGGCTGTATGGACAGTCTGCTCAACCTTTGCAGTTATCCGTTTGAAAGCCGTCCTCAAATCAAGGGCGGCATTTGTGAAGATGATTGTCGGTCGCTGATGACTGATTTTTTTGAAAAGGTGCGCCGTGAAAAATAAAATTTTAACTGTTTTGGCGCAGGAGGGCATTGAAGAGGTCGGGTTTTGTCCGTTTTCTTATGTGGAACAGCATCTGTTGCCCTGCCGCGCACTCGGTCGATTGCCGAAAAACGCGCAGACGGTGGTCATGATGGCATTCCCCTACCGCGTGCAGGACAAACCGCCGCGTTACCTCAGCCGATATGCCGCGGTGCCGGATTATCATGCCGTTTTGGCGCCGGTTTTATCGCGGGCATGCGAAAAGCTTTCCGCCCTTTTCCCGGAAAATACTTTTGTATCGTTTCAGGATAATTCGCCGATTCCTGAAGTGCATACCGCGGCGGCGGCGGGACTCGGCGTCGTCGGCAAAAACGGACTGCTGATCACCAAAAAATACGGCAGTTGGGTCTTTTTGGGCGAGATTGTGACCGATTTGCCGGTTTTTTGCGAGCCGAGGGTGTTTTCTTGTCTGGCGTGCAACGCCTGTCTAACGGCGTGTCCAAAGAAAAATACAGGCATGGACTGTTTGTCTGCGGTCACACAAAAAAAGGGCGACTTGACCGAGGCGGAGCAAAACGCCCTGGTGGAGAACGGATTATTGTGGGGGTGTGACCGCTGTGCGGATGTCTGTCCCATGAATCGGGGCGTACAAATCAAACCGTTTGCCGGTTTTCGGGAGGGATATCGCGAGACCTATACCCCCGGCGAATCCGCTGAAGGGCGTCCCTATGCCTGGCGCGGAAAGCAACCGATTTCACGAAATGCGGAACTATTACAGAAAAAAGAGCGTTTGGACAGATGAATCCAAACGCTTTTTTTATTTTAATGTCTGCTGAACAAATCAAAAAGCTACTAATAGCGATAGCTGAAGGGCTTTTTGATTTGTTTAAAATGCAAGGATTTTTCGGAAAATCCCAAAAATCCTTGCATTTAGCGAGCAAACGCTTTGCTCGCTAAGCAGTCATTTCAATGGATGTGACTGTCAAAATCATCGATTTTGGCAGAAAAAGCGTTTTTCAAACGCTTTTTCACAAATGCCGACGGCGTGTCGGCGTTTGTTCAGTAGACATTATTTTATGCGAAATTCCGCTAAATCGTCCCACGAAACGGCACCGAGGAGAAAGAGTAAAAACAGATAAAGCGGTAATCCGACGGCGCAAAGCAGAAGAATAAACGGCAGCCCGGCGCCGAGACCGCACAAATGCAGGATCTCCCGAAGAAAGACCATCAGACCGAGCGCCGCCGAAAAGGGAAAAAAGAGCACCCGCGCCACATCAAACCGCGCACCGCTGACCCAAAGCAACCGCCCGACATTTAAACTGCCGGTCAAGAAGTTGGAAAAATACATGATCCCTAAAAACCCGAGCAGACCGAAGCGCGGAACCAGCCAAAGGATCAGGATGATCCGCAGGGAAGAATCCCCGATGGCGGTAAAAAAGGTAAAGCGTTGCTGATCCAGTCCCTTTAGGATACCGTCGGAAACGCTGTCTAAGTACATCAGGGGGATGATCGGGGCGAGTTGGCAAAGCAACAAGCCGACCGTTTTGCTTTTGTATACCAGTATACCGATTTCTTCTCCGCCAAACAGGAATACCGCCGTACAAAAAAAGGAAAGCAGTACCGTAATGCGCAGGATCCGCTCGACCGCCATACGAACAAGTCCATTTCTCCCGCGCGCCGCCGCCTCGGACATTTCGGGGATCAACAGCGTGGATAGGGCGTTCAGCAGGGACGACGGAAAAAAGAGAATCGGCAATGCCATTCCTTTGATCATGCCGAACTGTGACAGCGAATTTCCGCCGCCGCGATAGGAATCAAGCGCTTTCGGCATCAGAATATTTTCTCCCGCGCGCAGACCGCTGTTTAAGTAGCGTCCCGCCGTAATCGGCAGAGAAATATGTAAAATCGCACGAAGAATACCGAACGGCGGTCGCGCACGCCCCGATAGGGTCGACAATTTCTTTTTGTCCGACAAATAGAGAAGCCACAAAAACAAGGCGGAAGACGCCTCGGCAAGGGTATCGCCTAATAAAACAACGCCGCAGGTAAAGGTCAGACCGCGGGCGGCAAAACGCCGCACGAGCAACAGCACGACGGCAATGCGTACCGCCTGTTCCAGTTGCTGAGAAAAAGCGGTCGGCGTTGCTTTTCTCCGGGCAATGAAATACCCGCGAAAGCAGGAACAAAGTCCCATAAACGGCAGGGAAAAGGACAGAATCTTTAATGCCGGAGCGGCACGGGAATCGCCTAAAACCCGCGCGGCAAGCCAATCGGCACTGCCGTAAACCGCTACGAGAGAAAGAAACGCAATCAATAGGGTCAATTCAATGCAACGCCGCAGAATTTTCAGGACGCCGGCGCGACTGCCAAGCGCGGTTTCATCAGCGACCAATCGCGTCACGGCGGTAGAAATGCCCGAAGTCGCAAAGGTGGAAACCAGCACATAGACCGAAAAGACCAACTGATACAGTCCGATGCCCTCGGAGCCGATGGCGGCGGCAAGCCACACCTTGAAGATGATTCCCGCAAACCGTAAAATCAGGGAAGAAACGGTCAAAATCACCGCATTTTTAATAAAAACCGTTTTTCGCAACAAAACCGCCTCCAGATAATAAAGAATATGTCCGAGGCGGTCTTTTCATGACCGCAAATCAGCGGAACAATTGTTCTTGAAAAAAGCGGTAAAATGCATTATAATGGAAAACGAAACGGAGGGACAACTATGAAAGCACCCCTTGCAGACCGTGTGCGCCCGACTTCCATTGATGAGGTTGCCGGTCAGGCACATTTGTTGGCAGAAGGCAAGGTTTTGCGTCGGATCGTCGATTCCGGCGATCTGCCGAATATGATCTTTTACGGTCCGTCGGGCATCGGAAAAACCACCGTTGCGCGAATTATTGCCGACCGTTGCCATAAAAAACTCTGCTATTTGAACGCCACCACCGCCTCGACCGCCGATATCAAGGAAATTATCGGGTCCATCGGAACCTTTGAGACCGAAAACGGCATTTTGTTGTACCTGGATGAGATCCAGTATTTTACCAAAAAACAACAACAGATTTTGCTTTCCTATATTGAAAACGGTGATATTACGCTAATTGCTTCGACCACCGAAAACCCCTATTTTTATGTTTATAACGCCATTTTAAGCCGTTCGTCGGTCTTTGAATTTAAGGCGTTAACCACCGCGGACATTATCCCGGTGGTAGAGCGCGCGGTTCGGTTTTTGTCCGAAGAACGCGGCAAATCGGTGGTGATTTCACCGGCAAGCATTCAAACCATTGCCGGAGCGGCAGGCGGCGATGTCCGTCGGGCGTTGAATATGTTGGAACTGTCGGTCATGACAGCCGAGGAGAACGAAACCGAAATTACGGTGGGCGAGGAACTGCCGATTTCATCGGCTGCGCGGTATGATCGCGACGGGGACGAGCATTATGATATCGTTTCCGCCTATCAAAAATCCATGCGCGGCTCGGATCCCGACGCCGCCGTCTATTATTTGGCGCGGTTATTGGCGGCGGGTGATCTGCCAAGTGCCTGCCGGCGGCTTTTAGTCTGCGCCAACGAGGATGTCGGTCTTGCCTATCCGCAAATCATTCCCATCGTTCAGGCGGCGGTCGATACCGCCATGACGGTCGGTCTGCCTGAAGCGAGGATTCCGCTTGCCAATGCGGTGATCCTGGTGGCAACCGCGCCGAAGTCCAACGCGGCATATATGGCGATCAATGAGGCAATGGAGGATGTGGCACGCGGCGTTGGCGGTCCCATCCCGCGGCAACTGCAAAACAAGCATTTTGACGGGGAAGACGCACCGGTCAAGGGTCAAAACTACCTTTATCCGCATGATTATCCGCATCACTATGTAAAGCAACAGTATCTGCCCGACGCGATCAAGCATAAAAAGTATTACCGTTTCGGCGACAATAAAACCGAGCAACGATTTGCGGAATATTGGCGGCAAATCAAGGAAAAATAATGCCGTATCTATCCGAAAGGAGCGCAGAAACGGCATGAAATTCCAACTTTCCAAGCACACCCGAATCTTGTGGCAAATGAGAGGTTTTCTTCTCGTGGCTGTCTTATCGGGGGTGCTTCTTTTGTTCTTGCCGCGTGTTTTTTGGGTGCGCGTGGGAATCGGAATTTTTTTCCTCTTGGGAAACGGAATCATTGTCACAATTCTTCCGCTCTATTTAAAAACCTTTTCCCTGCTGATCGAGAAAGATTTCCTTCGGCTGGAACGCGGCATGGTTTTTCACAAGATCTATCTGTTTCCCAATACCGCCGTCCTGACGGTGACGGCGGTTTCAACCCCGTTTTCTGCGCTGTTTGGGCTTTTTAGCGTTGTCTTTAAGGCGGCACGGAAGCGGGCGTTCATGCCGGAATTATCGCGAAAAGAGACCGAAAAGATCCTTGGCTTTTTGACGGAAAATCTGTCATGAAAGAGCAGTTTTCCGTACATCCGATTACCGTCATCGGACGCTTAAAAAGTACCGTTTGGATTCTGTTTTTGCCCTTTTTGAAAGAAGCTGTTACCTACCTGATGACAGGGCGTTTCAGAGGCTTTTTTTCCTGGGAAAATTTTTCGGTTACGGTGGTTTTTTTGTGGTCTGCGTTGCAGATAAAAGCCCTTAAAATAAAGGTTTTTAACGGGGTTTTATCGGTGCAAAGCGGTCTGATTTTTCGACGGGAAAGGCGAATCGCCTGCCAAAACATTTCTTCGGTAACAAAATCGGTTTCGCTGATTGACGCCCTTTTTCACACGGTATCGGTAAGCATATATTGTGACGCGGATCGACGAAAAAGACCGTTTTGCAAGGCAAGCTTCCGGCAACAGACGGCAAATCTTTTGACCGAGCGCCTTTTGGGCGGCGAAACCCGGCTTGAAACCGTTCAATTTGCCCATTTTCGATGGATTGGGGGTGCGCTTGGCTCGGCTTCCTTTGTGAGCGGCGCGCTGGTAATTTTTTCTGTAATTACGCAGGTAAGAAGGCTGGAAAGGGTTCTTCCTGTTGCTTTTTCGGCGCAAATTGTCCTTGATGTGGAACAGATTGTTTTGAAGGAAGACTCGTTTATTGCGCCGATGGCAAAATTGATTCTTCTGTTACTGTTAGGGGCGTTTTTGGCGGCTTTTTTTCGTTCGTTTGGGCAAAACTTTGCCAAGAAGATCGGTTTCGGACAGCAGACGGTGACGGTCGTGCAGGGATTTTTAGTGCGGCGGGAGGTTGTGTTTCGCATTGCGCGTCTTCATGCGATTTCGTGCGAACAATCGTGGCTGTTTTGGTTGATCGGGCGTTCCTCCTTGACCGTTTCTTTTTCAGGCGGACCGTCGATGAGAAAGGATGATCTGGTTTTGCTTCCTTTTTTGAACCAAAGGGAAGCAAACAAGCTTTTTTTCTTTGTTTATCAGCTTTTAAGAAATCAAACACGGAATCGGGTCTTTTTTATAAAGGGCTTTCGGGGAGGTCAATTCATGCGACAGTTTACACCGTGGCGGAGCGTCTCCTGCCTTCAGCTGAATCGCTTTTTAGGACACAAGCGGTGTAGCGCAGCACTTTTTTCACTATCACCGTTTCAAAAACCGTGCAGGGCGCTGTTTTTGCCGTGGAAGAAAGTGCAGTTTCAGTTAAAAGGTTTTTTAGAAGAATAGAAATAAATTTCCGGGAAATACTATGTTTGACAAAAATGTTTCACGTGAAACAAACAGAGGTGTGCTATGAGTAGCTTGTTGCAGTATATAATCGTTTTTGCTGTCGGCGGCGGGCTGTGTGTAATCGGACAAGTGTTAATTGATTACACCAAGTGGACGCCGGCACGGATTTTGGTCTCGTATGTGGTGGCAGGGGTTGTTTTGACCGCCATCGGTTTTTATGAACCGTTTGTCGAGTTCGCAGGAGCGGGCGCTACGGTGCCGCTGACCGGATTTGGATACTCGTTGGCAAAAGGGGTGCAAGAAGCCGTCCGCGAATACGGATGGGTCGGGGTGTTGGCAGGCGGACTGACCGGAACGGCGGCAGGCATCGCGGCGGCGGTTTTTTTCGGGTATCTCGCCTCATGGGCATTTAAAGCCGGAGATAAAACTTAATGAAACAAAAGCCGATTTTTGTCGGCTTTTCTTTTTTTGCTGTTTACTTTTAAACAAATTAGTGATATAATATTTTCTGCTGATTGCCACGCAGCGGTTGAAGGCAAGGAACATTTTACGCGCGTGGGGATTTGCAAGGATGTTTCATGTGAAACATTTTTGCATTATTTATTAATATATATATATAATATTATTTATACATATTAAAGTGGGGAATCTTATGGGAAAGATTATTTCCATTGTCAATCAAAAAGGCGGCGTCGGCAAAACGACGACGGCGGTAAATTTAGCGGCAGGCATTGGGTTGGCAGGCAAAAAAGTTTTGCTGGTCGACGCCGATCCGCAGGGCAACAGCACCAGCGGATATGGCATCGCGAAAAAAAGCGGCACGATTTCCACCTATGAATTGCTGATCGGCAAAGCCAAAGCCGACGGCGCAATCTGCACAACGGCGTTTCAAAATGTTTCGGTCATCCCCTCCTCCATGGATTTGGCGGCGGCTGAAATTGATTTGATTGAGTCCGATCACCGCCAGGCGCAGATGAAAAAGGCGTTGGCGCCGGTTCGGGAACGCTATGATTACATTTTAATTGATTGTCCGCCATCTTTGGGATTGGTCACCATTAACGCCTTGGCTGCCAGCGATACCGTCTTGGTGCCGTTGCAGTGCGAGTATTATGCGTTGGAAGGGTTGTCGCAGTTGATGGCGTCGGTTCGGCAGGTCAAACGCTTGTATAATCCGACCTTGGAGATCGAGGGCATCGTCCTGACCATGTTTGACGGTCGATTGAATTTAACGCAACAGGTAGTCGGGGAAATCAAAAAGTATTTTGCCACAAAACTATATAAAACAACCATTCCGCGCGCGGTGCGGCTTTCCGAAGCGCCGAGCTACGGCATGCCGATTCAGTATTACGATAAGCGCTCTAAGGGCAGTGAGGCATATAACGAGCTGGCAAAAGAGCTGTTAAAACGAAACAGGAGGGGAATTTGATGGCAGGAAAAAAAGGCGGCCTCGGCAGAGGTTTGGAGGCTTTGTTTAACGAAAACGCAACCGATCCGAGCGGTGCGGTCACCGTAACGCTTGCTGATATCGAACCGAATAAAGATCAGCCGCGGCGGGATTTTGATGAAAATGCACTGGCGGAGCTTGCAGACAGTATTGCAAAGCACGGTTTACTGCAACCCATCATTGTTCGTCCCCTGACGGGAGGAACCTATCAGATTGTTGCCGGTGAACGCCGTTGGCGGGCGTGTCGCATGGCGGGATTAAAAGAAGTGCCGGTAATTATCAAAGAAATGGACGATCGCGCGTATATGGAGGTTGCGCTGGTGGAAAATCTTCAACGCGAAGATTTGAACGCCGTGGAAGAAGCGCTCGGCTTCCATACGCTGATGGAGACCTACGGTTTGACGCAGGAACAGGTTGCCGAGACGGTAGGCAAATCACGCAGCGCGGTGGCGAATGCTTTGCGCCTGCTTCGTTTGGAGGAAGACGAACTGACAGCTTTGCGGACGGGCGTTATTTCGGCAGGACACGCCAGAGCGTTGTTGGCTTGCGACGACGCTGCGCTTCGTCAAAAGATGCTGTTAGCGGCGGCGGACGGCGCTTCGGTGCGAGAGCTCGAAAAAATGGCGACCGAGCGAAAGCGCCCTGCGGTAAAGAAAGCGCCGGTCGAAAAGAATACCTTTTTCAGAGAGGTGGAAATCTCACTGCGCGGCGAACTGCACCGAAAGGTTAACATAATACCATCCGGCAACGGCAGAGGTACCCTGACCCTGGAATTTTATTCCACAGAGGAATTGAGCGAATTTGCACGCAGACTTGCAGAAGAGGAAAAATAAAGCAGATCGCCCACAGGTGGGACTGCAAGGTAAATAATTGAAGTTATCGGTCAGGACAAAGAGTCCTGACCGATTTAATGAAAAGGAATGTTTTATTATGTGGTTTATCTTATCGTTAGCATGTATGTTGTTTTGGGGTTGTGCCGACCTCTTTTATAAAAACGGCACCGAGGAAAAGGACCGTTATTCTCACCTTAAAATAGCGGTTTGGGTCGGCCTGGTGATGGGCGTTTTCGCGGTCGCTTTAATGCCTTTCTCCGAAACAAAATTTTCCGTGTCGGCATTGCTGACCAATGCGGTCCGGTATTCACCGGCGTCGCTTTCTTACATTATATCCATGGTGATCGGCTACGCCGGACTGCGATATTTGGAAGTCTCGATTGTTTCGCCGGTGCAAAACGCCTCGGGCGCGTTCTCTGCGGTGGCGATGTTTGCATATTTCTCGGCAAAAGGACATATCGGCAGCTTTTTTGAAGAATTTTCGGTTCTTGATATCGTCGGAACGGCAATTATTGTTGTCGGCGTGATCGCGCTGGCGGTGGTGGAACAGCGGCTGGCTTCGGCGGAAAGCGGTATGGCGAAAGAGGATAGAAAATACCGTTTCGGCGCGCTGGCGTTGCTGTTTCCCGTTCTTTACTGCATTTTTGATACCATCGGCACGGCGGCGGACGGTATCATCCTGGACGAAGACGCCGGACTCGGACTCGGCGAAATGGATGTGCTGATCCTTTACGGACTGACCTTTTTTGTTGCGGGAATCATCGCATGGCTCTTTCTGTTGATCAAAAACAAAAAAGCCTATAATCCGTTCGCCAAAACCGAAAAAAGCAAGTGCGTTGCCGCGTTGTGCGAAGAGGGCGGACAAATTTTTTATGTGTACGCCATGGCAAGCAAGCCCATGCTCGCCGCACCGATGGTCGCGTCTTATTGTATCGTCTCGGCGATTCTTGCCCGTATATTTATTAAGGAAAAGCTCAAAGCCGGGCAGTATGCTTGTGTTGCGGCAGTCATCGTCGGCATTGTTTTACTGGGTATTTCAGAAGGGTTGGCAGAATAAATTTTTCCGAAAAAGTGGTTGGTTTCGGGCAGAAACCACAAGATATAGCGGTTGTCGACAACCCTTGACAATATCCAAAAAATTTTTAAAAAAAAGTGTTGACAAGGGGAGGATGATGTGGTATTATAATCAGGCGCCCGAAAAACGGGGGCAAGAAACGGACCTTGAAAATTAAACAACGACAAGAAAAAGGACCCGACGATTCTTAAGAGAAATCCAAGGAATCAAG
>JAFWUH010000017.1 GCA_017524165.1 Clostridia bacterium | reverse complement strand
ATCTTTTATTGGGGGATAACTTGCAGGGCAGAAAAGAGTATATTTCGGAAAACGGTTATCTGTATATGGATGACGCCGATATCTCGTAAAAAGATAAAGGAGAAAATCAATGGCTCCGAGGAAGAAAAAAGAAGAAAAACCGGTTCGTCGCAGAAAGAACGCAAACGCCTATATTGCCGGGGCGGGCACTGTGGTGGAAAGCCATGTCACCGAAACGCTGAAATCCAATTTTATGCCCTATGCCATGAGCGTTATTGTTTCGCGTGCCATTCCGGAAATCGACGGTTTTAAACCTTCTCACCGGAAACTGCTTTATACCATGTATCTGATGGGGCTGTTAAAGGGCGGCACCATCAAGTCCGCCAACATTGTCGGACGGACGATGCAGCTCAATCCTCATGGGGATGCCGCCATCTATGAAACCATGGTGCGATTATCCGAGGGAAACGAGGCGCTTCTCCATCCGTTTGTGGCGTCCAAGGGTTCTTTCGGTAAAGCATATTCCCGCGATATGCAATATGCCGCCGCCCGGTATACCGAGGCAAAATTGGCACCTATTGCGGCGGAATTGTTCAACGATATTGATAAGGATACCGTGGATTTTGTCGATAACTATGATGCGACGATGAAAGAGCCGGTACTGTTTCCGGTTTCCTTTCCAACGGTATTGGTTAACGCCAATATGGGCATCGCCGCCGGTATGGCAAGTTCGATCTGCCCGTTTAACCTGCGGGAGGTCTGCGAAACAACGATAGCTTACATTAAAGACCCCGACTGTAATGTGTCGGATACCTTGTTGGCACCCGATTTCCCGATCGGCGGACAGTTGCTTTATGACCGCAATGAGATGGAACGGATCTACGAAACCGGACGCGGCAGTTTTCGGGTACGCGGCGTTTACCGCTATGACGCCGATGCGAAATGTATTGAAATTACCGAGATTCCGCCGACGGCAACCAGCGAACAGATCATTGAAAAGATCGTTGATTTGGTGAAAGCCAAGAAGATCACCGAAATCAATGATGTTCGTGATGAGACCGATTTGGACGGTCTGAAAATCACCATCGACCTCAAAAAAGGTGTTGATGCGGAAAAACTGATGAAAAAATTATTCCGTTCGACGCCGTTGCAGGACAGCTTTTCCTGTAACTTTAATATTTTGATTGCCGGCTCGCCCCGTGTGATGGGGGTCAAGGAAATTATCTCCGAATGGGTAGCGTTCCGAACGGAATGTGTCCGCCGTCGGGTCTTCTTCCAGCTTGCCAAAGCCAAAGAACGGCTACACCGTTTACACGGCATGGAAAAAATTTTGCTGGACATTGATAAAGCTATCAAAATCGTCCGTGAAACGGCGGAAGAACGCGAAGTGGTTCCGAACTTAATGATCGGCTTCGGCATTGATGAATTACAGGCGGAATATGTTGCGGAAATTAAATTGCGCCATTTAAACCGAGAATATATTCTCAAACAGTTGGATGAAATTAAATCGTTGGAAGAGCAGGTCGCCGAATTAGAGGATATTTTAAAATCCAGGAGTCGGGTTTTAAAGATTATCGTCAAGGAACTGCAAGAAGTAATGAAAAAGTACGGTAAAGACCGTCGGACGCAGATTATCAGCGCCGAGGAAAATCGGATCGCCGATGAATCGGAGGAGGCGGACCGCTCACCCTATACCGTGTTCTTTACCAAAGACGGATACTTTAAAAAGATTTCGCCGCAATCCCTGCGTATGAGCAAGGAACAGAAGCTAAAGGATGAGGATGAAATTCTGCAAACGATCGAAACAGACAATGCGGCGGAATTGCTTTTCTTTACCAACAAACAACAGGTTTACAAGGCAAGAGTGTCGGATTTCCCGGAAAGCAAAGCCAGCCTGCTGGGAGATTATGTTGCCGGCGTTTTGGATTTTGAAGAGGGAGAAAATCCCGTTTATATGGTTGTTACCCATGATTATGCGGGAGAAATGATTTTTGTCTTCGATAACGGCCGTGTGGCAAAAATTCCGCTTTTGTCCTATCAAACCAAAACCAATCGCAAAAAACTGCTCAATGCTTATTGCGAAAAGTTTGTTTTGCATACGGTACTGTTTTTGCCGGCGGCAACCGATTTGTTGCTCGTTTCCACCAACGGCAGAAGGCTGTTGGTCAACTCGGCGGCGATTTCGGGTAAGACCACCAAGAACAGCGGCGGAATCCTGGTGATGACGCAAAAACGCGGACAACGGATTTTCTCTGCCGAAATCTATGAGCCGGGGAAACTGGAAAACGAACACCGTTACCGGACGAAAAATCTGCCGGCGGCGGGAAGCTATCAGCCGTCCGGCACCGCACAACAGGAACAAATGCAATTTTGATAAAAAAACATCGGGAGCCGAAGTTTTCTGTGAAAATTCGTTTCCCGATGCCGTCAACCGAATGCAAACGCTTAAAAAATTCGTTGACAATAGTATTGTTGCCTGATAAGATGATTTCATAAAAGGAAATATTTGAAAAATCGGAGTGATTTTTTTCCATGAATAAAGAATTAGCAAAACAATATGATCCGAAAGAGGTCGAAGATCGGATTTACCAAATGTGGCTCGACGGAAAATACTTCCATGCAGAACGCCACGAGGGTAAAGAAACCTTTACGATCGTGATTCCGCCACCGAATATTACCGGGCAGTTGCATATGGGACATGCCCTGGATGAAACGTTGCAAGATATCCTGATTCGGTTTAAACGGATGCAGGGCTATGATACCTTGTGGTTGCCCGGCACCGACCATGCTTCGATTGCTACTGAGGCGAAAATTGTTGAAAGCATGAAAAAAGAGGGTCTTACCAAGGAAGATCTCGGCCGTGAAGGATTTTTGGAGCGCGCCTGGGCGTGGAAGAAACAGTACGGCGGCCGCATTGTTGAACAGTTGAAAAAACTGGGTTCCTCCTGTGACTGGGATCGGGAGCGTTTTACCTTAGATGAAGGATGTAACAAAGCGGTTCGTGAAGTGTTCGTTTCCTTATATGAGAAAGGCTTGATCTATCGCGGCGAGCGTATCATCAACTGGTGTCCGCATTGTAAGACTTCCATTTCCGATGCCGAGGTGGAATATGAGGAGCAGGCCGGACATTTTTGGCATTTGCGTTATCCTTTCAAGGATGGAAGCGGCTATTTGGAACTGGCAACCACCCGTCCCGAAACATTGCTCGGCGATACTGCCGTTGCCGTTAACCCGAATGATGAACGCTACAAAGATATTGTCGGGAAAACCTTGATTTTGCCGCTTGTTCACCGGGAAATCCCGGTCGTTGCGGATGATTATGTAGAGGTCGATTTCGGGACCGGCGTTGTGAAGATCACACCGGCACATGACCCGAACGACTTTGAAGTCGGTTTGCGTCATAATTTGGAGGTCATCAATGTTTTGACCGAGGACGCCAAAATCGTCGCGGATTATCCGAAGTATGCCGGGATGGACCGTTACGAAGCACGCAAAGCCATTGTTGAGGATTTGGAAGCCGAAGGCGCTTTGGTGCGGGTAGAGGAT
>JAFWUH010000016.1 GCA_017524165.1 Clostridia bacterium | reverse complement strand
TTCACTACGCCTAAGGCTCCGTTTCAAAGCAACTGCAAACATTATACCATTTCTTCTTTTTTTAACGAAAATGGTTCACATCTCTTTACAACGCAGATTTAATACCGTATATTGTAGAATAAATTTGTTGACAGTTCGGAAAGAACATGGTATAATATTAAAAATTAAAGATAATCTTTAAGTCGGCACAGAGAGGTCGGTAAGATGAAAGGACAGGACGGGGCTTTTTTGCCGTGTCTGTTTTGGTGTGACTTTCTGCCTTGCCGATTTTGGTAAGGCATTTTTTATAAGGAGGAGATCGGTATGGCAACGAGCAATGGCAATGTACAGATTTTGCTTCCGGAATACCTTTCTGATTCAGATTTTTCAACAACGGTATTGTCTCTTCCGCTGGATCCGAAAAAAGAATATGTTGTTTTTCCCGGTTTTTGCGATGTGCATGTGCATTTTCGCGAACCGGGATTTTCTTATAAAGAGACCGTAAAATCCGGCTCCATGGCGGCGGCGCACGGCGGATATACCGCTGTTTGCACCATGCCGAATCTGAACCCTGTGCCCGATTGTTTATCCCACTTGCAGGAACAGGAGAACCTGATAAAAGAAAACGCAGTCATCGGCGTTTACCCTTATGGCGCCATTACGGTCGGACAAGCCGGAGAACAGCTTTCGGCAATGGCGGAAATGGCTGATCGGGTAATCGCGTTTTCGGATGACGGCAGGGGAGTGCAGTCGGAAGAAAAAATGCTTGAAGCGATGCTGAAAGCGAAATCACTCCATAAAATGATTGTCGCGCACTGCGAAGATAATTCCTTGTTGCACGGCGGTTATATTCATCAGGGTGTTTATGCCGCAAAACACGGGCATCGCGGAATTTGCAGTGAAAGCGAATGGAAACCGATCGAGCGCGATTTAAAAATAGCGAAAGAAACAGGTTGTGCGTATCATGTCTGCCATATTTCTTGCAAGGAAAGTGTGGATTTGATTCGTCGCGCCAAGGCGGATGGGGTCGATGTGACCTGCGAAACAGCGCCGCACTACTTAATTTTGGATGAGAATGATCTGCAGGAAGACGGTCGCTTTAAAATGAACCCGCCGTTGCGCTCGACCGAAGACAGAAAAGCGTTGATCGAGGGCGTTTTGGACGGCACCATTGATATGATTGCAACCGACCATGCGCCGCACAGCGCCGAAGAAAAGGCGAGAGGTCTTGAAAAGAGCGCCTTCGGGATCGTCGGGATTGAAACGGCATTTCCGCTTTTGTATACCTATTTCGTCAAGAACGGTGTACTGCCGTTAGAGAAATTAATTGAACTGTTGGCAATCAACCCGCGCAAGCGGTTCGGTATTCCGCTCGGCAAAGAATGTTCGGTTTGGGATCTGAACGAACAATATTTGATTGATCCTGACGACTTTCTTTCCAAAGGAAGAGCAACCCCGTTTTCCGGCCTGTCGGTCTTTGGAAAATGTTGCTATACATTGCATAACGGTACAATCGTTTATCAGTCAATAAAATCATACGGAGGAAGCAAAGATGGCAAAGAGAACAGACATTAAAAAGGTATTGATTATCGGTTCCGGTCCGATCGTAATCGGTCAGGCGGCGGAATTTGACTATGCCGGTACGCAGGCGTGCCTGGCATTAAAAGAAGAGGGGTATCAGGTGATCCTCTGCAACTCCAATCCGGCAACAATCATGACCGATACCACCATCGCCGACAAGGTTTATATGGAACCGTTGACCTTGGAATATATTGCAAAAATTCTGCGCTATGAGCGCCCTGACGCTATTGTCCCCGGCATCGGCGGGCAAACCGGATTGAATCTTGCAATGCAATTGGAGAAAAAAGGCGTTTTAAAGGAATGCGGCGTCGAGCTGCTGGGCACTTCAGGGGAAAGCATTGAACGCGCCGAAGACCGTGAATTGTTTAAGGAAATGTGTGAATCCATCGGAGAGCCGGTCATTCCTTCAGAAATTACCTACAGTATTGAAGAAGCTAAGGCGGCGGCAAACCGTATCGGTTATCCGGTCGTATTGCGCCCGGCGTTTACCCTCGGCGGTACCGGCGGCGGCTTTGCCGAAAATGAAGCCGAATTGGAAGAAATCGGACTGAATGCCTTTAAGCTTTCACCGGTGCATCAGGTTTTGATTGAAAAGAGCGTCAAAGGCTTTAAGGAAATCGAGTTTGAAGTCATGCGCGACTCTAACGATACCGCGATCACCATTTGCGGAATGGAAAATGTCGACCCTGTCGGCGTTCATACCGGTGACTCCATTGTTGTCGCACCGATTTTATCGCTGAATGACCATGATTTGAAAATGCTCAACGACAGCGCCATTAAGATCATCCGTGAATTAAAGATCGAGGGCGGATGTAATGTTCAGTTTGCTTTAAATCCGTATACGAGCGAGTATTTCCTGATTGAAGTGAATCCGCGCGTGTCGCGTTCTTCCGCATTGGCGTCCAAAGCAAGCGGTTACCCGATTGCACGCGTCACCGCCAAGATTGCCATGGGCATGGCGCTGGAGGATATCCCTGTTGCCGGCGGAACCGCCGCTATTGAACCGAGCTTGGATTATATCGTTGCTAAATTCCCGCGTTTCCCGTTTGATAAGTTCGCCGACGCACCGAATATTTTAGGTACTCAGATGAAGGCGACCGGCGAGGTCATGGGCATTGGCTCCACGCTGGAAGAATGCTTGCTGAAATCTGTCCGTTCGTTGGAAACCGGCGTTTGTCACTTCCGGCTGGCAAAATTCGACGCCTATTCAGAGGAACAGTTACTTCAATACATTGCGGCATTCCGTGATGATAATATTTATGCAATTTTTGAACTGCTTCGTCGCGGTGTTGAAATTCAAAAAATACATGAGATTACCATGATCACGCCGTTGTTTTTGGAATCCTTTGCCAAAATTGTGGCGGCAGAGAAAAGATTGGCGCAAAACATCGGTGATACCGGCGTTTTGAAAGAAGCGAAAATGATCGGTTTTTCCGATCAATATATTGCTTCGGTTTGGCAGATGCCGGAAGTCGATGTCTATAAAATGCGGAAGGAGCACGGTATTCTGCCGATTTTCAAGATGGTGGATACCCTGCATACCGGCAAATACATTGCTTATCTCTATTCTTCCTATACCGGCGAAAACGCTTCGCGCCTGACCGATAAAAAGAAGATGATCGTTCTGGGCGCCGGACCGATTCGTATCGGTCAAGGTGTGGAATTTGACTATTCCACCGTTCACGCGGTACAGACCATCAAACGCGCCGGTTATGAGGCGATTATCATCAACAACAACCCCGAAACCGTTTCGACCGATTATACCACGGCGGATAAACTCTATTTTGAGCCGTTGACACCCGAAGATGTCATGGCGATTGTGGACTTTGAAAATCCGCAGGGTGTTATTGCGTCGCTGGGCGGTCAAACGGCGATCAATCTCGCACAGCCGCTGATGGATCGGGGGGTAAAGATCATCGGTACAGATTGCGCCGCAATCGAACGCGCCGAAAACCGTGATTCTTTTGAAAAGATTTTATCCGAGCTGAATATACCGCAGCCAAAGGGCAAGGCTGTCACCAAGATCGAAGACGGCGTTGCCGCCGCGGCAGAAATCGGATATCCTGTTTTGGTTCGCCCCTCCTTTGTATTGGGCGGCCGCGCCATGCAGATCGTCGCCAACGAGGAACAACTGCGTCATTACCTGAAAACCGCCGTTGAAATTGATGCCGACAAACCGGTATTGGTCGATAAGTATATTCAGGGGAAAGAGGTTGAGGTCGACGCCATCTGCGACGGCAGAGATGTCTTCGTGCCGGGTATCATGGAATTGGTGGAGCGTACCGGCATCCATTCGGGCGACTCGATCAGCGTTTACCCGACTTTCAGCATTTCCAACCGGGTCAAGGGCATTATTTTGCAGTATGCAAAAAAACTTGGCTTGGGGATAGGGATCGTCGGTCTTTACAATATTCAGTTTATTGTGGATCGGGAGGATAATGTTTACATTATTGAAGTGAATCCGCGTTCTTCCAGAACCGTTCCGTTCCTGTCAAAATCGACCGGATACAGCTTGGCGGATATCGCCACCGATGTCATTCTCGGCAAAAGCTTGAAAGAGCAGGGTATCTTTGATATCTATCCCGAAGAGAAAAACCGTTATTATGTTAAGGTGCCGGTCTTCTCCTTTAATAAAATCAAAGGCTTGGACGCCTATCTTTCTCCCGAAATGAAATCGACCGGCGAAGCAATTGGCTATGACGATAAACTCAACCGTGCGTTGTATAAGGCGCTGCAGGCATCGGGTACACGCCTGCAGAACTACGGTACTGTCTTTGTCACGCTTGCCGATGAGGACAAACAGGAAGCCTTGCCGTTAATCAGAAGATTCTATCAATTGGGCTTTAATGTCGAAGCAACGGCAGGTACCGCGAAATTTTTGATTGAAAACGGGATCCGTACCCATGTGTTGAAGAAAATCAGCGAAGATGCCGAGGAAATTCCGGATGCGATCCGTCAAGGGCATATCGCCTATGTCATCAACACAAGAAATATTGCCGCAACCGCGCAGGAAAGCGACGGCGTGAAGATCCGCCGTCTGGCAACCGAAAATAATGTTACCATGTTCACCTCGTTAGATACCGTTAAGGTACTGTTGGATGTATTAGAAGAAACAACTTTGACGGTTTCCACCATTGACGCCTGAGAAGGAGTGCTTATGAAACAGGGAATTTTTTCCGTTTTGGAAAATGATCCGTTAACCGATTCGGTTTACCGTATGGTGCTTTCGGGGGATACCTCTGCCATTACGGCGCCAGGACAGTTTGTCAACATCCGTTTGGAGGGCAAGTATTTGCGCCGTCCTATTTCGGTATGCGATGTTGATGAGAGGTTGCTCACTCTTGTTTATAAAGTGGTCGGTGCCGGCACTCGGCAGATGAGTCAGCTTTCTGTCGGCGATGAATTGGATGTCTTGACCGGACTCGGCAATGGCTACGATGTAACCGTTGCGGGTGAAAAGCCGCTTCTTTTGGGCGGCGGCGTCGGTGTACCGCCGTTATATCTGCTTGCCAAAAAACTTCTTGAAGCCGGAAAAAAGGTTTCGGTCGTTTTAGGATTCAATACCAAAGAAGAAGTCTTTTACGAAAAAGAATTCGAGGCATTGGGGGCAAAGGTCACGGTAACGACGGCAGACGGTTCGTATGGCACCAAAGGATTTGTTACCGATGCACTGCCGCCGGAATACAGTTATTTTTACACCTGCGGACCCGAACCGATGCTAAAGGCGGTCTACCGGGCAACCGATACATCGGGTCAGTTCAGCTTTGAGGAGCGTATGGGGTGCGGCTTCGGCGCCTGTATGGGTTGCTCCTGCAAAACCATTACCGGCTATAAACGGATCTGTAAAGACGGACCGGTGCTCAAAAAGGAGGAAATCCGATGGGAAGATTAAGCGTCAATCTTTGCGGGATTGAGTTGGATAATCCTGTTATTCCCGCCTCCGGCACCTTTGGATTCGGCTATGAATTTGCCGAGCTTTACGATATAAACTGTCTTGGCACTTTTTCGTTTAAAGGGACGACCAAGGAGGCAAGATTCGGCAATCCGACACCGCGCATTGCCGAGTGCACGGCAGGAATGCTCAATGCTGTCGGATTACAAAATCCCGGTGTCGATCAGGTCATCGCGCAGGAATTGCCGAAATTAAAGCAATGCTTTCAGAAACCTGTCATGGCGAATGTCAGCGGGTTTTCGGTGTCCGATTATGCCGACACCTGCGCGCAGTTAGATAAAGAAGAACAGATCGGCTGGTTGGAAGTGAATGTCAGTTGTCCCAATGTGCACGGCGGCGGCATGAGTTTCGGCACCGATCCCAACGCCGCGGCAGAGGTGGTGCGTGCGGTAAAAGCCGTGACCGTTAAGCCGGTTATCGTGAAGCTTTCGCCCAATGTTACCGATATTGTGGCGATTGCCAAGGCTTGCGAAGATGCCGGAGCCGATGGCATCAGCTTGATCAACACGCTATTGGGCATGCGGATTGATTTGAAAAGCCGCCAACCCGTCCTTGCCAATAAAATGGGCGGTTTTTCCGGCCCCGCTGTTTTCCCGATTGCGTTGAGAATGGTTTATCAGGTCGCAAACGCTGTCAAAATTCCGGTGGTCGGCATGGGCGGCGTTGCCTCTGCTGAGGATGTTTTGGAAATGATGCTGGCAGGTGCGACGGCGGTCGAAATCGGTGCGGCAAACTTAGTGGACCCGTTTGCCTGTAAAAAAATTATTGAGGATTTGCCTGCGGCTATGGACAAATACCGTATTGAAACATTAAATTCCATTATTGGAGGCGTAAAACATGGGTAAAGATGTCATCATTGCCTGCGATTTCGCAAGCGCTGAACAAACGCTTGCTTTCTTAGATCGCTTTACCGACAAAAAGCCGTTTGTCAAAATCGGGATGGAGCTTTTCTATGCCGAAGGTCCCGCCATTGTCCGGGAACTGAAAAAAAGAGGTCACAAAATTTTTTTGGATTTAAAACTGCACGATATTCCGAACACCGTCAAAAAAGCCATGGCGGTTTTATCCAACTTGGATGTTGATATTTGTAATCTGCATGCCGGCGGAACGGTTGCCATGATGCAGGCGGCGTTAGAGGGATTGACCCGTGCCGACGGCACCCGTCCTTTGCTGATTGCGGTCACACAGTTAACTTCGACCGACCAGCAAAGTATGACCGAGGATCTGCTGATCCGCGAGCCGATAGATCAGGTGGTCATGCATTATGCGCTCAACGCCAAAAAAGCCGGTTTGGACGGCGTGGTTTGCTCTCCGTTGGAGGCAGGAAAGGTGCACGAGGTATGCGGCAAAAACTTCTTGACCGTGACACCCGGTGTGCGTTTTGCCGATGGCGATGTCGGCGATCAAAAACGCGTGATGACCCCGGAAGAGGCAAAAAAAATCGGCTCTGATTACATTGTGGTCGGGCGTCCGATTACCGCCGCACAAGACCCGGTTGCCGCGTATGAGCGGTTTTTGCGTGAATTTGTAGGATAAAGGGAGATCAAAATGGAGTTAAAGGAAATTATTGCAAAAGATTTATTGAAAATCAAGGCGGTTTTCTTCCGTCCGGAAGAACCGTTTACCTGGGCAAGCGGAATCAAAAGCCCTGTTTACTGTGACAATCGCCTGACCTTGACCGCACCGGAGGTTCGTTCGGATGTCGAAAGCGGTTTGGCGACCCTGATCCGCGAAAACTATCCTGATGTTGAAGTCTTAATGGGCACCTCTACGGCTGGCATTGCTCATGCCGCTATTACGGCGCATTTGTTGGGTCTGCCGATGGGCTATGTCCGTTCGGGCGCCAAAGACCACGGTCGTCAAAATCAGATTGAGGGTCGTTTGGAAAAAGGACAAAAGGTCGTCGTGGTGGAGGATTTGATTTCTACCGGCGGCAGTGTTTTGGAAGTGGTTCAGGTTTTGCGCGAGGCAGGCGCCGAAGTTTTAGGCATTGTTTCTATCTTTACCTATGGCATGAAAAAAGGCATTGAGCGTCTTGCTGATGCCGATGTTCAAAACATTTCGCTGACCGATTTTGACTGTATTGCCGAAGTCGCCGCGCAGGAAGGATATATTAAATCCGATGATATCAAACGGTTGATTGCTTTTCGGAACAATCCTTCGGACGAAAGTTGGATAGGGGAACACGCATGAGAAGTATCATTGATACGCTGGATTTAACAACGCAGGAATTAGATGAATTGATTGCCGCAGCAGAAGATATTATTGCTCATCCGAAACAATATAGGGATAAATGCAATGGGAAAAAACTGGCGACGCTTTTCTATGAGCCCTCCACCCGTACGCGCCTGAGCTTTGAAGCGGCGATGTATGAACTTGGCGGGCAAGTTTTGTCCGTGCCCGGCGCCGACCTTTCTTCGGCGGCAAAAGGGGAGAGCGTTGCCGACACGGCGAAAACCGTGAGTTGTTATGCCGATATTGTTGCCATACGCCATTTTTCGGAGGGCGCGGCGCTGGTGGCGGCGCGCAATGCCTCGGTTCCGGTCATCAACGCCGGCGACGGCGGGCATTGTCATCCAACACAAACCTTGGCGGATTTACTGACCATTCACCGTGAAAAGGGTCGTTTTGACCATCTGACCGTCGGTCTATGTGGCGATTTGAAATACGGCAGAACCGTCCATTCGTTGATCAATGCGTTGTCCAGGTATCAAGGGGTAAAGTTCATTTTAATTTCTCCCGAAGAATTAAAACTGCCTGAATATGTCAAAACCGAAGTAATAGAAAAACACGGTTTGGCTTTCGAGGAGACGGTTTCTTTGGAAGAAGCTCTGCCGTGCTTGGATATCCTTTACATGACGCGGATCCAGCGTGAACGCTTTGACGATATAGAGACTTATAATCGTTTGAAAGACAGCTATATCTTAACCGCGGAAAAGATGCGATCTGCGTCTGCAGATTGCAAGGTAATGCATCCGTTGCCGCGTGTAAATGAAATCAGTGTGAAGGTTGATGAAGACCCCAGAGCCTGTTATTTCAAACAGGTCGAAAACGGCAAATATATGCGCATGGCACTGATCCTGAAGCTGTTGTTTGAAAACGGGGAAAAAACAGCGCAAGAAAACTATTTCCACAACGCTGTTTGTAAAAATCCGCGTTGCGTTTCATCGACAGAGCAGGAGTTGGAACCGTTGTTTAAAAGAAGCGCAGACGGTTCAACTGTTCGCTGCGCTTATTGTGAACAAATCGCGGAATCTGAAAGCTAAAAGCAGCTTGCCGTTTAAAGAATGCGTTTTTACAAACAACTGAAGAAAGTATTGCCATTTTTTCCTTGACTAAATTAAGAGATTTCGTTATAATAGATTTATAATTTTCCTGTTCTTTGCGACTGACGGATTTTTGTGGAGCACCACGGAGGAACAAAGAATAGATTTTACGGGGTTCACCCGATGTCGACCGTCTGGGCACACGAAGATTTCTTTCTGAAAGGGGTCTTAGTGCGCCCTTTTTGTTTTTGAGGAGGATTTAAGATGAAAAAAGTCGGACTTGTCATGGGCAGTGACAGCGATCTGCCGATTATCGAAAAAGCAGTCCAAACGCTTAAAAGCTTGGAAATTCCGTATGAGGTACATATTTTTTCGGCGCACCGCACACCGGTAGAAGCAAGGGATTTTTCGGTCAATGCCCGCAAAAACGGATTCGGTGCGATCATCGCGGCGGCAGGAATGGCGGCACATTTAGCAGGCGCTATTGCGGCGAACACGACCTTGCCGGTGATCGGTATACCTTGTAAATCATCCGTTTTAGACGGGATGGACGCGCTTTTGTCCACTGTTCAAATGCCGTCGGGTATTCCGGTGGCAACGGTTGCCATCAACGGCGGTGTCAACGCCGCGTTGTTATGCGCGCAAATTTTGGCAGTCGAGGACGATTGTTTGGCGGAAAAACTGGATGATAAGCGTCAAAAAGATGCTGCTGCGGTTTTGGAAAAAGACAAAACGGTTGCGGCAAATTTATAAACAAATAATTCTGAAAAAGGGGATCCGTAAGATGGAAAAGAAACTTGTATACACCGGAAAGACAAAAGATGTATTTGCGTTAGACAACGGCAATTATTTGCTGAAATTCAAGGACGATTGTACCGGGAAAGACGGCGTGTTCGATCCCGGTGAAAATTCGGTCGGATTGACCATTGACGGTGTGGGCGATGTCAATCTGCGTATGTCGATTTATTTCTTTGAAAAGGTAAATGCCGCCGGCATTAAAACACATTATGTCAGCGCGGATTTAAACGATACCACAATGGAAGTTTTACCGGCTAAAGTGTTCGGCAAGGGTTTGGAAGTAATCTGCCGTCATAAAGCTGTCGGAAGCTTCTTCCGCCGTTACAGCGATTATATTGAAGAGGGCGCTGATTTGCCGGCTTATGTTGAAATGACCTTTAAAAACGACGCCAAAGGCGATCCGCTTGTTACCAAAGACGGCTTGATTGATTTGGGCGTTATGACAGCCAAACAGTATGACGATATTAAAGAAATGACCCAAAAAATCACCGGCATCGTTGCGGATGATCTGAAAGAAAAGGGACTGGTTCTCTACGATATCAAATTTGAATTCGGTTATGATGCTGACGGCAATGTCATGCTGATTGATGAAATTGCTTCGGGCAATATGCGTGTTTATAAAAACGGCAAATATATTGATCCGATGACCTTATCAGAACTGTTTTTTGCCTGACAGATTGAATTTCGGAGGATTATATGGGCGGATTTTTCGGCATAACATCGCGTGAAGACTGCATGACAGATGTTTTTTTCGGCGTTGATTATCATTCACATTTAGGAACGCGTTGCGGCGGTTTGGCGGCGTATGATGCACAAATCGGACTGCAACGGAAAATTCATCATATCGACAATGCACCGTTTCGGACAAAGTTTGAAAAGATTTTCGACGAAATGAGCGGGACTTCCGCCATCGGGTGTATCAGTGATACTGATCCGCAGCCGATGTTGATACGGTCTCATCTCGGCACCTATGCAATTTGTATTGTCGGTATCATCAATAATATGGACGAGTTGATTGCAAAGCATTTTGCTTTCTCGGGCGGACATTTTGACGCAATGACCGGCGGTCAGGTGAATACCGCCGAGTTGGTTTCTGCCATTATTGATCAAAAAAGCGACTTTGCCGAGGGGATCCGTTACGCACAGGAATCGGTTGAAGGCACAGCGTCCATTTTGATTTTAAAGGAAAACGGTCATTTGATTGCCGCACGCGACCGATTTGGCCGTTTGCCGCTTCAAATCGGCAAAAGGGAAGACGGTTATGCCGTTACCTTTGAATCGTTTGCCGCTGAAAAACTCGGCTTTGAAATCGTGCGTGATTTGGGTCCGGGAGAAGCGGTCGAGCTTTCTCCGGATGAAGTGATATCGTTATTGCCACCCGGAAAGAAGAAAAGAATTTGCTCCTTTCTGTGGAGTTATTACGGTTATCCCACCTCTACCTACGAAGGCGTAAATGTCGAAGAAATGCGCTACCGTAACGGTCAATTGTTGGCTCAGATGGATCGGGAATCCGGTGTGGACAGCGGTTTGGATTATGTAGGCGGAGTTCCCGATTCGGGTACGCCGCATGCCATCGGTTACGCCAACGAAAGCGGGGTGCCGTTTGCCCGTGCGTTTATTAAATATACGCCGACCTGGTCGCGCAGTTTTATGCCGAGCAAACAAACCGACCGCAATCGCATTGCAAAAATGAAACAGATTCCTGTCAAACAGCTGATCGAGGACAAAGAATTGCTTTTTGTAGACGATTCTATTGTCCGCGGCACACAGTTAAAGGAAACAGTTGACTTTTTGTATGAAAGCGGCGCGAAAGCTGTTCACATGCGTTCTGCCTGTCCGCCGATCATGTTCGGATGCAAGTATTTGAACTTTTCCCGATCCACGAATGATATGGAACTGATTGCCCGTCGTGTGATTATGGCGTTAGAGGGAGAAGAAGGATTTAAGTATATCGAGGAATATGCCGACGGGGCGACCGAACGCGGTAAAAAACTGCGTCAGTACATTTGTGACCAACTGCATTTTGCCTCGTTGGAATTCCAGTCACTGGAAAATATTATTAAAGCCATCGGTTTAGAACCGTGTGACTTGTGTACCTATTGTTGGAACGGAAAGGAATAGTGCGATGAATACCAATTCAAAATCGGATGCTTACGCTGCCGCGGGCGTTGATATTACAGCCGGTTATCAGTCGGTCGAATTGATGAAAAAACATATTGCCAAAACCATGACGCCGGGTGTTTATTCCGATGTTGGCGGTTTCGGCGGGTTGTTTCGTTTGGATTTGGCGGAAACCAAACATCCCGTGTTGGTTTCGGGCACCGACGGTGTCGGCACCAAACTGAAAATTGCTTTTTTGATGGACAAGCATGATACGGTCGGAATCGACTGCGTTGCCATGTGTGTGAACGATATCATTTGCAGCGGCGCAAAACCGCTTTTCTTTCTGGATTATATCGCCTGCGGTAAAAATGTACCGGAGCGTATTGCCGAGATTGTAAAGGGCGTATGTGACGGCTGTGTGCAAGCAGGCGCGGCGTTAATCGGCGGAGAAACGGCTGAAATGCCCGGCTTCTATCCGGAAAACGAGTATGATCTGGCAGGGTACAGTACCGGTATTGTGGATCAGGATAAGATAATTGATAACAAGACCATGCGCGCGGGGGATGTAGTGATCGCCTTGCCGTCAAGCGGCGTTCACTCCAACGGTTTTTCCTTGGTGCGCAAAGTGTTTGATGTCGAAAACGCTGATTTGAAAGCACCCGAAGCTGAACTCGGCGGCGCTTCGATCGTCGAAACCTTGCTGACACCAACCAAGATTTATGTGAAACCCGTTTTAGCGGTTTTAAAGGAAGTAAAGGTCAAGGGCGTTTCCCATATTACCGGCGGCGGATTTTACGAGAACATTCCGCGAAGTATTCCGGACGGTCTGGGCGCCTTGATTCAAAAAGACGCCGTTCGCGTATTACCCATTTTCAACCTGATTGCTAAACGCGGTAATATTACCGAACGCGATATGTTTAATACCTTTAACATGGGCGTTGGAATGAGCATGGTTGTTGCTTCCGAGGATGCCGAAAAAACACTTGAAATCCTAAAGCAGAATGGTGAAGACGCCTATATCATCGGTAAAATTGTTGAATCATCCGAAAAGATAACGATTCAATAAACAGGAGTGTACCGTATGAAACAAAAATGTAAGATTGCTGTTTTGGTTTCGGGCGGCGGAACCAATCTGCAGGCGCTGATGGATGCAGAACACAGCGGCATTATCCACAGCGGCACCATTTGTTTGGTTGTTGCCAACAATCCGTCCGCTTATGCGTTGACCCGCGCACAAAATGCCGGGATTAAGACCGCCGTAGTGACGAAAAAGGACTGTGGTTCTCAGGAGAAGTTCGAGCAGGAAATCATTCGGATTTTGGAAGCAGAACAAACCGACTTGATTATTTTGGCTGGTTTTATGTCCATATTAAGTGAAAAATTTACCCGGCATTTTGAAAAGCGTATCATCAATGTGCATCCATCCCTGATACCGTCTTTCTGCGGCGAAGGATTTTACGGTTTGCGGGTGCATGAAGCGGCGCTGAATAAAGGCGTTAAGGTGACGGGTGCAACGGTTCATTATGTCAACGAAATTCCCGACGGCGGTGAAATCATTATGCAAAAAGCCGTTCAGGTTCATGAAGGCGATACACCCGAAAAATTACAAAAACGCGTGATGCGTTTGGCAGAATGGAAGATTTTACCTGCCGCGGCAGAACAGGTTTCGGCAGAAATACTAAATCAAACGGAGGAATAGTCCATGGAAATTTATAAGATCAACGATATCGCGAAATTGATTAAAGGAAATTCCTATGTCGGCAGAGGAATTGTGATCGGCAAATCCGCCGACGGTAAAAAAGCATGTACCGCCTATTTTATAATGGGCAGAAGCGCCAACAGCAGAAACCGCATTTTCACCGAAAAGAACGGTGAAGTATTCACGGAGCCGTTTGATGCCAGCAAGGTTGAAGATCCGAGCTTGATTATCTACGCGGCACTGCGTCAATATGAAAACAATTTGATCGTGACGAACGGCGACCAGACCGACACGGTGTATGACGGTCTGGTTTCGGGGAAATCTTTCTCCGAGGCTTTGACATCTCGTGAATTTGAACCGGACGCACCGAATTTCACGCCACGTATCAGCGGTATGTTGACCTTTGATGAGGGCGATTTTTCTTATCGTATGAGCATTTTGAAGAGCGTGGACGCCGAAGGCAGCGACTGTGCGCGATATGAATTTTCCTATCCGTCTAAAGCCGGACTCGGTCATTTTATTCATACCTATGTTTGCGACGGTAATCCGATCCCGACCTTCCAGGGAGAACCTGAACGGGTAGCAATCGACAACGATATTGACGCGTTTACCGAGAAACTTTGGAACGCGTTGGATCAGGATAATAAGATTTCACTTTATGTTCGCTATGTTGATCTTGCGACCAGTGCGTGCGAAAATCGGTTGATCAATAAAAATCAGTAAGAGGTGTTCTTGATGAAAGAATTTGAATTAAAATACGGATGTAATCCGAATCAAAAGCCGGCAAAAATTTTCATGCAGGACGGCAGTGAATTGCCGATCGAAATTTTAAGCGGCAGACCGGGTTATATTAATTTTTTGGATGCTTTTAATTCCTGGCAGTTGGTCAAAGAATTGAAAGAGGCTTTAGGGTTGCCTGCCGTGACCTCCTTTAAACATGTCAGTCCGACTTCGGCGGCAGTAGGGATCCCGCTTTCCGATAAATTGAAGAAGGCTTGCTTTGTGGACGATATCGAAGGTTTGGATGATTCTCCGTTAGCCTGCGCGTATGCCCGTGCCCGCGGTACCGACAGAATGTGCTCGTTCGGGGATTGGGTCGCGCTTTCCGATGTTTGCGATGTCACCACAGCATTAATGATCAAGCGGGAGGTCTCTGACGGTATTATTGCGCCGGGTTATGAGCCGGAAGCGCTTGAAATTCTCAAAAGCAAACGCAAAGGCAACTATAATATTGTTCAAATCAATCCTGATTATGTTCCTGCCCCGGTAGAGCATAAACAGGTTTTCGGTATTACCTTTGAGCAGGGACGCAACAACTTTGAAATCAATCGTGAATTGCTTTCTAATTTGGTAACAGAGAATAAGAACCTGCCTGAAAGCGCCATTCGTGATTTGATTATTGCCTTGATCACGCTGAAATACACACAATCCAACTCGGTTTGCTTTGCTGTGGACGGTCAGGCGATCGGCGTTGGTGCCGGTCAGCAGTCGCGTATTCACTGCACCCGTTTGGCGGGAAGCAAGGCGTATACCTGGTTCTTGCGTCAGCATGACAAGGTGTTAAATCTGCCTTTCAAACCGGAACTCGGCAGACCGGATCGCGATAATGTTATCGACGGTTATATCAATCAAAATGAAGAAGATGTCTGCGCAGAAGGGAATTGGCAAAAGTATTTTACAACCCGTCCTGAGCCCTTTACCCGGGAGGAACAAAAGAATTATTTGTCCGGCATTGACGGTGTTGCACTCGGATCGGATGCTTTCTTTCCGTTCGATGATAATATCGAACGCGCAAAGCGCAGCGGCGTAAAATATATTGCAGAACCGGGTGGTTCTATCCGTGACGATTTGGTCATTGACTGTTGCAATAAGTACGGGATTGCCATGGCGTTTACCGGAATGAGATTGTTCCATCATTAAAAATATCGGCGTGAGACTCTCACGCCGATACCTTATTCTTTGGAAAATATACAATAACGGTGATGTAGATGAAATTATTAGTTGTCGGTTCGGGTGGTCGCGAACATGCGATTATCAAAAAATTGAAAGAAAACCCCACGGTTGAGGAAATTTATGCCTTACCGGGTAACGGCGGAATGGCAGAGGACGCAACCTGTGTGCCGATTGGTGCCACCGATTTGGACGGTATTGTTGATTTTGCGGTCAAAAATCAAATTGATTATGCCGTTGTCGCCCCGGATGATCCGTTGGTGCTCGGTTGCGTGGATCGTTTGAATGAAGCGGGGATTGCCTGTTTCGGTCCTCGCGCCAATGCCGCGATCATTGAGGGAAGCAAGGTCTTTTCTAAAAATCTGATGAAAAAATACGGCATTCCGACAGCCGCTTACGAAGTATTTGACAACGCCGAGGCGGCTTTACGGTACTTGGAGACTGCGCCGATTCCGACGGTTATCAAGGCGGACGGTTTGGCGCTCGGTAAGGGTGTTGTCATTGCCATGACCTTGGAAGAAGCCAAAGCGGCGGTTATTTCCATTATGGAAGACAAGCAGTTCGGCAAAAGCGGCGATAAAATCGTTATCGAGGAATTTTTAACCGGTCCCGAGGTTTCGGTACTTTCTTTTACCGACGGGAATGTGGTAGTACCGATGATTTCCTCAATGGATCATAAGCGTGCCGGGGATCAGGATACCGGTCTGAATACCGGCGGGATGGGGACGGTTGCGCCGAATCCCTATTATACCGCGTCGATTGCCGAAGAATGTATGCAAAAGATTTTCCTGCCGACCATTCGTGCCATGAAAAACGAAGGCCGCCCCTTTAAAGGCTGTCTTTATTTCGGCTTAATGTTGACCGAAAACGGCCCGAAGGTGATCGAATATAACTGCCGGTTCGGCGACCCCGAAACGCAGGTAGTGCTTCCCTTGATGGAAAGTGATTTGTTGACGGTCATGCAGGCAGTTACCACTGAAACACTGGCCGATTGTGAAGTGACTTTCAGCGATCAACACGCCTGCTGTGTGATTATGGCGTCAAACGGCTATCCGAAATCCTATGAAAAAGGATTTGAAATTTCAATTCCGCAAAATTTATCCGATCATGTTTTCGTGGCGGGTGCTAAAATCGAAAACGGGAAATTGCTGACCAACGGCGGTCGGGTTTTAGGCGTTACCGCGGTGGAAGAAACCTTAAAAAAAGCGATTGAAACCGCCTACGGCTATGT
>JAFWUH010000015.1 GCA_017524165.1 Clostridia bacterium | reverse complement strand
CGGTTGCAAGGTAATCCGCGGCAGCCTTCTTCACCTCGTCCGCTGCTTGGTCGGATTCGGTAAGCTTTTGGGCATCGTCGATCAAACGGTCACGTATGGCTTTTTGACCTAAATACATACCGTAGCCGTGTTCGGCGTTGTCTTCAAACAGGGAGTTTGCCCAAGCCGGTCCGTGGCCTTCCGCATTGGTGGTGTACGGAGAGGTTGCGGCAGGACCGCCCCAAATAGAAGAACATCCGGTTGCATTGGAGATATACATTCTGTCACCAAACAATTGGGTGATCAAACGCGCATAAGAAGTTTCGGCACAGCCGGCACAAGAACCGGAGAATTCAAGCAACGGTTTCTTGAACTGTGAGGTGATGACATTGGCATCGGTCGCAATATCCTTCTTCTCGGCAACTTCAGCTACACAGTAGTCGAAAGATGCCTGCTCGCCAAGCTGTGATTCCTGCGGAACCATCTTCAGCGACTTGGTCGGGCAAACACCGATGCAGACGCCGCATCCCATACAGTCAAGCGGAGAAACGGTCAAAGCATAGGTGTAAGAGGTCTTGAGGAACGGTGTCGGCGCTTTCTTCAAAGTTGCCGGTGCCTTGGCAACTTCTTCGTCGGTCAAAGCAAACGGACGGATGGTTGCGTGCGGGCAGACAAAGGCGCACTTGTTACATTTTGCACAGGTGTCCGGATTCCATTCGGGAACCATCACGGCAACACCGCGTTTTTCATAAGCGGAAGCACCCTGCTCAAAGGTACCGTCGGCATAGTCGATGAAAGCGGATACCGGCAAGGAATCGCCGTCCATCAAGCCGACCGGTTTCATAATTGAATCAACCATCTTGACAAGCTTTGCAGGTCCGTTTTCGGTAACAGCGGCAGTATTGTCTTCTGCAGTTGCCCAAGAAGCGGGAACATCAATCTTGACAAATGCGGTCGCACCGGCGTCGATGGCCTTTTCATTCATCTCAACGATTTCTTTACCCTTCTTCATGAACTTCTGCGCTTTTTCTTTCATGTAGCCAATAGCGTCTTCCACCGGAAGAACCTTGGAAAGTGCAAAGAAAGCAGACTGCAGAACCGTGTTGGTGCGCTTGCCTAAACCGATTTGTGCGGCAAGGTCAATCGCGTTAACGGTGTACAGCTGAATATTGTTCTTCGCAATATAACGCTTGGCTTCAGCCGGCATATGTTTGTCCAACTCTTCGGGCGTCCACTGGCAGTTGATAAGGAATACACCGCCCGGTTTTACATCGTTGACCATCTTATAACCCTTGATGACATAGGACGGGTTATGGCAGGCGACGAAGTCAGCCTTATTGATGTAGTAAGGGCTCTTGATCGGCTTGTCACCGAAGCGCAGGTGGGAAATGGTGATACCGCCGGTCTTTTTGGAGTCATACTGGAAGTATGCCTGTGCATATTTATCGGTATGGTCACCAATAATCTTGATGGAGTCTTTGTTTGCGCCAACGGTGCCGTCACCGCCGAGACCCCAGAATTTGCATTCTTTGGTTCCTTCAGCCGCTGTATTCGGAGATTCTTCCTCCGGCAAAGAAAGGTCGGTCACATCGTCGGTAATACCGAGGGTGAATTGACGCTTCGGCGCGTCTTTCGACAACTCTTTGTATACAGCAAAAATGCTGGAAGGCGGCGTGTCCTTAGAACCAAGACCGTATCTGCCGCCGATAACCGTATCAATCTTGCGACCGGTAGCAGCCAATGCGCCGACAACATCCAAATAAAGCGGCTCGCCGAGTGAACCCGGCTCTTTGGTGCGGTCAAGCACAGCAATCTTTTTGACAGAAGCGGGGATAGCTTCAACCAATTTTTCCGCTGAGAACGGACGGTACAGACGAACCTTGATCAAACCGACCTTCTCGCCTTTGGCAGTTAAGTAATCAATAACTTCTTCGGCAACATCGCAGATAGAGCCCATTGCGATGATTACGCGATCGGCATCGGCGGCGCCGTAGTAGTTGAACAGTTTATCATCGGTGCCGAGTTTGGCATTGACTTTGTCCATATATTCTTCGACAATACCCGGAACGGCATCATAGTATTTGTTGCAGGCTTCACGATGCTGGAAGAAAATATCGCCGTTTTCGTGAGAACCGCGCATCACCGGATGCTCCGGATTCAATGCACGCTTGCGGAACGCCTCTACCGCATCCATATCGCACATTTCTTTCAAATCTTCATAATCCCAAACCTGGATTTTCTGAATTTCATGGGAAGTACGGAAACCGTCAAAGAAGTTGATAAACGGAACGCGACTCTTGATAGCGGCAAGATGTGCCACAGCACCCAAGTCCATGACTTCCTGCGGGTTGGTTTCTGCCAACATGGCAAAACCGGTCTGACGGCAGGCATAGACATCGGAATGGTCACCGAAAATGTTCAAAGCATGGCTGGCAACGCAACGGGCCGATACGTGGAAAACGCAGGGCAACAGTTCGCCGGCAATCTTATACATGTTGGGGATCATTAAAAGAAGTCCTTGCGAAGCAGTGTAGGTGGTGGTCAGTGCACCGGCCGCAAGAGAGCCGTGTACTGTTCCGGCTGCACCGGCTTCGGATTGCATTTCCGCAACCTTAACGGTGGTGCCGAAAATGTTTTTTAATCCCTGAGCAGACCACTGATCAACGTAGTCAGCCATCGGGCTGGACGGCGTAATCGGATAAATTCCGGCTACTTCGGTAAATGCATACGAAACATGAGCCGCGGCATTGTTACCGTCCATGGTCTTGAATTTTCTGGCCATTGAAAATTCCTCCTGTAATAAAATTCGTGAGAGACCTTTTTCTTCAATCTCATACAATGCTATCATAACACTTTTTTTCGTTTCTGTAAACCAAAAAGTTTAAAAAAAATAAAAAAAATCAGAATGTGCTGTCGATTTTCGATTTTGTAAAGATTTTTTTGAAAGAGTGATTGACAAAAAAATACAAATCGGTTATACTTTTAAATACATATTTAATAAGGTCTGGCATCGTTGAACGAGATTGCAATCGCAAAACGAAATGCCGGGCACCGCAAGAGGGTTGCCAAAACGGAAAGACAAATAAATATCGGGGTGTAGCGCAGTTGGTAGCGCGCCAGTTTTGGGAACTGGATGCCGCAGGTTCGAACCCTGTCACTCCGACCAGTCGAGAGCCTCGACACGCAAACGCGCAGTTGAGGTTCTCTGTTTTGGGTTAATCCCGAATTTTGTGTAAACTCCGAAAGAGGAGAATAAAACAGAGCGAAGAATGTATTTTCGAGAGGTCGGGGATCCGACCTCTTGATTGCATTGTAGCGAAAAACGCGACGGTTGTCAAGGGCGGCGCAGCCGT
>JAFWUH010000014.1 GCA_017524165.1 Clostridia bacterium | reverse complement strand
TCTCTTCCCATTTCTCGGTGTAATCATCTCTGTTATCTTCATTGATCTTACCTATAACATCAGATTTGATTATATCAGTAGCAAGCAGATTCATTCCTCTGCTGTTCATTACTGAGAATATTCTGAATGCTGATTGCTGTGACGGTGTTGAAACAACTACAAGATAGCAACGCTGTACTAAAAATGAGCCAAAAGCGAAAATATCTGCTTCATTGGCAAAAGTATCATTGATCTTCTGTTGTAGGATTTGAGCATTTCTTATTATATTAGCTTTTGCTTCGGTATCCTGAGAATCTGGCTTTAAAGATGTTAATTCATCTATTTTAAGCTCTTGGATATAGCTTTTGAAGAAATAGTTATCTCTTTCTCTGATTTTTAAGCGAGGTTTAGGCTTTATTCCCTGAGATTTGATACCTTTTTCGTTGATATAGCTTTTAAATTCATCTCTATCATCGCTGTCACTTAAGCTATGAGCTATTACAGCAAGCAGAATAGTGAGAGTTGTAAGTCTCTGCTGACCGTCTATAACATCCGACTTCGGATAATCATCTTGTTTGATAAGCACTATGCTTCCAAGGAAGTAGTTTTCTTCTTTGTCCTCATTTTTATAAAAATCATAAAGATCATCAAATAAAATGCCTGCTTCTTGTATAGTCCAAGAGTATGGGCGCTGATATGATGGTATGTTATAGTTAAATTCAGAACTGAAAATCTTTGAGAGAGGATACTCTCCGCCTTTAATACTGCTCATATGTTTACACCTCAAATAATTGTTGTAAAGGACTATTATTATGTTGTTAATTATATCATATTTTGTCAATTTAGTCAATTGCGTAGGTTCTACTCCAATTATCGTAATGGATTTGGAGCAGGACAGGGGACAGCAGAGCAGGACAGAGGACGGTTCTCTGTCCTAGTCCCCTGCCTTTTTTTCTTTGCACCTGCGGTGTAATGATATGCGCCGTACAAAGTGCGGCAATGATATACAGCCCTGACAGGCTGATGATATACCAAGCCTGTCGGCTTGGATAAAAAAATCCTTGTTCCGAAGAACAAGGATTTTTTGGTGGAGACTGACGGGCTCGAACCGTCGACCTCCTGCGTGTGAAGCAGGCACTCTGACCAGCTGAGCTAAGCCTCCAAGACCAAGGATTATTCTATCACAATTTCCGCGATAAATCAACCTCTTTTTTACAAAATGTCTGCTGAACATATCAAAAAGCCGCTAATAGCGATAGCCAAAAGGCTTTTTGATTTGTTTGAAGTGCAAGGATTTTCCGAAAAATCCTTGCACTTAGCGAGCAAACGCTTTGCTCGCTAAGCAGTCATTCCAATGAATGCGACCGCCAAAATTAACAATTTTGGCAGAAAAAGCGTTCTATCAACGCTTTTTCACAAATGCCGACGACGTGTCGGCATTTGTTCAGTAGACATTACAAAACTTTTTATCGCGGCGTACCAAGGAAGAAGATTGCCAAAGTTCCAGGTCCGGAATGGGCGGCAATCACCGGACCCAAGCAGTTGATCGTAATATCTTTTACACCGATTTTTTTCAATTCATTGGCAAGCAATTTCGCGTCATCTTCGCAATCGCCGTGCACGATAAATACCGGCTGTTTTTTCAGCTCATACCCGCGTTTTGCGGCGGTTTTTGCCAATTCCAGAATAGCGGTACGCCGTCCGCGCACCTTTCCCGTAACATAAAGCTTGCCGTCATCCGCTGTATGCAGCATCGGTTTAATGTTCAACAGGGTTCCTACCAAGGCGCTGGTGCCTGAAAGCCGTCCGCCGCGCTTTAAAAAGAATAGATTATCTAAAGTGAACAAATGGCAAATCGACTCTTTGTTTTGCTCGACCCAATCAGCGACTTCGTCCAGGCTTTTACCTTCTTTTTGCAACGCCGACGCATAATGAATCGCCAATCCCTGCCCTAAAGCAGCGCAAAGACTGTCCACCACGCGAATTTTTCGATTCGGGAATTCGGCGGCATAATCATTACAACAATTAAAGATATTCTGATAACTGCCTGATAAACCGGAAGAAAAAGCAATTACCAGCACATCCTGCCCATTTTGTAAAAGCGGCAGGATCACGCGATCGCACTCCTCCCGTGTAACAAGAGAAGTCGTGATCTTTTCCTTATTGCGCAAACGGGTATAAAATTCCTTTAATCTTTCCGGACTGTCTTCGATACCGCTGTTATATTCCGTTTCGCCGAGTTTATATTTCATCGGCAGAACTTTTACACCGTATGTTTTTGCCTGTTCTTCGTTTAAATTTGCACCGCAATCGGTCACAATTTGATAACTCATGATATTCGTCCTTCCGTTTGATTTTAAATGGCATTTTATAGTATATGTGAAAAAAAGGAAAATTACAATAGTCAAACGGTCTACATTGACAGATCACGGTTCTACCAAAAAAATAACATGGGTAGAGTGGCTTTTGCCCACTCTACCCGTAGTAGAATTCCCTTTAACCAAGCGCTCTTCCGTGTATTTCTAAATCTATTATTTCTTTTTTTGATGTGTACAGGATCCGGCGAAGGCACAACCGCCGCACCCGCACGAACAGGATGATTTTCCTTTTTTACGGTCTTTTAACATCTTAAAAACCACCGCGATAACACCGGCAGCAACAAGAAGACAAATCAAAATTGTTGCCATATTTTCTTTCCAAAAACTCATTTTCATTCCACCACAAACGGCACGATTTTTTGTTGATCCACATCAATCAAGCCGAGTGTTGTCAGCTTTAAATGCGGAATAACCGACAAGCTGACAAACGCTGTTGTCATAAACGGCTGTACGCTTTCCGGGATGCCAAGTTGTGCCGTAGACCGGCGAACCGCTTGATCCTGTGCCACTACTTCATCCGAACCGCCATCCGACATCAATCCGCCGTAAGGCAGAGACAGTTCGGCGATGACCTGTCCGTCACAAACCACGACCAAACCGCCGCCTAACGCACGGATTCGGTTAGCGGCAAATGCCATATCCGCCTCCGAAGCACCGGCGACGATTAAATTATGAGAATCATGCGAAACCGAAGAGGCAATCGCGCCGACCTTCATACCGAGTCCTTTAACCAGTCCCAATCCGATATGCCCGGTTTGGTGATGCCGTTCGATGACCGCGATTTTAACAATATCCTGCGCAACATCAATGCCGTTACTTTTGGCAAAATCAATCTGTTCATGCCGTTCCACAGTCAATAATTCTTTCGGCAGTAAGCCGATCACACGGCAGTTTTTCACCCCGTCAAGCGGAAAGAGGAAATCCTCTGCTTTCAGCGGTTTTAAGCAAAATGTGCCGCAAACCTCGCGCTGTAATGCTTCCGGAATAGCAGGAGATGCGAACGGAAAGGCTTTGCCGTCTTCCGCCACTTTTTTACCGGCTTTATAAACCGACTGAACGGCGACGGTATTCAGGTCATCCAATATCAGCAAATCCGCCTGATATCCCGGTGCAATGGCACCTAAGCGTTCCAAACCGAAACACTGTGCCGCCTGAATGGTTGCCATTTGAATGCCGGTAATGACATTTTTCCCGTAACCGACCGCACGGCGGATAATATAGTCAATATGACCGTTTTTCATAATATCAGCAGGGTATTTATCGTCGGTCACCAAAAGGCAACGATGCGCATAGGGCGCTTCAAACAATTGCAATAATCCTTCCAGATTCCGTGCCGCCGTACCGCGGCGGATCATCACCCATTGACCTTTGCGGATTCTTTCGACCGCCTCATCGAAATTGGAACATTCATGATCATCATAAACGCCGGCAGAAATATAGCTATCCAAATCCTTGCCCGACAAAAGCGGCGCATGCCCGTTGATTCGCTTGCCGTGCCGCCGTGCCTGTTCTATTTTTTTCATAACGGTCTCATCGCGACACAAGACACCCGGATAATTCATCATTTCCGCCAGACCCAACACCCGCGGATGGTCATAGAACTCTTCCAGATCCTCGGCGTTCAATACGGCGCCCGATTCATCAAACTTGGTTGCCGGCACGCAGGAGGGCAACATGACATAAACAGTCATCGGCAATCCTTCGCTTGCCGCCAACATATAGGCGATCCCCGCTTTGCCGCTGACATTGGCGATTTCGTGCGGATCCGTGACAATAGAGGTAGTACCGTGCGGCAGAGCAATACGCACCAGTTCGGGCGGCAAAACCATTGAGCTTTCGATATGAATATGACCGTCAATAAATCCCGGACAAAGATATTTCCCTGTAATATCCTCCACGATATCTGCATCGGCATCGTCATAGGCATCCACACCAATGATTCGGTCGTCCTGCATTAAGACATCCGCTTTTTCCAACTCACCGGTAAAAACATTCACTACTGTACCGTTTTTAAAGAGTGTTTTCATTTCTTTTCCTCCCTGCACAAAAGCAGTATCTTTTTTTAGTATAATTAAGCTCATCTTAAAAATCAATTAAAATCCATCGCAAATTGTCATTATATCTAAAAATTTCCAATTGCTGTTTGGTAGTTTCTGTAAAATCTCCGTTGATTTTTTTGAAAGAAAAAAGGTATAATAAGGATAGCAAGCTAAATATCGTTAATGGGAGGGAAACTACATGAAAAAGACGGTCTGCAAAAGAGAATACGATACCGATGTTGCGATTCTTATCCAAAAATATACTCAAGGTTGTTTCGGCGAGGATACCGGATATGAGGAATCCTTATATCAAATGCCGAACGGTTGGTATTTTCTCTATTTCAATGGTGGAGAAAATTCCCCATACCCGACCGAGAATATCAAGTCGGTCTCGAAGGCAAAAGCTGAGGAGTGGCTTGCCGCACACAACTGATTCCAGCAAATCGAAACGGCTATTCCGTATGGAATGGCTGTTTTTTTATGTCAACAGCGTATCGGATTTGTTTTGCAGACATTACGGTAACGATTCATAATAGTCCCGCATGGTACGGGCATCTTCCGCTTGCGTCCCATCCGATTCGCAAATAAAGGTCGGCTCGCAATGCTTTTGGAGGGTCAATTCCATCACGGGTTCAAAATCCGGGCCGTAGACGGTGTCTGCAAAGGTCAAATGCCTTTTTTCACCGCCCGCCGTATATTCAATTTTGGAAAAATGCGAGTGGAACAGTTTCAACCGGTCCGCGCCCAAGCAATTCTCAATCGTATCAAAAACATGACGGTATTCTGCCATGGTCTTAAAATACCCCATATCCCGCGCATTCAAATGTCCGAAATCAATGCAGGGAATCAACCGTTCATCCAGCGCGCAAAGCGCCATCACTTCCTCCAAAGTGCCCAGTTGGTTGACCTTACCCATCGTTTCCGGGCAGAGATGGATATGCGAAAGATTTTCTTCATCTAACGCCCGGAGGGCTTTTTTCATGGTATCGAGTGCCAATGCCAAAGCCTCTGTGCGGGAAATCTTGCCGCATGAGCCGGTATGGATCACCACCCGGTTGCCGCCCATAGCGTTGACGGCGCGTGCGCTGGCTAAAATATATGGGATCGAGTTGTCGCGCTTGATTTCCTCGACCGAGGACATCGAAATGTAATACGGCGCGTGTAACGAAAGGGTGATGCCGGCCTCGGCGGCTTTTTCGCCTAACTGTGCCGCCTTTTCCAAGCCGATATTGACGCCGCGCCCGCATTGATACTCAAACGCATTCAGCCCCATTTTCGTCAAATATTCGGGCACCTGCAAGCTGTTTTTGTACCCCATTGCCGTAAAGCTTGCCGAATTACCGGCAGGTCCGAATTTTACCGCCATCGGTTATCCCTCCGTCTCTTTGATATGATACCACCCAATAATTTTCCGTTCCAAATATCGTTTAAACCGAAATCGCCATTGCTGTTCGGGCAGGATCGGCGTCAATAAAACGGTGGTCACTCCCACCGCGTTGCCGCCCAACACATCGGTAAAGATCTGATCTCCGATCGCGGCGGTTTCCCGGCGCCCGACGCCCAGTTTCCGGATTGCGGAAAAGTATTTGAAGGGCAACGGTTTTACCCCGGCGGCAAGGTAATCCAATCCGATTTTTTCGGCAAAGGGTTTGACCCGTTTCTCGACCGAATTGGATAAGACCACCATCCGAAAGCCCTCGCGACGCATTTGCGTCAGCCATTCTTCCAATCCCTCGATCAACTGTTCGCCGTGATGGGTAGACAGCGTATTATCCACATCTAAAATCAACCCGCGCACCCCGAACCGGTGCAGCAGTTCCGGCGTTAAATCCGTAATGCGGTTTTTTTTGATATCCGGGCGAAGCAACATCCGATTTCCTCCCCAAAAATAAAAAGCGGTTGTCTTCCAACCGCTTTCAAAATCGTTATCAGCGGAACTTGCGTTTCCGTGCAGCCTCCGACTTCTTTTTGCGCTTTACAGAGGGCTTTTCATAGTGCTCTCTCTTCCGCACTTCCTGAATAACGCCGTCTTTTGCAGTTTGTCTTTTAAAACGACGCAGTGCATTATCGAGCGATTCATTTTCTTTTACTCTTACTTGACTCATTACATTCCCTCCCTCCGCAAAATTGCAGGGGTTATTCCCACAAGTGCAATTATACTACATGAAAGTGCAATCTGTCAAGTAATAGTTCCATAATTTTAGCCGTTTGTTTAATTCGACAGTTTTTTTGCCGAAATCCTGATAATTTTCACGATAAATTCGGTCTTTTTTTCAGAAATTCAACGGCGGAAAGCGCTAAAAACAGTCCCAAATTGACCACCACAATGCTGGCGCCGGCAGGCATATCCAGGAATAGAGAGAACGCCATCCCGATCAAAAAAGCCACGACCGAAAGGATGCCGGCGGTAATCACTACCGTGCGATACCGTTTACAAACGCGCATGGCGGAAAGCGCCGGAAAGGTAATTATGCTTGAAATGAGCAACGCGCCCATCATCCGCATGCCGACCACTACCGTGACCGCCGTCAACACCGCCAACAGAGACCGGTAACCCTCGACCCGCACGCCGACTGCCGCGGCAAAATCTTCGTCAAAGGTAGTCGCAAACAATTTTTGATAAAAAAGAACATACAAAAGTAAAATCCCGACTGCAACCGATACTGCAATCACGGTATCACTACGGCTCATGGCAAGAATACTGCCGAACATATAACTGCTGATATCGGTGTTCATACCGGTGGTCAAGGTGGCAACAATCACACCGATAGCCAAAGCGCTGCTGCTGACCAGCGCAATGGCAGCATCCCCGCGAATTTTTCCGTTGCGGCTGACATGCAACAGCAAAAACGCCGCAAGAATCACAACGGGAATAGAAATTTTAAGCGGCGCCACACCTGCCGCCAATGCAATTGCCGCGCTGCCGAACGCCACATGGGAAAGCCCGTCACCCAGCATCGAAAACCGTTTTAGAACCAAGTGAACACCTAAAAGAGAGGCACACAAAGCAATGCCCACACCGCCCAACAAAGCATAGATCACAAAAGAATAGGAAAACAATTCCCGGATAGCTGTCATGATCCTTCCTCCTTTGTTCTCGATTGAAAATCGCTCTCGCGATATTCTTCGGAACTGCCGAAAAAAAAGTCCTCTTTGCCGAGATGCAACACCCGCGTCGCATCTTGCAACGCACGGTCAATTTCGTGGGAAATCATCAAAATAGTCATTCCCTGACGGTGCAGTTGACGAATGGTCTCATACAATTCATTCTGCGATGGCGCGTCCAACCCTGCCACCGGCTCATCGAGCAGTAAAACCCGATCGGCGGCACATAACGCACGGCATAAAAGCACGCGTTGTTGCTGACCACCGGAAAGTTCCCGAAAAGAACGGTTTTTTAAATCCGACAATCCCAGCGCCTTAAGATATGCCGCCGCCTGTTTTCGCGATTCTTTGCGATAGCGGATCCCAAGCGTCCCTTTGCCGCTGAAGCCCGACAGCACCACCTCTGAAACATCGGCGGGAAAATCCTTTTGCGTTTCGGTTCGTTGTGGTAACCAACCAATCTGACGGCGGGAAAATCCGTTATAAGAAATCTTGCCGGTAAAACGAATACCAAGTCCCAGCAAGTACCGCATCAAGGTGGTTTTCCCCGATCCGTTTTCTCCAAGGATCACCAGATAATCCCCTTGCTCGACAGTAAAGTTCAAATTTTCAAAAACAGCGTTTTTTTCATAATATGCCGTCAAATTTTCGACTCTAATCTGTGTCAAGAGCCAAACCCCCTCTTTAACGCCTCCGCATTGCGCTTCATCAGCTCAACATAGGTCACGCCTGCCTCAAAATCCGCTTTGGTCACATTATGTGCCGAATGCAATTCCAACAGTTGTACGCCGGTTTCCTCCGCCAATGCTTTGGCAATGGTTTGATTGCTCAATTCGGTATAGTATGCCGCTTTACAGTCTCTTTCTTCGACTGTTCCAATCAGCCTTGCCATTGTTTTTACACTCAAATCGGTCGACGCCGCACACCCGCCGAATACCGCGACATGTGACAGACCGAATTCCGCCGCAAAATAACGAAACGGATAGCGGTCTGCAACCAAAATAAAGGGATCTTCCGTCTGCCGGACGATGGAAAAAATTTCCTCACGCACCGCCGCAATCTGTTGAATATATCGCGCGGCATTTTCCTGATAATAACCGGCGTTCGCCCGATCGGCCTCGGCAAGCTTTTGACCGATGACCTCTACCATCTGCATCGCGTTAGACGGAGCAGTCCAGATATGCTCGTCATATTCAGCCGCTTCTTCGTGATGCGCATGATGTTCGTTTTGTTCCGGCTCTTCCTCGGACAAAAGCGAAACCGCGTCCATGAGTTTCAGACTTTCACCCTTCTGCGCCGAAAGAAACCGCTCTGCCCATTTCTCTGATTCCCCGCCGATCCACAAAAACAAATCGGCATCGGTCAAGGCACGCAGATCAGACGGCGTCGGATCAAAGGAATGAATTTCCATACCGGGATCAATCAACAGGTGAATCTGCACGCGGTCGCCGCCCACCGCACGGACAAAATCGTAAAGCGGAAAAACCGTGGTAACCACCTGCAAGCGGCTTTCCTTCACGGGTACTTTTGTAGTGCAACCGCATAAAAGCAACAGAAAAACCGCAACCAAAATGATTCGTTTCATTGTTTTTGACAATCCTCACATACACCGTATAAGACCGTTTTCAGCGGATCAACGCGAAAGCCGTGTTCCGCCGCAACATGTTTTGTTAAGAAATCCATCTGCGAACAGGACATATGGATCAATCGCCCGCAAGACTCGCATTTTAAATGAAAATGCTCTTGACAACCGTGATCCGCCACCGGTTGATAGCAGGCGCTTTCTCCCTGTACCGCCGAATATTTTCGAGCTTGTCCGGTTTGAACCAACCGTTCCAGGGTGCGATAGACCGTTGTTCGTCCGACCGCGTTCCCGGACTTTGCCAAAAGTCGGGTCAACTCATCCACAGTAGTATGCTTTCCGCCTAAACGCATAAAAGCTTCCTCAACCACTTCTTTTTGACGGGTTTGATATTGCGGTGCACGACCCATGCCGATCCCTCCAATTTGAAAACGAATTTCAATTTCATATTATAACCGTTTTCCCCTGCCTCGTCAAGAGATTTTTAAGTCTTTTAAAAAAAGAAAGCAGGCAATTACACTTACCCGCTCTTCATTCAAAAAATTCATTTATTCATTTCCGGATTATCGGTTCGCTCCAATAAATAATCAATTGAGACATTAAAATAATCCGCTAATTCAATTAGTGTTTTGTAATCCGCCTCTCTTTCACCGGTTTCATACCGGCTAATGGTATTTTGATTTGTGGATAAATCGATCGCCAATTTTAGTTGAGATATACCACGGGATTTTCTTAATTGTCTTAATCGCATAATAGTTTACCTCTTGACAATATTATCCCATATTGGTATAATATTTTTATCCCGTTTTGGGATATTTTTTTGACGGAGGAGTACAAATGGAACTTTCCGCTTTATTTTCCCATTAAAAACTGACCAACCACAGCGTTAGCCCCCTTTTCTCGCTTTTTTCTGAATTTAGCGAAAAAAACGTCTTGAAATGGTTCCTTTTTTATACTTTTATTTTAGGATTTTTGCGCACGCTTATGCCTTTTTAAATTTAAATTTATCGCATGATTATTTAAATGAATATAATATCAATGATTTTTTTTTAAAATTCAAACCGGCCGGTTTGTTCAACCAATCATTCGGTTTTTATTAGGAGATACGCTTGTTATTCCTTGGCTAGACGGATCCATCGGATTAACCGCGCTGGGCTTTGCGGTGTTTCTTACACTGAAAACCTTTGGATTCAAAAAGCATGTTACGGCATTAGCCGTTGCCGGGATTTATGTAACCAATATGACCGTTTCAGTTTGCATTGCATCCTGTATGCACGATTTCGTCGACAATTGCATTGGATATCTTTTGGCAGTAATTGTTTTTTATTGGTGGGTACAACTTCAAAAAAAGTTTTCCCTCCTTAAATTTTTTGTTTCCGTTTTGTTTTCCGCAATAGTGTTGGGAATTTACCAAGGTATTCTCCCGGTATCCGTTATCCTGATCATGATTTTTTCGGTTGACAAAATCATAAACGGACAAAAACTCAAAAAACATTTTTATATCTCGGAATCGGCGCGGCAATCATTCTGCTTGGCGGATTATTATATTTTCTTTTATTGAATCCATCCTATCAAATAACGAGAATTGCGTCTTCCAAAAGTTATAATACCATTGAATATCACGGCGGAACCATATCCTTGAAACAACGCATTGTCGGTTCCTATTTAAACTTTATTTGGAATTTCTTTGTCCCATCTTATTCTATTTTTAATAATCAGGCAATAGAAAAATTGTCTGCTTCAACCTTCTATTTATATCTATCCAGTATTACTAATTTACTTCTTTTCGGATTGGGTTTCATTCTTTTAATGATTTGGGCCGTTAAAGGAAAGAACTCTTTTTTGTCAAGAGCATGTGTTCTATCGATAGTTCTGCTTATCCCATTGATTTCAAATACAACTTATTTTATTTCCTGCGTTTCACACATGGTGACAAGGTATCCGTTTTACCTTTGGTATCTATTGGTCATCGTCCTTCTTCGATGGGCAAAAGATCAAATTGATTTCAAAAAATGCACCCGGTTAAGATGTCTTGCCTTTGTCTTGACACTTTTTTTACTTCTTTCCAATGTCCGTTTTTCCAACGAAATATATACCAAAAAAGATTTGGAAACCAAATCAACCTTATCCACCATGACGAGAGTCATCAGTCGGATTGAAGAGCAGGAAAACTTTGTGCCGAATGAAACTCCGGTCGTTTTTATCGGAAAGCCTGCTGTTCAGTCCGGTGTTGCACATATGAAAAAGTATGTGCCGCTGCAAACCGGCATCAGTTATGATTCTTCCATCACCTATTATCAAGCCTATCATTCCTATTGCTCCACCGTATTGCAATATGAACTGAAAATTTGCGATGAAGAAACCGCCAAAGAATTTGCCCGAAAATATGCGGTAAAAGAAATGCCGGTCTTCCCGGCAAAGGGGAGTATTCAAACCGTTGACGGTGTTATTGTCGTTAAAATGGGTGAAGTAATGGCAAAATAATAATACATATTTGAGGGGTAAAATGAAAAATATTATTTTAAAGACGAAACATTATTTGTTTTCACAAACGAATAACAAGGAATTATTTTTTTATTCTTTGGTTTATTCTTATGTTTTGGGATTCATCGCCCATGCGTTTGCCTTTTTAAATTTAAATCTTTGTCATGATTATCTAAACGAGTATAATATTGACAAGTTTACAACCATCAAAATCGGCTCCGGGCGCTTTATGCAGCCGATCATTCGTTTGTTGTTGGGCGATGTCATCGTTACGCCTTGGCTGAACGGAATCATCGGATTAACCATGTTGGGATTGGCAGTTTATTTTACCTTGAAAATGTTTGGCTTCGATAACCATATTACCGCGTTCGTTATTTCGGGAATCTATGTTACCAATTTAACCGTTTCCGTTTGTATCGGTTCTTATATGCATGATTTTGTTGGCAATTCAATTGGGTATTTTTTAGCCGTATTTGTCGCTTATTCTTGGGGGAAAATGACGCAAAAGTTTTCAGCCGCACGCTTTGTCTTTTCTGTCCTGCTTTCAACAGTCGTGCTTGGCATTTACCAAGGTATTATACCGGTAACCGTTGTTTTAATGATGATTTTTTCTGTAAATGAAATATTAAACGGGCAAACAACGAAACCCGCTTTACTGCATCTCGGGACAGGTGCCTGCATCATATCGCTCGGCGCATTGCTCTACTTCATTTTGCTTAAACTCTCTTTTGTCCTAACCAAAATAAAACCCGCGTTTGGGTATGCAACATCTTACGCAGAAAAAAATATTTCCGCCAAGCAGAGAGTAGTCGGTTCATATCTTAACTATATTTGGCATTTTTTTGTGCCGTCACACTCAATTTTCAGTAACAGTATAGAGCCGTTCAACGCTTCAACCGTGCTATTATATACAGCAAGCATTGCCAATATCGGTATTTTGATTTTCGGCATTGTTATTTTGATAAAATGGATTTTAAAAGGGCAAAACGATGTTCTTTCAAAATCATGTGCAGTCACTGTCATTGCCCTGATTTCGTTTATTTCAAGTATCATCTATGCCGTCACCTGTTTTTCGCACATGATAACAAGATATTCGTATTACCTTTGGTATGTTTTAGTCATTGTATTGTTTAAATGGGCAAAGAATCATTTACATGTTAATTTCTATAAAGTTGCAACAACTCTATCCGTCCTGCTCGCAACGGCTCTGCTTGTATACAATGTCCGTATTTCCAACGAAATCTATG
>JAFWUH010000013.1 GCA_017524165.1 Clostridia bacterium | reverse complement strand
CCGGCTTCTACGACACACAGCCAGCTGGATGAAAAGGAATTGATTTCAGCCGGGATCACGCCGACGACCGTTCGGCTTTCCATCGGTACGGAGCATATCGACGATATCTTTGCCGACCTCGCACAAGGGTTTGAAGCCATTCGATAAAACTACAAATTGAAAGGAATCTTTATTATGTCTAACATTTATACATCTGCTGATCAACTGATTGGAAAAACGCCGCTTTTGGAACTGACGCATATCGAAAAAGCATACGGTCTGAAAGCAAAAGTTGTTGCTAAACTTGAATACTTTAATCCGGCAGGCTCGGTAAAAGACAGAATTGCCAAGGCAATGATCGACGATGCTGAAGCATCCGGTAAGTTGCAAGAAGGTTCGGTTATCATTGAGCCGACCTCCGGCAATACCGGCATCGGGCTTGCTTCGGTTGCCGCCGCAAGAGGCTATCGTCTAATTTTGACGATGCCGGAAACCATGTCGGTTGAGCGCCGTCAACTGATCAAAGCGTACGGTGCCGAGATCGTTCTGACCGAAGGCGCAAAGGGAATGAAGGGGGCAATCGCCAAAGCTGAGGAACTTGCGCAAGAGATTCCGAACAGCTTTATTCCGGGACAGTTTGTCAATCCCGCCAATCCGGCGGCGCACCGGGCGTCTACCGGTCCTGAAATTTGGGAAGATACTGACGGCGCGGTCGATATTTTTGTTGCCGGTGTTGGCACGGGCGGAACCGTGACAGGTGTCGGGGAATACTTAAAATCCAAAAACCCGAAGGTCAAGGTCGTCGCGGTAGAACCCGCAACCTCCGCTGTGCTTTCGACCGGCGTTGCAGGCGCCCATAAAATTCAGGGCATCGGTGCAGGTTTTGTGCCGGATGTGCTGAACACCAAGGTATACGACGAAATTATTCCCGTTTCTAACGAGGATGCCTTTGCTGTCGGAAAGGCGATTGGCAAGAACGAGGGCGTTTTGGTCGGCATCTCCGCCGGCGCGGCAACCTATGCCGCTATTGAACTGGCAAAGCGTCCGGAAAACGAGGGCAAAACGATTGTAGTGCTGTTACCGGACACCGGCGACAGATATCTTTCCACGCCGTTATTTGCGGATTGAGCCTGTCCGGCATCTGTGAAAACAGGTGCCGGAGCTTTTTAAATTGACAGATGAAAGGAACGCAAAAATGAGGAGTAACAGCAATCGGTTGGTTCGGTTGACCATGACCGCCGTTTTAACCGCGTTGACCTGTGTGATGACGCTGGTCGTGCGCATACCTTCTCCGACAAAAGGGTACCTCAATCTCGGAGACTGCTTTGTACTGCTGGATGGTTGGCTGCTCGGTCCGCTGTACGGCGCCTTTGCGGGCGGCGTCGGCTCGGCGCTTGCCGACCTGTTTGCCGGATATCCTGTTTATCTTCCGGCAACATTGCTGATCAAGGGAATAATGGCGTGGACGATTGCCGTTTTGCCGAAATTGTTTTCGGGAAAAAACAAAAAATATCTGCGCGCGGGTTGGATTGCCTCCTGCGTTGTGGCGGAGATTTTGATGGTCACGGGGTATTATCTGTATGAAGCGTTGATCATTGGATTGGGATTGATTCCTGCGTTGGCAGGCGTATTGGAAAATGCCGTGCAGGGACTTGCGGGCGCCGTTAGCGCTTATTTTCTTGCCGAAATCATTAGTCATACCGATATTTGCAGCAGAAACGGCGTCGACGGATTTGCGTGCAAACAAGGGAAATGATAGATAGAAAGAGGACCGGGTAAATTTAAAATTTTACCCGGTCCTGACTGTTTTTTGCATTAGGGAAGAGGATTGTTTTTGCTACGATATTCTTCCGGCGTTATGCCGAAGGATTCCTTAAAATTGTGATTAAATGTACGGATGGATTTATAACCGCATTGAAGCGCGCAGTTCAGGACGGAATCATTGGTGTTTGTCAAAAAATAGCAAGCGTGATTTAATCGAAACCGATTAATATAGGTATTGAAAGTGATATTTGTCGCCTTTTTAAAAAAACGGGAAAGATAGGCGTGATTGTATCCTAAGGAATGGGAAAGATCATATAGTGTGCAATCGGTCGAATAATTCTTTTCCACAAAATCAAAAATACGATATAACAGGTCGTTGGTTTCGTGGATACTTTCGTTTTTTTCAGGCAAACTGTCGGTCCATTTGCCCCGGTCGGTCTGATAAAACTGCGAACAGAACAAATATAAAACACCCTTCTTTTGAATGACGGAATCGGCGAATTGCAGTTTTTTGAATTCCTCAATCAGGTAACCGTCAGGCTTAAATACGTTATTGAGGGGAATCCGACGGTTGTTTTCGTTATAAAAGGCATGGACTAAAAGCGGCGAGAAAACGCCGAGGACATGTCTGCTTTTGCCGGATTTCAAGGCGTGCAATTGATGCGGAAAAATCAGAAGGGCTTCGCCTTCTGTTAGGATAAAAACCTTTTTATCCACCGTTACCTCCATTTGCCCGGAAAGAATGATAATAATCTCAAAACAAATATGAAGATGTTCGGGATAATTAAAATTGGTGCCTTCTTCAATTGCAAGGTAGTCAGGAGAATTAAGCCGTGCGTATTCGTAAAACATCATTTTACTCCAAAAGTCAAATTTCTGCTATTAATCATACTGTTATTTGCGAGAAAAGTCAAGGTGTGTACAGTTATAATTAGGATATCAAAACGATAGAGGTATTGTTATGCGTTATTACATCGGTGCTGATTTGGGCACATCGGCGTTGAAACTTTTGCTGGTGGATCATCACGGACATATTGAAAACGAGATCACAAAAAGCTATGAGGCGTATTTTCCGCATCCCGGTTGGAGTGAACAAAATCCGGCGGATTGGTGGAACGCTTTTATTTCGGGCGTTCAAGAACTGATTAAGGGAATCAATCCCGCGGACATCAAGGCTATCGGCGCCGGCGGTCAAATGCACGGCCTTGTGGCGTTGGATGCGGACGGTCGTGTAATCCGCCCCGCTATTTTGTGGAATGATGGCCGAACCGACAAAGAAACGGAATATCTCAATACCGTCATCGGAAAAGACAAACTTTCGGCACTGACGGCGAACATTGCTTTTGCCGGATTTACTGCACCGAAAATTTTGTGGATGAAACATCAGGAACCGCAAAATTTTGCGCGTATGGATAAAATTATGTTGCCGAAAGATTATTTGAATTACCGGCTGACCGGCGTGCATTGCTGTGATTATTCCGATGCTTCAGGCATGCTTTTATTGGATGTCAAGAACAAATGCTGGTCAAAAGAAATGTTGGAAATCTGCGGTATAGTCGAAGCGCAATGTCCGAAACTTTTTGAAAGTTATGAGGTTGTGGGTACCGTTTTACCTGCTGTTGCACGGCAGTTGGGATTAACTTCCGAAACAAAAGTGGTTGCGGGCGCCGGAGACAACGCCGCCGCGGCGGTGGGAACCGGCACCGTTGCAGACGGTCGATGCAACATCTCTTTGGGAACTTCTGGAACATTATTTATTGCTTCCGATCGTTTTGCGGTTGATAAAATGAACGCACTGCATTCGTTTTGTCATGCCGGCGGAAATTATCATTTGATGGCATGTATTCTTTCAGCGGCTTCCTGTAACAAATGGTTTTGCGGTGATATTCTCGGAACGGAGGACTACGAAACGGAAGAATCGGCGATAACCGAAGACAAACTCGGAAACAATGATGTATTTTTTTTGCCGTATCTCATGGGGGAACGCAGTCCGATCAATGACATCGACGCGCGCGGCACATTTACTGGACTACGCATGGATACAACGCGCGCGGATATGTTGCAGGCGGTACTGGAGGGCGTGGCGTTTGCATTCAAGGACAATCTTGAAATTGCTAAAGCGCAAGGAATCAAAATCACCGCCAGCGGACTGTGCGGCGGTGGTGCCAAATCTAAACTTTGGCAAAAAATCATCTGTAATGTGCTGGACATCGAAATTGTGCTTCCTAAAACCGAACAGGGACCTGGTTACGGTGGCGCCATGCTGGCTATGACAGGCGACGGACTGTATACATCGGTCGTCGAATGCGCAGATGCTTTTTTTGAAGTGAAATCTACGATAAGACCGCAAAAAGATATCGTCGCGCGTTATGCCCGTCAATATGAAAAGTTTAAGTCAATATATCCTTCAATGAAGGAACTGTTTCAAAAAATAAAATGAGGAGATATAATTTATGAGCGAAGTATTCTGTAACATTCCAAAGATTGTCTATGAAGGAAAAGAGAGCACCAATCCACTGGCGTTCAAATATTATGATCCGAATCGTGTGATTTTGGGCAAAACAATGAAAGAACACCTGCCCTTTGCAATGGCTTGGTGGCATAATCTTTGTGCGGCGGGGACGGATATGTTCGGTCGCGATACTGCTGACAAGAGCTTCGGCGCGGTGAGAAAGGGAACCATGGCGCACGCCAAAGCCAAGGTCGACGCCGGTTTTGAGTTTATGCAAAAATTAGGGATCGAGTATTTTTGTTTTCATGATGTTGATATTGCCCCCGAAGCCGACGATATCAAGGAAACCGAACGCCGTTTAGATGAGATTACAGATTATATGCTGGTAAAGATGAAAGAAACTGGCATTAAATGCCTTTGGGGAACAGCTAATATGTTTTCAAATCCGCGTTTTATGAACGGTGCCGGCAGTACCAATGACGCGGATGTGTACTGTTTTGCGGCGGCACAGATCAAAAAAGCGTTGGAACTGACGGTTAAGCTCGGCGGAAAGTGATATGTTTTTTGGGGCGGTCGCGAAGGCTATGAAACCCTGTTGAACACCGATATGAAATTTGAGCAGGAGAACATTGCTCGCTTGATGAAGATGGCTGTTGAATACGGTCGTTCTATCGGCTTTCAAGGTGATTTTTATATTGAACCCAAGCCCAAAGAGCCGATGAAGCATCAGTATGATTTTGATGCGGCAACCGCTATTGGATTCCTGAAAGCGTACGGATTGGATCAAGATTTTAAAATGAACATTGAGGCGAATCATGCAACGCTGGCAGGACATACTTTCCAGCATGATCTTCGGGTATCAGCTATCAACGGGATGTTAGGGTCCATTGACGCCAATCAAGGCGATTGTTTGCTCGGTTGGGACACTGACGAATTTCCCTCTAATGTTTACGAGACAACCATGTGTATGTATGAAGTGCTGAAGGCAGGCGGCCTGACCGGCGGATTTAATTTTGACGCCAAGACAAGACGCCCGTCCAATACATATGAGGACATGTTCCACGCCTACATTTTGGGAATGGACGCCTTTGCGCTCGGCTTAATAAAGGCAGCTGAGATTATTGAAGACGGCAGAATTGATAACTTCATCAAAGAACGGTATGCTTCGTTTGAAAGCGGGATCGGCAAAAAGATTGTGGATGGGAATACCACACTGGCTGAACTTGCGGCACATGCGAAGCAATTGGGAACCGCAAAATTACCGCTGAGCGGCAGACAGGAATATTTACATAGTATTGTAAATAATATTCTGTTTAAAGGATAACATATTTCCGCTTTCAATCACTCCACCCGTGTAAAGAAAACTTGCGCGGGTGGGATTTTTTTACGGGTTGCAGAAAGGGTGTTAATTGGAAATTTTTATTTCAGGTTTTAAGAATCGGAAATATTTTGAAAAATTAAAAAAAAACCATAAAAATCCTTGACAAACATTATTTGGCGCGGTATAATATCACCGTTGAGGCAAAGGTGTCCGGAAGCTGTGGCTTCTTGGCGCCTTGTTTTTTTAAGGAGGAGCTGAATTTGAAAACCGTACCTGAAATTTTCGGCAGTCTGGTTTTTGATGATCGGGTAATGAAAGACAGACTCCCGGCTCATGTATACAGTGCAATGCAAAACACGATTGAAGGGGGTCACCGTTTGGATCCCGCGGTTGCTGATGTCGTTGCAAATGCGATGAAAGATTGGGCGATCGAAAAGGGCGCCACTCATTTTACACACTGGTTTCAGCCGATGACAGGCATTACTGCGGAAAAGCATGACAGCTTTATTACATCCGCGCCGGATGGCGGCGTCTTGATGGAATTTTCCGGGAAAGAGCTTATCAAAGGCGAGCCGGACGCTTCTTCCTTCCCCTCCGGCGGATTGCGTGCCACCTTTGAGGCGCGCGGTTATACCGCATGGGATCCGACTTCCTATGCTTTTATTAAGGATAAAACCCTTTGTATCCCTACTGCTTTTTGTTCGTACAGCGGGGAAGCGTTGGATAAAAAAACACCGCTTTTGCGCTCGATGCAGGCACTGAATAAACAGGCCATGCGTGTTCTGAAGCTCTTCGGGAACAAGGATGTCACCAGTGTGCGCGCCTTTGTCGGGGCGGAGCAGGAATACTTTTTGGTTGACGCCGAGATGGCGGAAAAAAGACCGGATCTGTTGTTTTGCGGCAGAACGCTGTTCGGGGCAAAACCGCCCAAAGGGCAGGAATTGGGAGACCATTATTTTGGGGTCATCAAGCCGAGAGTTCAGGCGTTTATGAACGAATTGAACGAAGAACTTTGGAAGTTGGGTATTTTGGCTAAAATTGAGCACAATGAAGTGGCTCCCGCACAGCATGAGCTGGCCCCGATCTTTTCCACCGCCAATGTGGCAACCGATCACAATCAGTTAACGATGGAAATCATGCAGAAAATTGCCAAAAAGCATAACTTGCTTTGTTTGTTGCATGAAAAACCGTTTGCCGGTGTAAACGGAAGCGGGAAACATAATAACTGGTCGATTGCAACCAATACCGGTATCAATCTTCTGAAGCCGGGTGATACGCCGTATGAAAACGCGCAGTTCCTTTTGTTCCTGTGCGCGGTCATTAAAGCGGTGGACGATTATCAAGGATTGCTCCGCGCTTCGGTGGCGACTGCCGGAAATGATTACAGACTTGGCGCTCATGAAGCGCCACCGGCGGTGATCTCCATGTTCCTCGGCGACGAATTGACCGAGGTGCTGGATGCGATTGAGCAGGACAAAATCTATGAGGGCGCAGAAAAGACTGAGATGAAACTTGGTGTACATATTCTGCCGAAATTTATACGGGATACTACCGATCGCAACCGTACTTCTCCGTTTGCTTTTACCGGTAATAAGTTTGAATTTCGTATGCTCGGTTCTTCCAACAGTATTGCCGGTGCAAATATTATGTTGAACACCGCTGTTGCAGAGTCTTTGAAACAGTATGCCGACAGATTGGAAGGTAAAGAGGATTTTGAAACCGCCCTGCATGCCATGATCAAAAAGACGATCAAGGATCATAAGCGTATTATCTTTAACGGCAACGGCTATGACGACGCTTGGATCAAAGAAGCAACCGAGCAGAGAGGATTGCTCAATCTTCCGACAACGCCGGATGCTTTAAAAATGCTTTTGGAAAAAGAAAATATGGATTTGCTGATTGCCCATAAGGTGATGAGCGAAACGGAAATTCGTTCCCGTTACGAAATCATGACGGAAAACTATGTAAAAACGGTCAGTATAGAAGCCATGACGATGATTGATATGACCAGAAAACTGATCTTGCCGTCGGTCGAAAACTATGTGACCGGCGTTGCTAATTCTTTTATAGCCAAAAGCGCGGTATTGCCGAAGCTTTCCGGGAAATATGAAAAAGCGAAAATAGCAAAGCTTTCCGACCTGGAAGAGAACATAGATACAGCCGTGACAGCATTGGAAAAGATGATGCCGGAACTGAACAGAATGGCAGATCTTACCGTCGCATCGCATTTTGTCCGGGACAGCGTGATCCCGCAAATGTCCGCGCTTCGGATTTTTTGCGATGAAGCGGAAACGGTTACCGCCAAAGCTTTTTGGCCAGTGCCGACCTATGAAGAATTGCTTTTCAGCGTCAAATAATTTTTCTTTCGTTTGTTTTTTAATTTTAATAAAAATATAAAAAGAAAGTGGGAAACAAAAATGGAAAATCAGTATGTAAAACGCGTCTATGAGGACATCTGTCAAAGAAACGCGGAGCAAAAAGAGTATTTACAGGCGGTGGAAGAGGTCCTTACCTCTTTGGAGCCGGTGGTGGAAGCCAATCCGAAGATTGAACAGTACGGGATTTTGGATAGAATCATTGAGCCGGAACGCCAGATCATTTTCCGTGTTCCGTGGGTAGATGACGCGGGCAAGGTTCATGTGAACCGCGGCTACCGTGTGCAGTTCAATTCTGCGATCGGACCTTATAAAGGCGGACTTCGTTTCCATCCGTCGGTGAATCTTTCGATCATTAAGTTTTTGGGTTTTGAGCAGATCTTCAAAAACAGCCTGACCGGTCTGCCGATGGGCGGCGGTAAAGGCGGATCAGATTTTGATCCGAAAGGCAAATCCGATGGCGAAATCATGCGCTTCTGCCAAAGCTTCATGACCGAGCTTGCCAAGCACATCGGTGCGGATACGGACGTACCTGCCGGTGATATCGGTGTCGGCGCACGGGAAATCGGCTTTATGTTCGGTCAATATAAACGCCTGCAAAATGAATTTACCGGCGTTTTGACCGGTAAGGGTCTCTCTTTCGGCGGCTCTTTGGCAAGAACAGAAGCAACCGGTTACGGTCTTTGCTATTTCACCAAAGAAATGCTTCGTGTCATGAAAAACGAATCGTTTGAGGGGAAAAAGGTTGTTATCTCCGGTTCGGGTAATGTGGCAATTTATGCGGCGCAAAAAGCCACCCAATTGGGCGCAACCGTCATTGCCATGTCCGATTCTTCCGGTTATGTTTATGATGAAAACGGAATCAATCTTGATGTCATGAAGGAAATCAAAGAAATAGAACGCAAGCGTATTTCCGAATATGCAAAACGCGTTCCGACCGCTGTCTTCACCGAAGGTTGCCGGAAAATTTGGGGAACTCCTTGCGATATCGCTTTGCCTTGCGCTACACAAAATGAATTGGATGAAGAAGGCGCCAAGGCTTTGGTGAAAAACGGTTGTATCGCTGTGGCAGAGGGCGCGAATATGCCGTCCACACCGGAAGCAGTCAAAGTATTCTTGGAGGCAGGCATTCTGTTTGCGCCCGCTAAAGCGGCAAACGCAGGCGGTGTCGCCGTTTCCGGATTGGAAATGTCGCAAAACTCTGGACGCCTTGGTTGGACTTTCGAGGAAGTCGATCATCGTCTCGGCGATATTATGGTTCGTATCTTCCACAACTGCTTCGACGCGGCAGAGAAATTCGGACATAGCGGCAATTTGGTCGCAGGAGCGAACATTGCAGGCTTCCTGAAGGTTTGCGACGCTATGATCATGCAGGGAGTAGCCTATTGATTTTAGGTTGCGATTGATAAAAAACACCGGCGGTAAAGGGGAAAACACGCTCTTTTGCCGTCGGTGTTGTTCTGTTTTGGGAACATTTTTCGACAGATGTTTTTGTTGAAAAAGATGAATGTATGTGGTAAAATAACATTATCTTTACAGAGATTGGAATGATGATATGGAAGAACAAAAGAAAGGGAAGAAAAAGGTGCTTTTTCTCTTGTTGTTCGCTGTGTCTTTGGTTATACTGATCGGTTGCGGTATTTTACTCTTGATTCATTTGAATCCGTTTGGGGAATCCTTCAACGAATACAAAACGCCGACGGCAGAACCGGAAAAAGAAGAGGCAGAGGTTTTACCCGATAATCCTATTGATTTTGAAGAAATTCGCCAAACAAATGAGGATGTAATCGCGTGGATCACATTGCCCGGTACGACGATTGATCACCCTATTTTACAAAGTGCCGATACGGAAGAGGAAAATTTCTATTTGACCCATGACCTGAACAAAAAGTATGCGTTTGACGGCAGCGTCTATATTCAAAAGATGAATGCAAAAGATTTTTCCGATCCGGTGACGGTGATTTACGGTCATGATCTTGCCAACGGAAAAATGTTTACACCGCTTCGGAAATTCCGGAAAGCGGATTTCTTTCAGGCGCAGGATACGATCTATATTTATCTGCCGCAGCATATCTTGACCTATCGGTTATATTCGGCGTTTGTGTATGACGACCGCCTGATTCTCGGCGCGTTCGACTTTTCGCTGGAAAACGAGTTTCAGCAGTTTATCGACGAAACGCTGTCACCGAAATCCATGGTGCGTAATGTGCGGCAGGGTGTGGAGGTTACCACCGATGACCGTTTGATCATTTTAAGCACCTGCACCAACAAGGAGTCGGAGCGATATTTAGTCGGAGGAGTGTTGATTGATGACCAACGAACCAAATAGTTTGCCGACGGAATCCAATAAAAAAGGCAAGAAAATTTTGCTGATTGTTTTGATTTGCTTTCTTTCGCTGATCATTTTATTGGCAGGAACATTTTTTGCTTTGCGCGAAATCGGTCGCCGCCGGTTCAGGAAGGATAACACCGCTGTTTCGGTGCCGGAGGAGATTTATGATGATGTGGAAGATTTCGGCACCGAAATCATTTATAAAGGACATCGCTATGAGCAAAACGAAAATATTGTCTCTGTTTTGCTGATAGGTGTAGATAAGGACAATATTCAAGCGCAGGAAAACTACGGAAGCAACGGACAGGCCGATGTCTTGATCGCAACGACTTTCGATACCAAAACCGGCAGGATCAGTATGATTCCGCTTTCGCGTGAAAGCATGGTCGATGTGGATGTTTATTCTGTAAAAGGCGCGTTTGCCAAAACGGAAAAGATGCAGATTTGCCTGGCATATGCCTACGGAAAAACCGGAGACGAGAGTTGCCGCAATGTGCTTCTCTCGGCGGAAAGACTGCTTTGCGGCATGGATCTGGATTCTTATGTTGCGATTGATATGGCAGGTATCAAATCTCTGACGAAAGCCATTGGCGGTGTGCCGATTCAGGTTTTGGAAACCTTTTCGGACGGCAACGCCCACTTTACCGAGGGACAGGAAATTGTTTTGACCGAGAAAAATGTCGATCCGTATATTCGCGGTCGCGATACCGATGTCAATGCAAACAACAGGCGCATGGCGCGTCAAAAGCAGTTTTTGACCGCCTTTGCCGGGAAAGCCGGCAATATGGTATTGAAGGATTTTCGCAAATTGACCACGCTTTATAATACGGGAAAACCGTTCACGGTTTCCGATCTCGGATTGCCTGAAGTCACCTATTTGGCTTCCTGCTGTCTGACGGCAGATGTCGGCAGTTCCATTGATTTTATTTCGATTCAGGGAGAAATGAAAGAGGGAGAACAGTATACCGAATTCTATCCGGATGTCAATTCGTTATTTGAAGCAGTATTAAACGCGTTTTATGTGCAGACAGATTAAAAAGCCAAGCCCGCTTTACCGATCGGCAAAGCGGGCTTTCTATATGATGGGGCAAGGTGATCGGTGATCTGAAAGACAGTTCCGGACTGCCGCCGATACAGTGGGACATCCCTGTGCGCCCCTGTTATATAGTATGCTGAATTATGCAAGAGGTGACTTACGAATAAACAAAACGCCAAAACAATTTTTTCCGCAGTGCGAAGAAACGGTACAGCCGGCTCTGGTTAACAGAATTTCAGTATTGGGTAATTTGCTTTGTACGATTTTCTTGACTTCCTTCAGCAGGTCTTCATCACAACCGGCATGGGTGATAAAGATACGGTTTAGTTCCATATCTTCCGGGTTGGCAAGCTTATCTTCCACATACATCCGGGCAACATCCATAAATTTTCCGCGGTATTTTTTGGCAACGCCTAAAACACCGTCCTTAACCTGAATCAGCGGTTTGATTTTCAAAAGATTGGCGCCAAAAGCAGCCAATGCCGAGCAACGACCGCCTTTGTACAAATAATCCAATGAATCCAAAACAAAAGAAGCGTCCACATAGGGGACCAACGCATTGACTTCTGCTACAATCTGTTCAGCAGGCATGCCTTTTTCATAACGGTCATGCGCCGCCAGAACTAAGAGTCCGGTTCCAGTGGAAAGATTGTTGGAATCTACAACATAAACATTTTCCAATTCTGCTGCGGCAAGACGCGCGTTGTTGTAACTGGAGGACAACTGAGAACCGATGGAAAAATGAATAACAGTTTTGTTTTGACTGGTAAACTGACGGAAAAATGTCATATACTCCTCTATATTTGCAGCGGCGGTATGCGGCAATTCTCCCGTTTTATCATGATAGGCATAAATTTCATCCGGTGCAATGTCGATACTGTCCTGATAGGTTCTTCCCCCTAAAATAACCTTTAACGGAACGCGTGAAATCTGATAGCGTTCATATAATTCCGGACTCAAGTCGGCGGTGCTGTCACAGGTAAAAACAATTTGCAAATCCAAAATATCCCCTCCGTTGATTTATTGTATATATTATATTCAAATTCAGGAAAGAAAGCAAGCATTATCTTTTGAAAAAACAGGAAAACAGCGTGTTCATCCGCTAATAAGTTTGAATTGTAATAGAATTGTAACTTTTTTGTGATTTTTACAAGATATTACTTGCAATAAAAAGGAAAAATGTGTATAATGTTTCATGTATAAATAGCTATTTTATTCGGAGGT
>JAFWUH010000012.1 GCA_017524165.1 Clostridia bacterium | reverse complement strand
GGTCGGCTTTCAAACGCCCTATAAGGTGATTGAAAACCGTATTGAGGCGATCCACTACGCCATTGCTATGGCGCAAAAAGATGATATCATCGTCTTGGCAGGAAAAGGACACGAAACCTATCAGATTTTAAAAGAAGGTACCATTCATCTGGATGAGCGGGAAGTGGTCCGGGATGCATTGGCAAAGAAGGAGTAATTCAAAATGAATTTTAATTGGATACCGATGATTGCGGCATTTTTGGGTTTTTCCATCACCGCGGTTCTCGGAACAGTTGTCATTCCGTTTTTACGAAAACTTCATTTCGGGCAAACGATCTTGGATATCGGTCCGAAATGGCATAAAGAAAAACAGGGAACACCGACGATGGGCGGCATCATGATCGCCGCCGGCGTTTTGGGTGCTTCGGCGGTTGCTTTTTTGACCGCATGGATCAGTCATAATGCTGTTGCCGTTCAATTAACTGACACCTATCGTGTCTCGGTATTGGCGGCGGGCGTTTGTATGGCTTTATGTATGGGTGCTATCGGCTTTTTGGATGATTATATCAAGGTCGTCAAAAAGCGTAATTTGGGATTGACGGCACGGCAGAAAACCTTTATGCAGTTGGCTGTTTCTGCGGCATATTTGGCTACTCTTTGTATTTCCGGCATGCATACGACATATATTCCGTTTATTGGGGATATTAATATTGTGAAAGGCGCCGGTCTGTTGTTTTGGCCGATCGCACTGCTCTTTATTTACGGATTTACCAATGCGGTGAATCTGACCGACGGTTTAGACGGCTTGGCATCATCGGTAACCTTGGTAGTATCCTGTGCCTTTTTGTTGGCGTCCGGCTTTTTGAAGATTTCTTCGATCAATGTACTTTCTGCCGCATTGGCAGGCGCCTGCGTCGGATTCCTGCTGTGGAACGCAAAGCCGGCAAAGGTCTTTATGGGAGATACCGGTTCGATGTTCTTGGGCGGTATGGTTGTGGCGTTATCTTTTGGTATCGGGCGTCCGGTTTTGTTGATTTTTGCCGGTTGCCTCTATTTCCTGGAAGCGTTGTCGGTGATGCTGCAGGTGACCTATTATAAAAAGACCAAAAAAAGACTGTTTAAAATGGCACCGCTTCATCATCATTTTGAATTGTGTGGTTGGTCCGAACAAAAGATCGTTTTTGTCTTCTCGGCTATTTCTTTTGTCGGTTGCTTTGTTGCGTTACTCTCGGTCATTCTCGGATGGTAATGAATCCTATAGAAAGGAAAGAATATAATGCCTGAAAAAACAATCAGAAGAAAGCGTCTTCCGTTTGTGCAAAGCGGAAAAGTGGATTTAGTGTTTCTTTCCTTGGTATTAGTGCTTTTGACCGTTGGACTTGTTATGCTCTTTTCGGCAAGTTATGCCAGCTCTTATGCCAAATTCGGCAAAAGCTATGTCTTTATCCTTCATCAGTTTAAATTGGCTGTTGCCGGTGTTGTACTGATGCTTGTTGTCTCAAAAATTGATTATCATGTTTTGCGCTACGCGGCATGGCCGATTTTCGGGATATCGTTTATCCTGTTAGTGTTTTTGTTGATTTCACCGCCTATGGGTGAAAATACCAATGTTAAACGGTGGTTTATTAAGGGACCGATCAACTTTCAACCGTCTGAAGTGGCAAAGTTTGCCATTATTCTGCTGTTTGCTTTGTTGATATCAGCAAACTATTCCAAAATGAAAAAAATATCTTTTGTCGGATTTTTATCTTTTCTTTTGCTTTCAACGGCATTTTTGGTTTACAAAGAGCCGCATATTTCCGCAACAGTAGTTATTGTGCTGATCGGATTTGTTTTGATGTTTGTGGGCGGTTTAGGGCTCGGATATGTTTTCTTCGGGTTTGGATTGGTCGGCATTGCCGGAATTTATGTTATTTTGTCCGGAAAAATTGCTTATGCCCTGGAACGCGTTACCTACTGGATCAATCCCTGGAGTGATCCGCTGGGGAAAGGATTCCAGACCATTCAATCCATGATGGCGATCGGTTCAGGCGGGATTTTAGGCCGTGGACTCGGTCAATCGAGACAAAAATATTTATGGTTGCCCGAACCGCAAAACGATTTTATTTTTGCCGTTGTTTGCGAAGAATTAGGACTGATCGGGGCGTTGATCATTATCGCCTTGTTTATTCTTTTGGCTTGGCGCGGTTTTAACCTTGCTATGAGAGCGCCGGATAAATTCGGCACTTTGCTGTGCTTGGGACTAACCTTTCAGGTCACTTTGCAGGCAATGCTGAATATTTTGGTCGTTTCCAATTTGATGCCGAATACCGGCATCAGTTTGCCGTTTTTCAGTTACGGCGGAACATCGTTGTTGATGCTGCTGGGAGAAATGGGGATTGTGCTGTCGATATCCAGAGATGTCAATCTTGAAAAGGGGTAGAAGAGATGCATATTTTATTTGCCGGCGGCGGGACGGCGGGGCATATTAATCCCGCGCTTGCCATTGCCGGATATGTAAAACAGATGGAGCCGGATACCAAAATATCCTATATCGGCACCGCAAAAAAATTGGAAGCAAAACTGGTTCCCGCCGCAGGATACGATTTTTATAACATTGATGTTGCGGGATTTCAGCGCAAAATATCGGTAAAGAATATCGGACGGAATTTTGTTGCCGTCTATAAAATGTTTGCTTCCTCGCATGAGGCGAAAAAATTATTAAAAAAATTGAAACCTGATTTGGTTATCGGGACGGGCGGCTATGTCAGCGGCCCGGTTGTTCGCGAGGCACAACGGCTTGGAATCAAAACCGCCATTCACGAGCAAAATGCTTTTCCCGGCGTCACCACGAAAATGCTGGCACCGCATGCCGATGCCGTGATGTTGGCAATGCCCGAAGCGGAAAAGTATCTGAATTTGACGAAAAAGCCTATTATAACGGGTAACCCGATCCGGCTGGAGCTTTTACGGGTGCATCGGGAAGAAGCGCGAAAGAAATTGGGTATCGGTGAGGATCGCCCGTTGGTGCTTTCGTTTGGCGGATCTCTCGGCGCACGGAAAGTCAATGAGGCGGTTTTGGGTCTTGCCAAATGGAATGTGAAAAATCAGGTATTTTACCATATCCACGGTACCGGCAAAGAATACTATAAAGATTTTGTGACCGCGGTGCCGAAATCTCGACTTTTGACCGTAAAGGAATATATTGATAATATGGATATTTGCATGGCGGCGGCAGATTTGGTCATTTGCCGTTGCGGCGCCATTACCTTGGGTGAAATATCGGCTTGCGGAAAGCCGGCAATTTTGATCCCGTCTCCGAATGTGGCGGAAAATCATCAATACCACAACGGCATGACCTTGAAAAAAGCCGGATCCGCCGAAATGATCGAAGAAAAAGACTTGACAGCCGCGTCATTGATTGCCATGACCGAAAAAATGATCGGCGATCCGGAACGCTTGCGCCAAATGTCTGCAACGGCTAAAGAAAACGCTATTATTGACGCTAATGAGCGCATTTATCAGGTAATACAGTCTCTTTTTTAACAAAAAATGTTTTCTCGCATAAGATAAAATACGATGTTATCAAGTGTTTGCTTTGCGGGAGGACGAAATATGACCGACTTAGTTGTTGAGGGTGGAAAAAGATTGCACGGTACCGTTGCGGTACAGGGTGCCAAAAACAGTGTTTTACCAATTTTAGCGGCAACATTTTTATGTGATAAGCCTTGTGTGATACATAACTGTCCGGAACTGTCCGATGTGGAAACCTGTTTGCGGATCTTAGCACATTTAGGATGTAGCTGTTTTCGGGAAGGGGATACCGTCGGTGTCGATGCTTCGGGTGCTGAGCATTATGAAATACCCGAAAAACTAATGCGTGAAATGCGTTCTTCGGTTGTTTTTTTAGGGGCAATTCTTGGCAAACTCGGTCGAGCAGTCATCAGTAGTCCCGGTGGATGCGAATTGGGACCGCGCCCGATTGATCTGCATCTTGACGCGCTGAAAAAAATGGGCGTTGAAATAGAAGAGGATCACGGTTATTTGTATTGCACTGCACCGAACGGCTTAAAGGGCAATACGGTTTCGCTTTCTTTCCCAAGCGTCGGCGCGACGGAAAATATCATGCTGACCGCAACGCTGGCGGACGGGAAAACGGTGATCCATAATGCGGCAAAAGAGCCGGAAATCAGCGATTTGGCGGATTTCCTGAATAAGGCGGGTGCACGAATTTACGGTTGCGGATCCGATACGGTCGAAATATACGGCGTTCCCCGTCTGCACGGTGCGGAACATGCGGTGATTTCTGACCGGATTGTTGCGGCAACCTATATGGCGGCTGCGGCGGTAACGGGTGGCGATGTGTTGTTGGAGCATGTTATGCCGCCGCATTTAATTGCAGTTTGCGCCGCTTTTTCGGATATGGGCTGTAAAATTACACCGGACGGAAAAGGGTTGCGTTTGACGGCGCCGACAAGATTGCAACGGATTCCGACATTGCGCAGTTTAGCCTATCCGGCTTTTCCGACCGACGCGGGTCCAGTGATCATGTCCTGTCTGTCGGTGGCGAAAGGAACCTCTTGCTTTGTGGAAAATATTTTTCAAAACCGATACCGCTACATTGATGAATTAAAGCGGTTAGGAGCGAAAATCAAAGTAGAAGACCGTGTCGCTATCGTGGAAGGCGTGTCGCGACTCTCGGGCGCTTGTTGCGAATGTACCGACCTTCGCGGAGGTGCGGCATTGGTCATTGCGGGTTTGGCGGCAGAAGGACAGACGGTGATCGGCAAGACCGAACATATTTGCCGCGGATACGAGAAATTTGAAAAATATCTTGCCCGATTGGGTGCGGATATCTCTTTAAAAGATCAGGAAGAAAGTAGGGAGAACAGTGGAAAAGCCGATGGATGATTTTCAACAGAAACGGGCAATGCGCCAGAAAAGAATACGGCGCCGCCGTTTTATTTTCTTTCTTTGGTTTCTTTTGATCGTCTTGTTGGTGACGGGTGCTGTCTTGTGTGCGACCGTCTTTTTCCCGGTAAAGACCGTCCACGCAAAAGGCAGTCAACGCTACACGGAACAAGAGCTTATCAAAGCAAGCGGATTGACCGAAAAAGAAAACCTGTTTATTTTTTCTCGGGAAAAGGTTCGGCAACAGCTCCATCGGAAATTACCCTATGTAGATGTCGTTACAATTAAAATAGAACTGCCCGACACCGTGCGTATCTCGGTGACCGACGCAAAGGATTATCTTTGCTTTCAAACAAAGGACGGATTTTATTCGATCAGTAAATCGGGATATGTACTCAACCGCTTTGACGAAGCGATGGAAAATGTTCCGGCGGTCTTGGGCGTTCCCGGTAAGTTCAATATCGGCGAGCAGGTTGTCTTTCATGACGCGAAAAAAAACGAAATTTTGACCGAAATGATAAAATCTGCCGCTTCAACCGGTATGACGGTAGATTATTATGATATTACTGATTTGATCCAGCTGAAGGCAAAGGTCCATCATCGTTTTGTAGTTAATTTCGGCACGGCGACCGATTTGGATGGTAAGATGAAGCATTTGTCAAGTATGATCAAAAATATCGCTCCCGAAAGAACGGGTACCATCAATTTAAGTATGTGGAATCCTTCCAAAAAAGAGGGAAGTTTTGTGGAGGGAAATATTGAATAAAAAGTCTCAAAAAAAATATTACAATTTCGTAACAAAAACTATTGAAATTTGCAAATAGATATGTTATTATCATTTTAGAATACAAAAAATACTGAAATAATGTTTATTGAAAAAATGAAAGACGGAGGAATAAAAATGCCATTTGAAGTTGCAGAAGAGATGGAAAATGTTGTTCAAATAAAGGTTGTCGGTGTTGGCGGCGGCGGCGGAAACGCTGTCAACCGCATGGTTGCCGCCGGTGTGCGCGGGGTTGAGTTTGTTGCGATCAATACAGATAAAGCCGCACTCTTCCTTTCCAAAGCCAATCAAAAAATTCAAATCGGGGACAAAACGACAAACGGTATGGGTGCCGGCGGAAATCCGGATAACGGCCGTGCCGCTGCGGAAGAATCCCGTGATGAAATCGCTGCTGCGATCCGCAGCGCGGATATGATTTTTATCACTGCCGGTATGGGCGGCGGTACCGGTACCGGTGCCGCACCGGTAGTTGCTTCTATTGCCAAAGAACTCGGAATTTTAACGGTAGGTATCGTTACCAAACCGTTTGATTTTGAAGGCAAAAAGCGTATGACACAGGCTGAAGCCGGTATTGCCGCTTTGCGCGATCAGGTGGACAGTTTGGTCGTCATTCCGAACGAGCGCTTAAAGTTTGTCTCCGAGCAGAAGATTACCTTCAAGAATGCGTTCAACATTGCTGACGATGTTTTGCGCCAGGGTGTTCAGAGTATTTCCGAACTGATCAATGTTACAGCGATGGTCAACCTGGACTTTGCCGATGTAAAATCTATCATGGCGGATGCCGGGTATGCACATATGGGCGTCGGTATTGCTACCGGTCGTGATAAGGCAGAGCAGGCCGCTCGTGCCGCGATCAGCAGTCCGTTGATTGAAACATCCATGGAAAATGCACGCGGTGTTATCATCAGCGTTACCGGTTCGGAAGATATCGGTTTGGAAGAGGTTTCTTTGGCTTCTTCCATCATTTCCGAAATGGCGCATCCGGATGCCACCATCATTTGGGGCGCTCAGCTGGATGATTCTTTGGAAGACACCATCCGTGTTACGGTTGTTGCCACCGGTCTCGGTGAGGACTATAAACACGAAAAACAAGATGATGATTTAGCCGCATTGATGAATGGGGCTGATGATTCTGATGATGATTCTTACGGTGATTTGTTAAGTTTCTTTAAAAAGGACTAATTCCGTTATTTTTGAAGTCCGAAAAGTAACGATTGTTGCTTTTCGGATTTTTTAATGTATGTCTACGGAACAAATGCCGACGGCAGTCGGCATTTACGAAAAGCGGCTTTTGATCTGTTTCGTAAACATCGTATAAGGGGATGTTGAAATGAATTCGGCGTTTCTGTTGATCGTTATTTTGGCGACGACATTTCAAAATGTAATGATGAAACAGTTTGGAAAAAAGTTTGAAAACGGTACGATAACATTCAGCGCTTTTTCCACCTTTTTTATGTGGCTGTTTTTTTTGGCATTTGCTAAATTTCACTTGAATATGGTTGCAGGGCTTTTGCCTTATATTTTATGGTATGCTTTGTCATTTTGCATAGCTTTAATCGGCATTACCAAAGCATTGTCTTGCGGTGCGTTGTCTATTACATCCTTGATTTTTTCCTATTCGCTGATTCTTCCTTTGATATATGGAATCGTTTTTTGTAACGAAAAAATTACTCTCCTGATGATTATCGGTTTTATTTGTTTGTCTGTTTCTTTGGCTTTGATCAACTACACTAAAGAAAAAATAAAGATCAGTAAAAAATGGCTTGTGTTCTTAATGGTGGGTTTTTGCGGTAACGGAATATGTTCGGTAACGATGAAGGCGGAACAGGATGCCTTTCAAGGCAACTATAAATGTGAATTGATGGTTGGTTCGTTGTTTATTGTGCTTATTTTTTTGATTTTATTGGCATTATTTACCGAAAGAAAACAAATGAAACAGATTATTCGACACGGTTGGTATTATGGTGCGTCCCATGGCGGCAGTAACGGTCTATGCAACTATTTTGTCATGGTTTTGACAAATTCCATGAATGCCTCTTTGCTTTTTCCGCTGATGACGGCAGGCGGCGTGCTTTTAACATCAGCATGTTCCTTATTGATTTTTAAAGAACGGCTGACAAAAATACAATGTCTGGGTATGACAATCGGTATTATGGCAGTAATCTTTTTGAATGTTTAAAAAAACAGACGGTTTGTTTTTGGACAAACCGTCTGTTGCTTTAATAATCAAAATTGTACGGAGGAAATTTGTTTCATGCCGCCGAAGAGGTCAAAAGCACGAACATTGCGGTCAGAGATAACATAGAAATAATTGCCGATCAGCAGTCCGCGTAAAAACATGCAATCGACCGCGTTGGTAACGGCGGCAATTTGATGAAATCCGTTTTGGTCGAAAGTATAAAGGGAATAGACCATATCGTTGGTTCTGTAGGCGGAGAAGCCGATCAGATTTCGGGCGGCATCCACCAAACAGTTGCGGTGATCGTATAGCGCGGGAGAAAAGTTGCAGTCCGATAAAACCGTTTTGTCTTCCTCAGTGACATTTGCCGGGTCGCTGATATTAAACAGCGACAGCTTCATACACTGCGTTCTGCCGGTTTGCTCGTCAGCTTCCATACCGATGCCGAGCAGTTTGTTATTTTGATAGGGAAATAGATAGTTGGAAAAACCGGGTATTTTTAAACTGCCGATGATTTTGGGATTTTTCGGGTCGCTGAGGTCGGCGGTGAAAAGCGGATCGGTCTGTCGGAAGGTAACAAAATAGGCGTATTCATCCATAAACCGTACCGAATAGACCGTTTCACCGGGAGCCAAGTCCCCGATGCTTCCAACCGGTTGCAGTTTGCTGTCTAAAATCTGTAAACGGTTGACCGTGCCGTTCTCTGTTCGTTCGGTAAGCACAAAACGGAAGTGCTGTTGATGTTCGTCAATGGAAAACTGATTTAAAAGTGTACCGGGAAGTGATTGGCTTGTTTCGTAATTGATTTTCCCTTTATTTAAGGAGAACAGAGATGCAACGGTACTGTTATAATCCTTTGGATCAAAGGAAGTGACGATTAGGTTTTCGGTATTGCAATATATGGTCTGGCTTCCGCCTAAAAGCGACTGTGTGGCAAGAAGTCGGGCGTTGTCGATGTCGTAGGAACAGACAATGGTATAGGATGGTTCGGCGATTGATTCCTCACAAAAATGAATGGTATCACAGCGAACGGATTCCTCATAATTGCCCGATGCAACCGTTGGAACATAGGTTGACGGGTTATCTTTTTTCAGCGTTTGAAAGTTTACATAATACCAACTAACGACATAAAGCGTATTGCCGATCAGGCGAGAAGTGCTACAGTATCCGCTTTGCCGGCAGGAACCAATGGTTTTTGGATTTTTCGGATCGGTCAAGTCCAAAACGGTAATTTTGCTGTAGTTGGTTTCGGCTTTTTCGTCAAACTCATTCAACAAAATAACCGCTTTGCCCGACGATAGATAAAATTCGTTGGCATAACAGTTATTTGATTCGTCAAAAGAAACGGTGGATGAAGACTGTAACTGTCCGTTATCAGCCGAAACAATCTGCAGTTTGTTTTGGTGGAGAATGTAGATGTATTTTCCGTCGGTTTTGACAAAATCAGCCTCGTCTACGCCGTCAACCTGATGAGTCGTTTCGGAATAACCGGAATTCACGCTGCCGGTGGTTGTGGTTTTTGCGACGGCATCAGATGCAACAGATTCTGCGATAAAATCTGTGGTAAAGTTTCCGCATCGGTTTACATAATTAATGTTTTTTTTCAGGGCATATATTTTTTCATAAATGCTTTCGTAACTTTCGGTGGAAACAGCCGAGAGGGTTTTCGGGGTTAATTCTGCCGGTGATTTCGGCATCCAAAAAAAACCGCAGATAACAGCAAGACAAAGTGCAAGCGCCAAAACCGGTCGAGTCCTGTCAAATTGCTGTTTTCTCCATGAGCGCTGACGGGTCGATTTTTCGACGATTTTTTCAAGGGCGGCAGGATCGGCATGCAGGGTATCCATTTCTTTTCGGTAATCATTTTCAAACATTAAAATTCCACTCCTTTTAAGGCAACACGGAGTTTTTCCCGCGCGCGGTGTAATTGAGATTTAACGGTTGAGGGATTTTGACGGAGAAGTTCGGCGATTTCATCAATCGAGTAACCGCAATAGTAGTGCAGATGAAGTACCGTTCTGTATTTTTTCGGCAGACGCAGAACGGCGTCTAAGGTTTCGCGATTTTCCGGCGGTTGCGCAACCGTATCTGTGAGGGGAACATTGTGCCGTCTTGCCGCAGTAGTAAAGAAGCTTTTACTGCAATTCAGCGTGATACGCAGCAGCAACGCTTTGGTATGTTCCTCATCTTGCGGCGGGTTTTTAGAACGCAAAAACCGCAAAAAGACTTCTTGCAGAATGTCATCGGCATCGTATTGATTTTTGACCCGCGCATAAGCCAGACGGTAAACCGTATCGGCGTAGCGCCGGAAAAGCACTGCCGTTTCATCGCGCTGAAATGAAATACCGTTTCCCATTTTTTCATCCCCCTGTCAACAACACTTTGCAAAACCCGAAAAGGTTGCAGATTTTTTCTTTCATCATAAAATATGCCGCGACAATTGTCAAGAATCGTTCCCTTTTCAAGCGGTAAAAAGCAGAAAAATCAGTTGATTTCAAGGGAATATTATGGTATAATAAACACAATTATGATGAGGAGGTATGCCCTATGCGTATCTTGGGGATTGATCCCGGTTATGCTACGGTCGGCTACGGCATTGTGGATTATGTAAAGAACCGATTCCACATTGTTTGCTGTGGGGCGATTACCACCTCGCCTGACCTGCCTTTCCCTGAGCGTTTGCACGAGATCTATCAGGATATGGCGGCGCTGATCGACCGTTATCAGCCGCAACAATTGTCGGTGGAAAAACTCTTTTTCAATACCAATACGACGACAGCCATTGATGTGGCGCAGGCAAGGGGAGTTATTTTGCTTGCCGCAACGGTGAAACAAATTCCGTTATTTGAGTATACACCGTTGCAGGTAAAGCAATCCATCACCGGTTACGGCCGCGCTGAAAAAAGACAGGTGATGGAAATGGTCAAAAGCTTTCTCGGTCTTTCCGCCGTACCCAAACCGGACGACGCGGCGGATGCGCTGGCGCTGGCGATTTGCCACGGTCATTGTACCGGGAGCCTTTACGGGAAATTACTGTCGAAGGAGAAAACATCATGATTGCATCGTTACACGGCAAACTGATTGCCAAGGATTTAAACTCTGCCGTTGTGGAATGCGGCGGCGTCGGCATGAAATGCTTTGTGACCGGCATTACAGCCGCATCCTTACCCGCTTTGGGAAATGAGGTTTTTCTCTATACCTTTCTTTCCGTGCGGGAAGATGCCTTGGATTTGTACGGGTTTTTGACCGCGCAGGAAATGGAAACCTTTAAATTGATCACATCGGTCAACGGTGTGGGTGCTAAAATCGGTTTGGCGTTGCTGTCGCAGTTTCAAAGCGATCGGCTCTTATTGCTGATTGCAGGGAATGACGCGAAATCGCTGACCGCCGCCACCGGCGTCGGCATTAAGCTGGCACAGCGCATTGTGTTGGAGTTAAAGGATAAAGTCGGCGTGATGGCGAAAGAACAGGGCATGGAGGAAATTGCCGCCGTCGGCAACGCCGTTGCCGCTTCCAATACCGGTGAAGCCATCGAGGCATTGGCTTCACTTGGTTTTTCACAGAGCGAGGCTTCGTTGGCGGTGGGACGGTTAGACCCCGCATTGCCGACCGATCAATTGATCAAACTTGCCTTAAAATCACTTTCAAGGAGGGCGTAATTCATGATCGAAGAAGAGATGGATTTTGAAAACCGTATCGTTTCGCCCGAATATAATTTTCATGACGAGGATAACGAGATCACGCTCCGCCCGAAAACATTGGCTGAATATATCGGACAAGACAAGGTGAAGGAAAATCTCAGTATCTATATCAAGGCCGCCAAACAGCGTAAAGAATCCTTAGATCATGTGTTGCTGTACGGTCCTCCGGGACTCGGAAAAACCACCTTGTCGGGCATCATTGCCCATGAAATGGGGGTAAATCTTCGCGTTACCTCCGGCCCGGCGATCGAAAAACAGGGCGATTTGGTGGCGATATTGACCTCGCTGAATGAGGGAGATGTCCTTTTTATTGATGAAATCCACCGCCTTTCGCGGAATGTGGAAGAAATACTGTATCCTGCCATGGAAGATTTTTCGTTGGATATTATTCTCGGCAAAGGTCCCTCGGCGCGCTCGATTCGTTTGGATGTGCCGCATTTTACTCTGGTCGGCGCAACCACGCGTTCGGGACAGTTGACCGCCCCGCTTCGGGATCGCTTTGGCGTATTGTTCCGTTTGGAACTGTATACACCCGAACAGTTAGGGGAAATCGTCCGGCGATCGGCGGGTATTTTAGGCATTGAGATGGATCGTGACGGTTCATTGGAGATCGCCTCGCGATCCCGCGGGACACCGCGTATTGCCAACCGCCTGTTGAAGCGGGTACGGGATATTGCACAGGTGGAGTATGACGGCAAGGTTACCGAAAAGGTTGCACAAGCGGCGTTGGCACGCTTTGAGATCGACGAATTGGGCTTGGATGATTTTGACCGTAAGATGCTGCAGGTCATGATCCGTAACTATAACGGCGGCCCGGTCGGTTTGGAAACCTTGGCGGCGGCGGTCGGGGAAGAGGCCGTGACGATCGAGGATGTTTATGAACCGTACTTGATGCAGATCGGTTTCTTGACAAGGACGCCGCGCGGTCGATGCGTTACCCCGCTTGCCTATGAACATTTGGGGATTCGTAACGACGGGGTGCAGCAATCCATTCTTTAATCTGACGGGAGTCGAACCCGTCACGCTTAAAACGGCAAAATTTCCGTCCGGCTTTACTTCAAAACTTGAAATACGCCAGTATATCGGCGTTTTTCGGCTTCACCGGAACAAAAATTTTGCTCGTTTTAAGTTCTGCGAAGTTTGTGCCGCCGCCTTTTTTTAGAAGGCGCAGCACGAGTTTGCCGAAAGGCTGACGCCTTTCAAAAACGAGCGCAAGCAAGATGATAAAAGGCGGCGAGCCAAACCGTAATGAGTTCGACTTCCGCCAGATTAAGGAGAAAAAGGCTTGAGGGCAGTTGAAAATTTTTCGGATTATGAATTGATTGACGCGGATCACGGGGAACGACTGGAGCGTTGGGGAGAAATTCTCCTTATCCGTCCCGATCCGCAGATTATATGGTCGCAGGGGAAAAAAGACCCGCGTTGGCGTTCGGCGCATGCGGTTTATCATCGCTCTGCAAGCGGCGGTGGGTATTGGGAAACCTTGAAGCCCGTACCCGATGTTTGGAGTATTCAATATCAAGACCTGACCTTTCGGCTGAAACCGATGGGGTTCAAACATACCGGTCTTTTTCCGGAACAAGCGGTGAACTGGACATGGACTCAAGAAATCATACGCCGTGAAAATCGACCGTTGAATGTCTTGAATTTGTTCGCTTATACCGGCGGAGCAACCTTGGCGTGTTTGAACGCGGGCGCTAAGGTGACCCATGTGGACGCCTCTAAAGGTATGGTGCAATGGGCAAAGGAAAACGCGGCGGCGTCCGGATTGGCAGACCGACCGGTTCGGTGGTTGGTCGATGACTGCCTGAAGTTTGTAAAGCGCGAAATCCGGCGCGGTAATACCTATGACGGCATTATTATGGATCCGCCGTCCTATGGTCGCGGTCCGAACGGAGAGGTTTGGAAATTAGAACAACAATTAGGAGAGCTTTTAACGGAGACCGGGAAATTATTGAGTGAGAACGCCGTTTTCTTTTTGCTCAATTCCTACACCGGCGGACTGTCTCCCTCTATTTTGAACTATATGGTGGAGCAATATGTGGTCGGTCGGCGCGGCGGAAGCGTTACCACCGATGAGATCGGTCTGCCGGTCACGGCAAAAAATATTGTGTTGCCCGCCGGAAATACCACGGTTTGGCAGAAAGAAGAAACATGAGTACAATGATTGAATGTAAGAAGGTTTCCTTTTCTTACGGAGAAGAGAACGAACACCGTAAAATAATAGATCAACTTGACTTTTCGGTAGAACGCGGCAGCTTTACGGTGATTCTGGGACAAAACGGGTCGGGAAAATCGACCTTGGCAAAGCTGTTCAACGGCTTGTTGAAACCGACCGACGGTACCGTGACGGTAGACGGTATCAATACACGGGATGAGACGCATGAGCTTGATATCAAACGGCGTGTCGGTATGGTGTTTCAAAATCCGGACAATCAGTTGGTGGCTTCGATTGTGGAGGAAGATGTGGCATTCGGACCGGAAAATTTAGGGCTGGATCCGAGTGAAATTCGCCGTCGGGTAGACGAGGCGTTGCGCGCCGTCGGCATGTATGAATTTCGCGAATCGACACCGCATCATCTTTCGGGCGGACAAAAACAACGGATCGCCATTGCCGGTGTGTTGGCGATGCAGCCGGAATGTATTGTTTTGGATGAGCCGACGGCGATGTTAGACCCGAAGGGCAGAGCTGAAATTTTGAAAACCGTGCTCCGGCTGAATCGCGAACACGGCATCACCGTGATTTTGATCACGCATTTTATGGAAGAGGCGGAAGAAGCCGACCGTGTTGTGGTCTTGCATCAGGGAAAAATTTTGGCTGACGGAGCACCGTCTGCAGTTTTTTCACAGGATGAGATCCTGCATACGGCAGGCTTGGAATTGCCGCAAACAACAGAACTTTTGGTAGAGTTAAAGAAAAACGGCTGGAAAGTTGAAACGAATAAAATCGGTATTGAAGATACAGCCGACGCTGTTTTATCAGCACTTCATTTGGAGGAATCGTAATTTTGTCAGCAATTTTAAAGGTGGACAATCTTTCCTACAACTATGACGGAAACGCGTCCCGTACTGCAAACGCTTTGAAAAATGTTGATTTCGAGGTGCAGGCGGGAGAAATCGTGGGGATCATCGGTCATACCGGTTCGGGAAAGTCTACATTGGTACAACAGTTGAACGGTTTGCTGAAGCCCACTTCCGGACAGGTTCTTCTGTCGGGAAAAGATATTTGGGAAAAGCCGAAGGAAATTCGTAAAATCCGTTCTCAGGTCGGATTGGTTTTTCAGTATCCGGAATATCAGTTGTTTGAAGAAACGGTCTACGCCGATATCGCGTTCGGTCCGAAAAACATGGGTCTTTCGGGCGGGGAATTGGATCACCGGGTTCGGGAAATCTGTGATCTTGTCGGCGTGCCGGAATCTTTCTTTGAACGGTCTCCGTTGGATTTGTCCGGCGGTGAAAAACGCCGTGTCGCCATTGCGGGCGTCATGGCGATGCAACCCAAGATCATTGTCTTTGATGAACCCTTTGCCGGCTTGGATCCGATCGGGCGCAGTCAGGTGCTGAAGATGATTCAAGATTACCGTGCGGCTTATCACGCCACAGTATTGATCGTCTCTCACGGGATGGAAGATCTGGCGGTTTTGTGCGATCGGATTTTGGTCTTGAACGACGGGGAACTGGTGCTTTTTGATACGGTCAAGAAAGTTTTTACACAAGCCGAGTTATTGCGCAGTATCGGTTTGGAAATCCCTATCATTGCGCGGGTCTTTGAGGAAATGAGAGAACGAGGAACAGAGGTGCCGGAGGATATTTTTTCGGTGCAGGACGCCGTTTCGTTCTTAAATAGCTTTAAGCAAGGAGGTGGCGCCCGTGCTTAAGGATTTGACCTTTGGTCAGTTTTACGACAGTCATTCGGTTTTACACCGGATGGATCCGAGAGCGAAACTGTTGGGATTGATTGTCGGCGTGGTTTTCTTGTT
>JAFWUH010000011.1 GCA_017524165.1 Clostridia bacterium | reverse complement strand
GAAGCATAAACGCAAGTGAAATCGTATAAAGGGATAAGGCGGACACATTGCGATAAATCCTTTGTTTTCAAGCGTTTTGGAGGATTTTATTAAAGCCCTATGAGGGGCAGTAACCACTTATGAAATCGTGGTTTTCAAATCCCGATTTGTCGGGATCATTTTTACTTCGCCAAACAGTTTTTGTCATATACTTTTAATCGGATGACGAATAACAGTCTTCAGTTTCTCCGGTGCGACCTTTCTGGCATCGCTCAAATATATTTCGTGATGGAGGCGCTGTTCGGTGATATCCAACGCAAAGCCCTGCCGCTCCATAAACTCATGCATCAACGCTACCGTTTCAGGCTCATCGTCATAGGAACCGATGTGCATACACTGAACGCACAACCCCTCATCATATGTCAGAAATTCGGCCTTTGAAAAGTCCGCTTTTTTCTTCTCTGCAGCCTCCTCTGTAGCCCAGTCAAGATCAGCCTTTGTGACAAAATCGGGCAGCCGAATGACGGATATCCACTCGAAGTTTTCTTTATGAGCACAGTCGATCCCGACAACACCCGCCTGCCGCCAGAATCCCTCCAGCGGAGGCACAACAAAATCGAAATAGCTGTCGATCCGGTGATCGCCTTTTTTACTCATCTTGATCGTGAAGGCAATACCGTAGAGCAGTCCGATAGACTTCTTGTATTCTCCATCCTCCGCATTCGGATCTCCATGTCCGCGAACCGCAATATAGTTCATACTCGGGACCGTCACGATGGACGGCTTATTCTTTGGCATGTAGAATTCCTTGTATTCTTTTTTATAATCAAACGGCATAACACTTTCCTCCAAAAAACCGAATTTGTCACATTCGTTCATCGGTAACAATATGTTTGATTCCGCTGTGATCGGATTGTAAATACTCTTTCATGAACGACGGGAAAGCCTTATACTCATCAAGCTTTTCAACAGGTATCCAGTGCATCGTTTCTTTCACGCCCATCGTATAGCTGTTGCTGCAAAGCTCTTTTGTGCCTCTCGGCCTCATAATAAAATATAGAGCGATTTCATGACATTCCAGCCCTTTTAATGATCCGGAGTTTTCATTAAAGAAGTTTTCGTGAATAACTGCAAGACGATCAACCTCATAACTGATACCGGTTTCTTCAAGCGTTTCTCTTTTGACAGCTTCTTCTGCCGTCTCGCCCATATGAACTGCGCCGCCTATGGAATAAAGATAATCCTCTTTTTCGTTCCCGGCAAGCAATACACAACCGTCCTCAACTATGATAGCGGCAGCCCTGTATCTGAACCATTTATTCTCATCCGTAAAACCACAGTTATGTTCCATAAATCTTACCTCAACAAATCCCGATTGTCGGGATCGTTTTTGCTTTGTCAAACAGGGATTGCCATCAGAGATATATCTGTTACCTTTCCGGGTTTCATCTCCTGATCAGTCAAAAAGCGCTTCCTCAATTTTCATACATATATGATGGTAAATAGGCAGATGCAACTCTTGCACCTTATATGTTTCTGATTCGGGTGCACAAATGCAAATATCGGCTATTCCCTTCAACTTTCCGCCCGACTGCCCGGTAAGGGCAATAACTGTGAGTCCTATTCCCTTTGCCACCTGAGCGGCGGCAACACAGTTTTTCGAATTGCCCGAGGTACTGATGCACATCAGAACGTCGTTCGTTCGCCCGAGTCCCATCAAACACTGCGCATATACCAGTTCGGGATCAACATCGTTACAAAAAGCGGTATTCAGTCCCGCAAAGCTCGGGAGAGAAATCGCCGGGACCGCCCTTTGCAGCTTGGCCAAAACCTCATCTGTCAGATCCCGGTTGTTTTTCTTCATTTGCATCTTCTGCTCTTCGCTCAAAGCTCTTTTCGATATGAAGCCCTTCATCAATTCGCCGACAATATGTTCGCAGTCCGCACAACTGCCGCCGTTTCCGCAAAGCAGCAATTTTCCATCATTTTGAAACGCGGAAATAATCGTTTCTGTCGCCGATCTGATTTCGTCCCGGCAACTGTTTAACACTGGATAACGTGCAAATAAATCATCCGTCTTATTTTCCTCCAGCAAAGCAACACCTATAGCGGCATGATCACCGAGCGATTCTCCAAGCATTGCAGGCACCACCCGGCAAACCCCGGCGGAGATCGGCAGTGCTTCACGGTCGATAACTTCTTTAGTATACTGCCACAACAAATTTTGCGAGCGGGTGAAAATACTGCCGATTACGATACATTCGGGATTTAATATATCGATCAGCACCGACAATCCCTGGCCCAGTTTTTCGCCGCATGTTTTATACACTTCGATCGCTGTCGCATCGCCGTTGTCGGCGGCAATCGAAATGGTTTTGGCATTGACCTCATCAGCGGCATACATCGGAACGATGCCGTTTTTAAGGGCCTGATCCAAATACTGTTTTCCCAGCTGTGCCAGACCGCCGCCGCTGCAAAAGCCTTCAAACGAACCGCATTTACCATACCCCACGGGGCCGTCTTTTTCAATGCGGATATGCCCGACTTCACCGGCGTTGTCGTTAGTGCCGGTATAAAGGCGTCCGTCCAAAATAAGGCCTGCGCCGAGTCCCGTGCCGAAGGTCAAAAAGATCATATTTTTTGTGCCCTTGCCTGCGCCGAATTTCCATTCGGCTAATGCGCAGGCATTTGCATCATTTTGCAGATGCACCGGCGCGCCAAAATGATCTTTGATCTGTAGGGCGATCGGCACACAGTCCCATCCGGGCAGATTCGGGGGTCCTAAAATCAACCCCTTGTCCGAGTCCAATGGACCTCCACAGGAAATGCCGATGGCTTCGGGACGGTCACCGCCGCAGACCTTATCAGCCAGAATTAGTAAACGGTCTATCATCTCCGCCGGGCTGATATTTAGATCGGTCGGAACTTTTTCCTTGGCGGTAATGGTTATACCGTCAGGAGTCTTCTCTGCTGTTACTACGGCACATTTGGTGCCGCCGATATCGAAACCGAATAACATATCACAAACTCAATCAGTCTTCGGGTTTTGTTTCAAGAGATAGCTTGTAATCGCCTAACTTCTTCACTTTAAAGCCGTTGGCCTTGTACGCCTCATAATCGAACGCTTCAAGTTCATCGATAGCCAGCTTGTGGAATTCATAAAAATTGTGCCACCACTCATACCCGCTTCCGAGTT
>JAFWUH010000010.1 GCA_017524165.1 Clostridia bacterium | reverse complement strand
TGTCGGCAATTCTTTTGGGCGTGATTACATATTCCAAAAGTTCTACGGTTCAGAAGGTTACCACTCAATTTTTAGGACAGTTTTTGAATCAGCGGACAAAGCATGATTTTTGGTTTGTTTTTACCCGATCCATTGGCATGACAATGTTGTCGATGGTGATTTTGTTTCTTTTGGGTGGTTCCTTGTTCGGAACGATCACGGTGCCGTTATTTTTTATCTTTTGCGGATTTTGGTTTGGAGCAGGTTCTTCAAGTTTGTATTTGACCTATTCTTTGAAAGGGATTGCATTTTATGCCATTGCAATTCTTCCGCCGTCGGCGGTTTTTTCAATTGGAATGTTGATTGCCGGACGAAAATCTATTGATTTTTCACTATATATTGTTAAGCTGACATTGCCCAAAAGTGTCCCGATCGGACTTTATGTGCCGTTTAAAAATTACTGTGCACAATTTCTTGCCGTTGTTTTTTTGGCGGTTCTGTCTGCGGTTTTGGACGCGTTGTTATCCATATCATTTTTAAAATATTTTTCATTACAGTAAAAAAAGGGGGGAACGGTATGAATCAGTTTTTATCCGTGTTTCAGATCTATTTGATCGAGACGAAAAAATCTTCCGCCAACACGGTGGAATCCTATCTGCGTGATTTAAACCGCTTTGTTTCATACTGTTCTGCAAAAAATTGCTTTGCTCCGAATGAAGTATCTGCCGATTTTCTTCGCGGATATTTAGATTCTTTGAAAGCGGAAGGAAAAAGCGAATCGACGCTGACAAGAATTATTGCTTCGGTACGGTGTTTCTACCGGTATTTGATAGCCAATCATATTGTCTCCGAAAATCCGGCTGATGCGGTTCGTATGAAAAAGTCAATGCGGGAATTGCCAAGCGTTTTAAATCAAAATGAAGTGATGGCTTTATTGGCACAGCCCTCTGGTTCGGATTATAAAAGTATCCGGGATAAAGCTATGCTGGAGTTGTTATATGCTACCGGCATTACGGTAACCGAATTGATTGAATTAGAGGCAGACGATATCAATCTGCAAATCGGTATGTTGCATATGCAAAAAAGCCGTCATGAACGGATCATCCCGATTTATCCCGCGGCAGTTCGCGTACTGCAAAATTACATGCAGCATGTTCGTCCGATCTTGATTTCCTCGGAACGGGAACGCCATTTGTTTACCAATATGAACGGACAACCCCTTTCGCGTCAGGGATTTTGGAAAATCATAAAATTCTATGCCGAAAAAGCGGGTATTGCAAAGGATATCACGCCACATACCTTGCGGCATTCTTTTGCGGCGCATCTGCTGGAAAACGGGGCGCAATTAAAAGATATCAAAGAAATGCTCGGACATTCGGATATTTCTTCCACGCAAATTTATGCGCGGTTTGTAAAAAATAAGTATGCGCAGGCTTATTCCAGATTCCATCCGCTTGCCAAGTAAGAAAGACTGTTTTGAGAAAGAACAGTCTTTTTTGTTTACTTTTTCAAAGAAATCATGTAAAATATAATTATAATTATTAGTTGGGGGCAAATGTTCGTGGCAAAGGATAAAATCGTGATTCGCGGTGCATCAGAGCATAATTTAAAGCATGTTGATGTGGAAATACCGCGAGATCAATTTGTTGTTTTTACGGGTCTTTCGGGGAGCGGAAAATCCTCGTTGGCGTTTGATACCATTTATGCGGAAGGACAACGGCGCTATGTCGAGTCGCTGTCTTCTTATGCGCGTCAGTTTTTGGGTCAGATGGAAAAACCGAATGTGGATAGTATTGAGGGACTTTCTCCCGCGATCTCCATTGACCAGAAAACCACCTCTAAAAATCCACGGTCGACGGTTGGAACCGTTACCGAAATTTATGATTATTTCCGACTACTTTTTGCTCGTGTCGGCATTCCGCATTGTCCGGTTTGCGGCAAGGAGATCAAGCAACAGACTACCGATCAGATTGTGGATATCGTCATGAAATTGCCCGAATCGACCAAGATTCAGTTGTTGGCACCCGTGGTTCTTCGCCGTAAAGGGGAACATCGCAAAGAACTGGAAAATGCGCGAAAGTCCGGCTTTGCCCGCGTGCGGATCGACGGCAATATCTATGACCTTTCGGAAGATATCTCTTTAGATAAAAATAAAAAGCATACGGTGGAGATCGTCGTTGACCGTTTGGTCGTGAAACCCGAAATCCGTTCCCGATTGAATGACAGTATTGAAACGGCGGTTACCGTATCGGGCGGATTGGTTGCCGTTGATGTCATCGGCGGGGAAGAACTGCAGTTTTCGCAAAGCTATGCTTGTGATGAACACGGTATCAGCATTCCGAAATTAACGCCCGCCATGTTTTCTTTTAATAATCCAATGGGAGCCTGCCCGAACTGTACGGGGCTCGGCGTTTTTATGAAGGTTGATCCGAGATTGGTCATTCATGATCCTGATAAATCCTTGGTGGAGGGTGCGATCAAGGCGTCCGGCTGGGGGGTAAATTCCTGGTTCAACCCGGATGCAGGGGCGATCGCAACCATGTATTATCAGGGTATTGCCGACCGGTACGGTTTTGATATCCATACGCCGTGGCGTGACATTCCGCTTGAAGCGCAACAGGCGGTTTTATATGGCACAGGCGAGGAAAAAATCAAATTGACCCGCGGCGGTGATTGGGGCGGCGGAACCTTTTACGCCGCCTTTGAAGGGGTAATCCCCAATTTGGAACGGCGTTATAAAGAAACCGCAAGCGAATATTCCCGCAACGAAATTGAGTCACAGATGACCGAAAGCGCCTGTCCGGAGTGCCACGGAGATCGACTGAAACCAGAATTTTTGGCGGTGACCATTGGCGGAAAGAACATTATGGAAGTCTGCGCGATGTCGATTGCCGACGAAATATCCTTTTTTGACGGCTTGACCTTCGGTGAACGCGACGGCATGATTGCCAAACCGATTTTAAAAGAAATTCAATTGCGCCTGCAATTTTTGAGCAGTGTCGGATTGGAATACCTGACGCTTTCCCGTTCTTCAGGCACGCTCTCCGGCGGGGAAAGTCAACGGATTCGTTTAGCGACCCAAATCGGGTCTTCCCTGATGGGCGTCTTATATATTTTGGACGAGCCGAGTATCGGTTTGCATCAGCGCGATAACGAGCGGTTACTGAATACGCTGAAAAAATTACGCGACCTCGGTAACACGCTTGTTGTGGTCGAACATGACGAGGATACCATGCGCGAAGCGGATTATATTGTTGATGTCGGTCCGGGCGCCGGTATTCATGGCGGAAATATTGTCTTTTCCGGCACGCCGAAGGACTTGATGGCATGCAAGGAATCCATTACCGCCGATTATCTTTCGGGGCGCAAAAAAATCGAAGTGCCGAAGGTGCGGCGCAAAGGCAACGGAAAAAAATTGACTTTTCGCGGTGCGGCGGAAAACAATCTCAAGAATATGGATGTTTCTATTCCACTCGGTCAGTTTGTCTGTGTGACCGGCGTATCGGGCAGCGGGAAATCCTCTTTGGTAAACGAGATCGTCTATAAGGTCTTGGCAAACGAATTGAACCGGGCGCATTTGATTCCCGGGAAATATCAAGCTGTTGAGGGTATTTCGGCGTTGGATAAAGTCATCAATATTGATCAATCGCCCATCGGACGCACACCGCGTTCCAACCCGGCAACCTATACCGGGGTGTTTAATGATATTCGCGAGTTGTTCGCCCAAACCAAGGACGCCAAAGCGCACGGTTACACCGCCGGACGATTCTCCTTTAATGTAAAAGGCGGTCGGTGCGAGGCTTGTCAGGGTGACGGTATTTTGAAAATCGAAATGCACTTTTTGCCCGATATTTATGTTCCGTGTGAAGTTTGCCACGGCACGCGGTATAACCGAGAAACATTGAACGTGCATTATAAGGGTAAAAACATTTATGATGTGTTGGATATGACGGTAGAGGAAGCGATGAACTTCTTTGAAAGTATTCCGAAAATCCACCGCAAACTGAAAACGCTGTTTGAAGTGGGACTGGGATATGTCAAGCTCGGTCAACCGGCGACAACCCTCTCGGGCGGTGAGGCGCAACGCGTGAAGTTGGCAACCGAGCTTTCTAAACGCGGAACCGGGAAAACGGTCTATATTTTGGACGAGCCTACGACCGGTCTGCATACCGCTGATGTCCATCGCCTGATTGATGTATTGCAACGCTTCGTTGATAACGGGAATACCGTTTTGGTCATTGAACACAATTTGGATGTCATCAAAACCGTTGATACCGTTATTGACCTCGGACCGGAGGGCGGCGATCGCGGCGGTGAGATCGTCTGTATCGGCACACCCGAAGAGGTAGCGGCTTGTAAACGATCGTATACCGGTCAATTTCTAAAAAAGTTACTTTAATATTTACACATTATTCACCAATCTTTGCAAAAATCAGGTACAATGGGGAAAGAATCGGAGGGGGAAAAGTGTTCGGCTATATTAAAACGGCAAAACCGGAACTGAAAATCAAGGAATACGAAGTGTATAAAGCGGTTTACTGTTCTCTTTGCCGTCGGCTCGGTAAAAATTACGGCATTTTTTCCCGCTTGACCTTAAGTTATGATTTCACTTTTTTGGCATTACTGCAGTTATCACTGCAGGAGGGATGTGATTCGTTTGAGCAAAAACGGTGTGCGTTTCAACCGCTGAAAAAGTGCAACTATTGTAAAAATGATTCGGCCTTGGCTTTTCCCGCGGCGGCGGCAATGATCATGCTTTATTATCAATTGCTGGATCACTTGCAGGACGAGCACGGGTTGAAACGGTTGGGCTATTGGCTGATCAAACCGGTTTTTTCCTCCGCACATCGAAAAGCGGCAAAGGACTATCCGCAGATTGAGGCTGTGGTGGCGGCGTATATTAAAAAGCAAAATGAATTGGAATCACGCGGTTGCAAAAACATTGATGAAGCCGCCGATCCTACCGGTCAAGCGTTGGCGGGTGTTTTGCGTCTTTGCAGTGAAGATAAAGACCAACAACGCGTTTTAGAACGGTTAGGATATTGTTTGGGTCGTTATATTTACTTGCTGGATGCTGCCTGCGACCTGCCGCAAGACCTGAAAAACGGTTCCTATAATGTCCTTTCCTATGCGTTGCACGGACAGGATGCCAAAGCGTATGCCGAAAAACGCATTGAGCCGCAACTGTATACCTGTATGAATGAAGCCGGCAGAGCGCTTGAATTGTTAAATATCAAAAAATATAAACCGATTTTGGATAATATTATTTATTTTGGATTGGAAGAAACCTTCAAAAAGGAGTTTGCAAAATGAAAGATCCGTATGCCGTATTAGGCGTGTCGAGAAACGCAACGGAAGAGGAAATCAAATCGGCTTATCGCGAACTGGCAAGGAAATACCATCCCGATAACTACGCTGATAATCCGCTCTCCGATTTAGCGGCTGAAAAAATGAAAGAAATTAACGACGCTTACGACGCCATCACTTCTAAGCGGCGCAATCAACATTCGTATACCGAGCCGGAGGATGCAACCTGGAGTAACGCGACCTCCTTTCCGGAAGTTCGATCGCTGATCCGACAGGGGAAATTGGAAGAGGCGCAGGAGGTATTAGACGGAGTGCCGCCGCAATCACGGGATGCCGAATGGTATTTTCTGAACGGAACGGTTTTATATCGCCGCGGCTGGTTTGACAGTGCCTATGCAAGCTTTTCCAACGCCTGCCGCATTAATCCGCAAAATGCGGAATACCGTCAGGCGATGAACAATGCACAGCGTCAGGCGGGACAGCAAGGCAACCCTTATCGCACCATGGGCGGAGCAGGAGATTGCAGTGGTTGTGACATCTGCAGTTCATTACTCTGCGCAGACTGCTGTTGCGAATGTATGGGCGGCGATTTGATCCCGTGTTGTTAAGATGAAACAGACACAAAAAACTTCGATTTGCGGGATTTCTGCCGCCTTGGCAGTTGTTTTGATGCTGTTGGGCTATTTCCCGTACTTTACCTATGCCGCGCCGGCAGTGGCGGGCGTTTGTATGATGATTCCCGTCATGGAGGTCAATCTTCGATGGGCATGGGGAACCTATGCGGTATCCGCCTTGTTGATTTTTCTTTTCTGCGAACGGGAAGCGGCACTTTTGTATCTGTTCCTGTTAGGGTACTATCCGATTATGAAAGCCGTGATTGAAAGAATCGGCAAGCTTTGGTTGGAATGGCTTTGTAAAATATCCGTTTTTGCGGCTTCGGTCGGGGCTTGTTATGCTGTGCTTGCTTTCGTGTTTGACTTCAACCTTGGTGAATTTGGCAACTTTGAGAAATACGGCTCGATTCTCTTTTTGGTCTTGGCAACGGTCACCTTTGTGCTCTATGATATCGGGTTGTCGCGACTCTCGGGTGTTTACGCGCTTCGGTTCCACCGAATATTTAAAAAAACATTTCGTTTGTAATGGTTTCGCACGGTTTCGGTCTGTTCCTGAACCGTGCGTTTTTTGTATATTTTTCTTGTAATTTGACCATAAATGATATATAATTATTTAATAAACTAATTTGGAGGGTTATGACTTGCTTTATAGTGTCATTCACGGTGACCTTTCTTTTCAACAAATTATTATTTTCTTTTTGTCGAGTCTTGCGGTCATTCTTTTGGTTTTGCCGATCCATGAGTTTGCACACGGTTGGACTGCCTCGAAATTGGGCGATCCGACGCCGAAATACGGCGGCAGGTTGACGCTCAACCCGATGGCGCATATTGATTGGCTGGGCGCGCTATGCATCGTGCTGTTCGGCTTCGGTTGGGCAAAACCGGTCGGCGTCAATCCGCGGTATTTTAAAAATCCGAAACGCGATATGGCAATTACCGCAGCGGCAGGTCCACTTTCTAATTTGCTGATCGGCTTTCTATTCATGTTTTTTACGAATTTGACATACTTTTTTGCCCTTCGGACAGAGCAGGCGGTTTTGGTATTACTCTCGACATTTTTCTATTATATTGTGCAAATCAATGTCGGCATTGCGATTTTTAATCTGATCCCGATTCCGCCGTTTGACGGCTCACGGTTGCTATCGGCGTTATTGCCTGATAAGTACTACTATAAATTGATGCAGAATGAGCAATATTTTATGATCGGCATCTTTATTCTGATGTTTACCGGCGTTTTGGATCGCCCGTTATCATTTTTGACTTCGGCGATCATTCGTGCCTTTGACACCGTGACGGCGATGCCGTTTTCGGCGTGGATGGGGTAAGATCATGGCGGAAGAAATTGTTTTATCGTATCGGTTAGAGGATTTTGAAGGTCCGTTAGATCTTCTTTTGCAATTGATTCGCTTGAATAAGCTCAACATTTATGATATACAGCTTTCGGTTCTGATCGAACAGTATTTGGCACAGATGGAAAAATTTCGCGAGCAGGATTTGGAAATTGCCAGCGAGTTTTTGGAAATGGCGGCACGGTTGATTTATATGAAAACGGTCAGCTTACTGCCGCGCCACGAGGAAATCGAGCAGTTGAAAGAAGAACTGACCGCTGAATTGATCGAATATCATGTCTGTCGTCAGATGGCGGAGAAGCTTAAAGAAATGTCGGGCGGATGCGGTACTTATGTTCGCCGTCCGGCTGAAATTGAAGTGGACAAGACCTATGACTTGACCCATCAACCGGAAACCCTCTATTTATCGTATCTTGCCGCTGTGGGCAGAGGTCAACGCCGCTTGCCGCCGTCGGTCACGCCGTTTACCAAAATCGTTGCAAAAAAGATCGTTTCGGTTTCCACCAAAATCGTTTTTGTGTTGCGTAATTTGGCACGAAAAGGAAACTATCGGTTGTCCTCTCTTTATCAAACGGCACACAGTCGGTCGGAACTGGTTGCAACCTTTCTGGCGGTGTTGGAACTGTGTAAAGCGAACCGTATCAAAGTCTCCGGTGAGCAGGATTCGGCACAAATCAAATTGAACAAGGGGCATCGAAAAGCATGAATCAGGAAAAGACTGTTGCGGCGTTGGAAGCCGTCCTTTTTGCGAGCGGTGAACCCATTACTATAGACCGGCTTGCAGATGTTTTTGAATTACCGCCGGAAAAGGTGGAAGAGTACATTCGGCTTTTGTCTGAACGCCTGAAAAAACGGGAATCCGGGATGAAATTGTTACGCTTGAGCAATGCGTATCAGTTGGCGACCAAGGAAGAATATGAAGATTATATTCGCCGTGCCATGGATTTACGCCGCCGGATTCCGCTTTCTGCCGCCGCGTTGGAGGTTTTGGCGGTGGTTGCGTATAATCAGCCGGTCACCAAATCTTTTGTGGAACAGGTGCGCGGCGTGGACTGTTCCGGCGTAATCGCAACCTTGACCGAAAAAGAATTGATCGAAGAACGCGGTCGGTTGGAATTGCCCGGCAGACCGCTGTTGTATGGGACGACCAAGAACTTTTTGCGCTGTTTTTCTATCAGCGATTTAAGTGACTTGCCGCCGTT
>JAFWUH010000009.1 GCA_017524165.1 Clostridia bacterium | reverse complement strand
TCATAGTTCTCGCCTCCTTTTCCTAATTTATTTCACCGTAGTCGGAATGAGGAATGTTCCGGACGAAAAAGAGATTCAGGCAATGATGGAGGAAATGAAGAATAATCCGAAGACGCTGAAATACGTGTCATAAACGCAAAAAGAAGAACGGTGTAACACCATTCAAACGAGATTACACCGGTTCTTCTTAAAAAAACATCCTTATCACGGTCGGGCTAATTCAGCTGGGAGTTTTTTCTTTTATAAAAATGCCGTCAATAACGGTAAATTATTCGGTTTTTGTTGCAACAGGCTCTTTTTTTAGCCACGGTTCGGTCGGTTCGGGATCGTCTTTGCGGAAATAAACAAACGGATAGACCGAAAAGCTCAACACCAAACCGGCGGCAACATCAATGACCGAGTGCTGCCGCAAAAAGAGGGTGGAAAGACTGATGAGAACGGCAACGACCGTAAAAACAATACGCCAAACAGGCGTGCGGAACTGTTTGGAATGCCATGCGGTAAAACAGGTGGCAAACGAGCCGACAACATGAAGCGAGGGACAGACATTGGTATTGGTATCAAACGAATACAGATGTTTTGCAATATCCACCAAAATGTTATCCCGGGGGAAAACGGTCGGGCGCAAATCCTGTCGGTTGGGATAGACGATGTAAATCATGGTTGTAATCGTATAGGTAATGATGATAAACCACATCATTTTTTTAAAGGACGGAACATCAGTCAATCCCGTATATACCAACATACCGATCAGAAAGACAAACCAAAAATAATAGGGAATGACAAACCATTCATGAAAGGGAATCTTGTCATCCAACACACACCAAACCGGCTGAAAATCCAGCGGAATGAATCGTTCTAAACACCAGAAAGTGATACCGTAGGGAATCCACCAAATCAACAACAGCAGATGGCGAAAATACGGATCGGTCAAATTGCTCGGTCGTAATTTTCGGTAATCAATGATTTTCACGCAGAACATCCTTACAAAGATATTGGTAAATGGTCTCGGTAGCCGGAGTCGGCAAAAATGTCGCCATTTTGGCGGAAACATTTGCCAGCTTTTCATCGTCCGCACAGGCGGTACAGATCAAATTGATCAAATCCTCCACCGAAGAACGGCTCTCGGCAATTCCTTGAGCCGCAAAAAAGTCCAGGTTTTTGCTTTCACAACCGGGAACAGCGTCAATAAAAATCAACGGCAGTCGCTTGGCAACGGCCTCGGTCGAGCTTAAACCGCCGGGTTTGGTTATGTACAGGTCGGCGGCATCCATATATAGCGGCATCCGAACGGTATAACCGACAACGGTCAGGTTTTCGGGCGGATCGTTACGGGTCAAAAAGTTTGCCAGGCGGCGATTGTTCCCGCAAATCGCGACCAACTGAACATCCTTCGGCAGCGCTTTCGGTAATTGCACGGTCAATTCCTTGATCGGTCCGCAACCCATACTGCCGGACATCAGCAAAACAATTTTTTTGTCTTGCGGCAGATGTAAAAGGCGCCGGGCTTCTTGTTGGGATACACCGCGGTAGAAATTGGGGTGCACCGGAATACCCGAAGCAACCAACTTTTCCTTCGGAATACCGCATTGAATATATTCCTGTATTAAATCGGGATGAGCAATAAAACAACGGTCAACTTCAATTTCGCCGACGCCGGGATAAGAGGAATAGTCGGTAGCGACAAAATAGGTCGGCAGCTTAATCGAACCGTTTCGGCGTAATTCCGTCATCATCATTGCCGGGAAAAGATGGGTACAGATCACAGCGTCATAACCGCCTTGAAGCAGAAATGCCGACAAATCCTCACAGCCTTTTTTGACCAGTGTATACATAATGGATTCATCGCCGTCTTTGGGCGGATGATTTTCTTCAAACCGGTAACCAACGCCAAACAGTTTGGGAAAATGCCGGTAAAGAAAAACATGACCTTTGCTGATGATTTTAGAGGCTTCGGGCGTCCAAAACGCCAAGGCATCCTGAATGTCGCAGGTGTCGCCCCTGTCAAGCGCATAATGGCGGAGTGCCTTCGCGGCAGAGTTATGACCTTCTCCGGTGTTGCAAGACAAAATCAACAGATGCATAGATGTTCCTCCCCTCTTTTTATCGCACAGCAAAATTCTTCTGTTTAACATTATAACACAGTTTTTCCGCTTTGACAACCTTTTCCGGCAAAAAACCGCCTGCAATGGTATGATTGCAGGCGGTTCAAAGGATTTTATTCTTTTTTGAAGAAAATTTGACATTTTTTGGGGGTGTTACATCGCCGCCCGCTTCCAGCTGTCCTTGATCTTTTTTTCCACCTCGTCCCAGGTCATGTTACCCCGAACATAATCCATCAGTGCGCCACCGACATCGTTTTTAAAGGTCTCGTTCGGGAATCCGCTGAAAAGCCAGGGAATATTCTTGACCTTGGCATTGTTCAAATACCGCCAAACTTCTTTGTCAAGCGGATTGGACGGCAACTCGTTCTCGGCAAAGGTGGTAAAGGGCGTAAGAACCTGAAATTTGTCACGCACATATTTTTTTCCGGTTTCGCTGGAAAACAGCCACTCTAAAAAGTTTAACGCTGTTTTTTGCTGTTCTTCGCCGGCTTTGGCGTTCACGGCAAGATAGCTTTCAGAACCGATACAAAGACCCTGTTCCTGCTCTCCGTCTATGCCGATATAAATCGGCAGGAAACGAATATTATCTTCTTGCACGGTTTTGTCGGCAACATCAGCAATCTGTGACCACGCCCAACTGCCGCTTTGCACCATGGCAACCTTGCTTTGCGCAAACTCTTTCATGGGATCACCGGTCGATTTGGTGTCCGGAACGGATTTCTCTGCGGAAGAATTGTTCAGATACAGCTCAAAAATATTGCGGTAGTTTTTTGAGTAACGAAATGCCAGCTCCTTGGCGTTCATCACCGCCGAAATCAGATCGTCATAATCGCCGTTTTCTTTCAATTCATAATATAGCGGAATGTTGAGCAAATGGGTCTGCCATCGCCAGTCTTCTCCCGAAGAAAGACCGGCCGGCGCAAAAACACCGTCGATGTTGAGCTTGTCTTTCATGGCGGTCATGTCCTCGACCACCGAGCGCAACGCGTCAAAACTATTGATCTCCTCCGCGCTTTTGATGCCGCTTTTGCGGTTTGGCAATGCAAAATACCGATCTAATATCGCTTTGTTGTAAATGATACCGTATCCCTCCACAACCGAAGGAATCCCGTAAACACCCCCATCTTTGCCGTGAATGGCTAAAGATTTGTCGGACAAAAAAGAATATAGTTTGCTGTCCTTTAAATTCAAACAATTCTCTTTCCACGAATCGTAATCCGTAACGCCGCTCAATTGAAAAATGGTCGGCGCGTCGGTTTTGGAAAAGGCGTCTTTTAAGGTCTGTTCGTAGGAATCTGCGGCGGCTGTGCTCACCTTAATCTTGTTGCCGGTCTCTTTTTCGTAATCGCGCGCAAGCGCTTCGTAATCTGAAGCCGAGTCGGGCTCAAAGGCTAAAAAATAAACATCCGACGGTTTCTGCTCCCCGCATCCCGCAAGGGAAACCGTTGAAAACGCACATAAAAGTACTAAAAATAAGGTCCATAATTTTTGTTTCATCAAAATGCCTCCTATTTAATTTCTTTTTCTATCTTGCCACCCTTCTTGAAAAAAATACCACTTGAATATTTTTTGGCGTTATTTTTAGAAAAACTGAAAAAAATCTTTTCTTTTGCGGAAGATTATGCTATAATTTACTATGTATTGTTATGCACAAAGGGGGTGCCGTTCTTGAAACGAAAATCTTGCGGGATGATCCTGCTTTTTCTGGTGTTTTCAATACTGTTATGCGGATGTGACGGATTGACTGCCGACACCGAACAGCTGATTCGACCGCCGGAACTGACGGGAGAAATCAAGGCGATCGGGCAGGCGTTGTCTCAAGGAGTAAAAGGCACCTATTCGCTGAAATATCCATCCTCTGGCGATCGGCGTTCGGCGGTGATTACCGAGGATATTGACGGCGACGGGATTTTGGAGGCCTTTGCTTTCTTCGGCAAGGAAGAGGACAAAACGCCGACCGTGCATGTAGCCATGGTACATTCGGTAAAGGGCGAATGGAAGATGGAGGCCGAGCAAACGGTGGAGGCCGGCGGCGTGGAATCGGTTGAGTTTTGCGACCTGAACCATAACGGCAAAAAATCCGTTTTGATCGGATTGGAGGTTTTCGGCAGCAGCGAAAAAAAGCTTGCCGTCTACGATACCGACAACGGAAAACTGTCGCAACGGATGTTGCAGCCCTATACCAATTTCCTTTGTGCCGATTTGAATGAGGACGGCAAAAACGAGATCTTTATTCAGTTGCTTTCTCCTGCCGACGGGGTGCATCGCGCTTCGGTGATTGCCGTTAAAAAAGATGGAATTGAAGAGATCTCGTCCTGTCTTTTAGACCAAACGGTCAAAACGGTCGGCACGATTACCTTAGGGGAGCTTTCCTCGGGACAACCGGCGGTCTATTTGGACGAGACAAAGGGCGCGGGCGCCATTACCGAAGTGGTTTTCTTTGCCAAAGGTGCTTTGGTCAATCCACTTTTGATGCCCGATCTCAATGAAAATACCGTAACGCTTCATAATGCGATGGTGCAGAGTCGGGATATCAACGGCGACGGGATTGTGGAAATTCCGATTTCGCTGGCTTTGCCGGTGCCGGCTGACCGTCCCGAGGCGGAACGCCCCGAGCTGGTCGGATGGCATTCCTTTAACGGAGACCGTTTGGTATTCATAGAAAAAACAATCATGAATCTGGTCGATTATTATGAGATCACCCTGCCGGAAAAATGGGCGGATAAAATCACCTGCGAATTGGTATCCGATCCGAACATGCTGACGATTTTTCCGTGGGACGCACAAACACAAACGGCAGGCGACGCATGGATTCAGGTACGGGTATTTGCCGAGCCGCAGTGGAAAAAAGAACGCGAGTCGGGGACGGCCTATAAGGAAATTTGCCGAAACAATCAGCAAATTTTTGCCGTTTTGCTTCGCAACAGCGAGGAGTTATCAATTTCTTTAGAAGATTTCAGAAAGATATTTACCGCAAAGGAAGTGGAAAAATGAAACGGATCCTAATTGCAGAGGATGAGGCGCCGATTCGTGAGTTTGAAGCAATCAACCTGCGCCGCGTCGGTTATGAAGTGATCGAAGCCGGTTCGGGGGAGGAAGCGTTGAATATTTATGATAATGATGTGTTGGGCTTCGATATTGCGCTGTTGGATGTTATGATGCCCGGCATGGACGGCTTTTCGGTCTGTAAAGAACTGCGCAAGCGCAGCGATAAAATCGGCATTATCATGCTGACCGCAAAGTCTCAGGAAATGGATAAAATCAGCGGATTGATGATCGGCGCCGACGATTATATCACCAAGCCGTTCAGTCCGACCGAGCTGTTGGCACGGGTGGACTCGCTTTATCGACGCGTCGGGTTACACACCGAAAAAGCGCCGGAATTTGTTAACGAGATCCGGTTGGGCGAGTTTGTCTTGAACCTGCGCCGGCGCACCCTGACCAAAAACAATCGCAATATCGAACTGACGCAGGTGGAATTTCAGATGATCGAGTATTTCTTTTCCAATCCCGATACGGCGCTCAGCCGAAATGACATCCTTCTAAAGGTTTGGGGAGACGGCTATTTCGGGGAAGAAAAAATTGTCGATGTCAATATTCGCCGGTTGCGGATGAAGATCGAAGAGGATCCCTCCAACCCCAAATATTTAGTTACCGTTTGGGGAATGGGTTATAAGTGGAATACCGCTTTTTGAGTTGGTTGTAATAGGTATGAAATCGGCAGAAAGGAGGAACGGGCATGAATTTTGAAATTCGCTTTCGCGGCATTGCGGTACGGTGGTTTTTAAATGTTTTTCTGATTTTGGCGATTGCCGTCATAGTGTTGGCAATCACCTTTTCGGCAATTTACAGTTCGATCACCATTGAACGGGTGCAAATGCGCGTGGATGAATATGCCTATGATTTTTCCTCACTTTCTTCGGCTTCGGTCGATACCTTTGAAGACGCCGCGATGCTGTTGGCGGCAAATTATCCGTATAAGGATAAGGTGGAGATCCATCTTTTGGACGCCCGGGGAAACGCCTTCGCTTCTACAACCGGTTTTCAACCCGAAAATGAACGGATGGACGATTTTCAAAAGGCATTGAAATCCGATGATCATACGGTACTTTATTCGGGCAAAAACAAAAACAGAGAATCGGTTCTTTGCCGTACCACCGTTTTGTATGACCGCGAACATCATGTTTTGGGCGGGTATCAATGGATCGTTTCCATGCGACCCGTTCGGCGGCAGATTGTTTTAACGATTTTGATGATTTTGGCATTCAGCATTTTGCTTTTGGGATTTTCGGCGGTTACCGGGATCTATTTTATCAAATCCGTGATTCAGCCGATCAAGGATGTCAGCAACACCGCAAGGAAAATTGCCATGGGTGATTTTGAGGCACAGCTTGAACCCGGGAAAAACGATGAAATCGGGGAACTGTGCGACGCCATAAACTACATGGCAACCGAGTTGAAACAGGCGGAAACCATAAAAAACGATTTTATTTCATCGGTTTCGCATGAACTGCGCACGCCACTGACCGCGATCCGCGGATGGGGCGAAACGGCAAAAATGTCGGTCGGTTTTGATGAGGAGCTGGTGACCCGCGGATTGGATGTCGTCTTGAGCGAGACCGACCGTCTTTCCAATTTGGTCGAAGAATTGCTGGACTTTTCGAGAATGCAGAACAACCGCCTGGTGCTGAATACGCAACCGATTGATGTTTCGGTATTACTGCACGCCGCGGTGGATATGTATACCGAGTTGGCACGGCAGCAGGGCATTGAAATTTCCTATACAGCGCCGATGGCCAGCGCCATCATCATGGGCGACGCCGACCGCCTGAAGCAGGTTTTTATCAACATTATTGATAACGCGGTGAAATATACCGAAAAGGGCGGTCTGATTTTAGTGGTGCAGAGCAAGGAAGAGGGCTGTGTCCGGATTCAGGTCAAGGATACCGGCGTCGGCATTCCGGCGCAGGATATCGACCATGTTAAGGAAAAATTCTTTAAATCCAATAAAACGGTACGCGGTTCGGGCATCGGACTCTCGGTGGCGGATGAAATCATTCGTCAACATCAGGGACTGTTGTTTTTGGAAAGCACCGAGGGGATCGGAACCAATGTTACCATTGTTTTGCCGCTTTATGACCAGACGGAAGAGATCACCGAAACGGAAGAAACCGTTCCGCTCGCCGCCTTGTCGGAAGAGGCGGAAGTCGAAACAGATACACAAAAGGAGAATCAGGATGGGTAAATATACGGCGATCGGCGGACAGGCGCTGATTGAGGGCATTTTGATGAAAAGCCCCGAAAAAACGGCGTTAGCGGTGCGCAAGCCGGACGGGGAAATTGATATTTCGTTTATGAGCGGCAAGAGTATCCGCGAGCGGGTGCTGATATTGAAATTGCCGATTTTACGCGGTATAGCAGGGTTTGTGGAGTCGATGATTCAGGGCTACCGTGCCATGATGATTTCGGCGGAAAAATCCGGCTTTGCCGATTTGGAAGAAGAAAAAAAGACCGAAAAGGCCGAAAATCCTCCCAAAAAATCACAGAGCAATGCGTTGATGAATACCGTCATGATCATTGGCTCGGTGCTTGGTGTGGCATTGGCAATGGTGTTGTTTATGCTGGTGCCGAGCTTGATTGCCGACGGGTTGGCATGGATTTTTCGCACCGAGTTTTCTCCGGTGGTGATCTCCTCAATCGAACAGTTTATCAAGCTGGCGGTTTTTGTGCTTTATGTCTGGCTGGTGACCTTTATGAAGGATATCCGTCGCGTGTTTATGTATCACGGCGCCGAGCATAAGACCATTTTCTGTTACGAAAAAGGACTGCCCCTGACGGTGGAAAATGTACGCCGGCAGACACGGTTTCATCCGCGTTGCGGCACCTCTTTCATGATTCTGATGATTTTGGTCAGCTTGCTGTTTTCCATTGCGGTACAGTTGATTTTCCCCGGCGTACGCCGGATCGTTTGGCTGTGGGTGATCGTCAAGATTTTGATGATTCCGCTGATTTGCGGTGCGGGCTTTGAAGTTTTGCGCATCTGCGGGAAATATGATAATATCTGGACGCGGATCGTTTCGGCACCCGGATTATGGATGCAACGCATCACCACCAAAGAACCCGAAGACGATATGATTGAAATTGCCATTGCTTCCCTGCGCGCCTGTGAACCGGCAACGCCGGATGTCGACCGCAGTATTGATCAACAGGAAACGCCGGACGGAGAGAATAACGATGACGCAGAACATCTTTGAGGCATATAATCACGCCAAAAAAGAATTGGCAAACGCCGGAATTGAAGATTACGGTTTTGAAGCGCGGCAGATGATCCGCCGCGTGACCGGTTTTTCCAACCAACAGATCTTAGAACGGTACAATCAGCCGTTGACCGCCTTTCAACAGAATAACCTGACCGCCATGCTGAAACAACGCTCGATTCGGTATCCGTTGCAGTATATGTTTGGTGAATGGGGATTTTACGGGCGGGATTTTTATGTCGGCGTAGGCGCGTTGATCCCGCGTCCCGATACCGAAACCTTGGTGGAAGAGGCGCTCAAAGCCCTGGAGGGTACCGAAAATCCGGCGGTGTTGGATCTGTGTGCCGGCACGGGGTGCATCGGTATTACGCTGGCGGCTGAACGCAAGGATGCGACGGTCACGCTGGTTGAAAAATATCCCGAAGCGATGGGCTATTTGACGCGGAATATCGAACGCAACCGGACCGACAACACCCGCGCATTGGCAGGGGATATTTTTGAGAGCGCCGGCGCAGATCGTACCTATGACCTGATTGTCAGCAATCCCCCCTATATACCGGCGGAGGAAATGGATACGGTTTCCCCAGAGGTGCATTTTGAACCGCAAGAAGCGCTGTACGGCGGCGAGGACGGACTGCTCTTCTTCCGTGCAATTGTTGCAAACTACCGCGATTCGTTAAAGCCCGGCGGCAGGATGATGTTTGAAGTCGGCATCGGGGAAGCGCAGGCTGTGGCGGAAATATTATCACAAGCCGGATCGACCGAAATTGCCGTTCAGAAGGATTACGGCGGTGTCGACCGCGTGGTATCGGGCAAATTTTAACCGTTTTTAGCAAAGTGTCAAATTTTGGACACCGAACTTTCTATAATAAAATCACCGAACACCTGAATTGCCAAAGTGAAGTTCGGATTTTAACATGACGGAGGAATTGAAAATGGCAGAAAAAACAACAAAAGCGGTCAAAGCGGCCGATGCAAATGAAGCACGCGAAAAAGCATTAGCCACGGCGATGGCGCAAATCGAAAAGCAGTACGGCAAGGGTGCCGTGATGCGCTTGGGCGAAAATGTTACGATGGCGGTGGATCACATCCGTACCGGCTCGTTGGCGCTGGATTTGGCACTCGGGATCGGGGGTATTCCGAAAGGACGCGTGGTCGAAATTTACGGTCCGGAATCCTCGGGTAAAACTACCGTTGCCCTGCATTGCGTTGCCGAAGCACAGAAAGCGGGCGGAAATGCCGCGTTTATTGATGTGGAGCATGCCTTGGATCCGGTTTATGCCAAGAATCTCGGCGTGGATATCGACAGTTTGTTGGTTTCCCAGCCCGATTCGGGTGAACAGGCGTTGGAAATTGCCGATAC
>JAFWUH010000088.1 GCA_017524165.1 Clostridia bacterium | reverse complement strand
TCGCAAAGAGTTCGGAATTCATATTACCTCCAAAAAAACAGCCCGGTCTTTACACAGCAACTACTGTGAAAAAACCGAGCGCACTCGACACCTAATCCGGCAATTGAGTGCTACGGCACTCTGCCTCCGGTGACCAATATTCATGTTAATAATTATATAATAAAACTTTGAATTCTTCAAGTATAAAATTGATAAAACAGCATCAAGCGGAACCGACGAACAACTCTGCTTTGATGGTATTGGCTGATTCTGTTAGTAGCCATACCGTAAGGTTGAAACTGAACTTAAATGCTACTGTTTTGGAGGCGGAGTTCATTTCTTTTGTTGCGGTGTAGTATTTCTCGAAAAGCTCGGCTGTTCGGGGTTTAGGGTTACCTCGAGTTTTTCACGGTTGTTTCCCACGAGGTGAAGAAGTACCTTATTTCAAATCCACACTTTCTTCAACTTAGTTTTCATAGCTTTAGCTAATACATTTTCATAATGATATATTCATCATCAGGTGAATATTGGTTTTCGCAGGCGTGGAAACCATATAGTTTCAAATCGCTTGATTTATTATGCCGCGCTGTATCGTATGTTACATCCAAATTCCACCAAACGCCGTTAAAGAAGACGCGGTTCCATGCATGCAGATAGTGTTTATTCTCTTTATGATAACCGTCAACGCAATAACAGGGTACACCTTGGCTCCGGCATATTGCGGCAAACAGATTTGCAAAGTCATAGCATATTCCACTTCGCAAAGAAAGCGTCCGTTTCACATTAAAATACTGATAATTGGGATAGTAATCATGATCGTATGAAATATGATTCATAATCCAATTGTATGCCGCAATAACTACTTCTTTATCTGTTGAGGATTCAATACATATTTCATCAAAGACCGCCTGGCTATCACTATCCCAAATCGTTTCCGGACCATTTATAAGTGCTTGTTTATCAGATGCGACAGTGAATGTCCCTAAGAATGTGGTGAGAATAAAAATTGTGACCGAAAAGGTAACTGTTATCATTTTCATCACAATACCGTCTTTTCGTGATTTTGGTTCTGAAAGAAAATACTTTGCCATCACTGCGGTAACCGAAATCACAACCCAAAAGCCAAGTGGTCGACGCCAATAAATTGCATAAATACAACCGACAAGCATAGCAGATGACAAGATGATAAGAATAGTTATAAGTAAACTTTTTGATTTAACATCTGTCAATATCAAAAAACCGCAACAAATCGATAGTGCCATCAGTAATCTCGGGACATAACTTAATTGCAAAAAGCCCCAACATTTAACAATGACAGCGATATTAGCCGCCGAAAGCAGAATAAAACAAACATACTTACAGATTTTCATGACAATAGCTCCTAAAATTTAAGCCATTATCACTTGGTTTTTAAGCGATAATGGCTTATGAAATTTAAGAACATTGCCCTGCCGAAAACCGCTTTAACCTATAAATTTTTGCATCGATTCATGCATTGGCTTAAGACTGGCTTATCGGCTTAAATATTCAGGAGTTCGGATTTGCCGAAATCCTTGTAAAATAAGGGCTTTTCGGGCGTCCAGTTAATCCAGCGGCTTCATTGTGGGGAACAAAAGCACATCGCGGATAGAGGCGCTGTCGGTCAAGAGCATCACCAATCGGTCGATACCGAAGCCGAGTCCGCCTGTGGGCGGCATGCCGTATTCCAGTGCCGTGACATAGTCATAATCGACCTCCGACTTGCAATCGGGGTCATCCTTCTTTTTGAGCTCCACCTGGCGCTCAAAACGCGCCTTTTGGTCGATCGGGTCATTTAACTCGCTGAACGCATTCCCGTACTCGGTCGCGTTGATAAAGTACTCAAACCGCTCGGTAAATGCCGGGTCTTCCGGCTTACGCTTTGCCAACGGGCTGTTTTCAACCGGATAATCGTAAATAAAGGTCGGTTGAATCAGTTTTTCTTCGACAAACGCATCAAACAATTCTGCCAGTACGGTACCTTTTGTGGCGTCCGCGGGAACTTCTACATGATTTTTCGCGGCACATTCGCGGGCGGCGGCATCATCCTGCCACGCATAATAATCACAGCCGGAATACTTCTTTACGGCTTCCGCCATCGTCAGGCGTTCCCAATGACCGAGGTCAATTTCAATGCCCTGATAGGTGATCTTGGTTCCGCCGCAGACCTTTTCCGCCAAAGTCTTATACAGTTCTTCCACCAGATCCATCATACCGTAGTAATCGGTATAAGCCTGATAAAGCTCAATGGTAGTAAACTCCGGATTGTGCTTCGTATCCATACCCTCGTTGCGGAAGATACGGCCAACCTCATACACCCGGTTCATACCGCCGACGATCAACCGTTTCAGATAAAGTTCGGTCTCGATCCGAAGATACATATCCATATCAAGGGTGTTATGATGGGTTTTAAAGGGGCGTGCCGAAGCACCGATTTCGATTGGTACTAAGATCGGGGTGTCCACTTCCAAAAATCCCTTATTATCCAAGTAAGCGCGAATTTCCTTTAAGATCTGTGAACGCTTTAAAAAGGTATCGCGGACATCGGGATTGACAATCAAATCCACATAGCGTTGACGGTAGCGGGTGTCGGTATCTTTTAATCCATGGAACTTTTCGGGCAACGGCAACAACGATTTTGCCAATAGCTCGATTTTTTGTGCGTGAACCGAAATTTCACCGGTTTGGGTACGGAAAACATACCCCGAAACACCGATGATATCCCCAATATCCCACTTTTTAAAAGCTTTATATTCCTCTTCACCGACATCGTCGCGACGAACATACAGCTGAATGTCTCCCTCGCCGTCACGGAAACCGACAAAACTCGCCTTTCCCATGATCCGGCGGCTGATAATGCGCCCGCCAAGCGAGACGGTTTTCCCCTCAAACTGTTCAAAATTTGCCTTGATTTCTTTCGATACGGCAGTGACCTCGTACTTTGTCTTGACGAACGGATCGTTTCCGGCTTCACACAAAGCCGCCAATTTATCACGGCGTACCTGCAAAATCTCATTTAGATCCTGTTGCGGTACCGCAGTTTGATTTTCTCCCATGCATAACATCCTTTCTGTTTGCCAAATAAAAAGGGACAAGCGTTTGCCTGCCCCAAAAAAGACTTACTTTGAAATCTTTAAGATTTTCAACTTCATGTCACCGTCAGGAGCCTCGACCGTAACTTCTTCGCCGACTTTTCTGCCGATTAATGCGCGACCGACCGGAGATTCATCCGAAATTTTACCGTTGCGCGGATCTGCCTCGGTAGAACCAACGATGCGATAGTCGCATTCTTCCTCATATTCTTCGTCATAAACCTTAACCAAAACACCCACAACAACTGTTTTGGCGGCGCCTTTTACATCGGAGATGATTTCAGCGTTTTTGATCATGGCATCCAATTCAACAATGCGCGCCTCAATCTTCGCCTGCTCATTTTTGGCTTCATCATATTCGCTGTTTTCCGATAGGTCGCCGTAACCGCGAGCGATTTTGATTTTTTCAGCAATATCCGCACGACCGTTTGTTTTTAAATTTTCTAACTCGTCTTGAAGTTTTTTCAAGCCTTCTGCAGTAACTTTAATTGTACCTGCCACCTAAAAAACCACCTTTATACTTAATAAAATACCCGAGCAAAACAATGTTATTATTATATTCTGTTTTCAAATACTTGTCAAGGATTTCTGCGAGATTCCAAGCAATCTCCCGATTTTTCTTTTCGTAAGAAAAAACCGTTCCTTTACCGGGGAACGGTTTTTACCATAAAACTTAGTTGCCGAATTTTGCAACATTCAGTTTCACACCGGGGCCCATGGTTGTTGCCAACACGCAGGACTTGATGTACTGACCTTTTGTTGCTGCCGGTTTTGCTTTGATAATTGCACCCATCAAAGCGTCGAAGTTTTCCTGTAGCTTTTCAGCGCCGAAAGAAACCTTCCCGATCGGGCAATGGATGATGTTGGTTTTATCCAAACGGTATTCGATCTTACCGGCTTTTGCCTCGGTAACAGCCTTCGCAACATCCGGTGTGACCGTTCCGGCCTTTGGCGTCGGCATCAAGCCACGCGGACCCAAAACCTTACCCAAACGACCGACAACACCCATCATATCCGGGGATGCGATCACAACATCAAAATCCATCCAGTTTTCATTTTGAATTTTTGCTACCAATTCCTCGGCGCCGACATAGTCAGAGCCTGCCTCTTTTGCGGCATCGGCTTTATCGCCTTTCGCAAAAACGAGGGTGCGAACCTTTTTACCGGTTCCGTTGGGAAGTACGACCGCGCCGCGAACCTGCTGGTCTGCGTGACGGGAATCGACGCCCAAACGAACATGAATTTCGACCGTTTCGTCAAATTTTGCGGTGCCGGTCTTTACAACAATGGCTGTTGCTTCTTCAGCATCGTAAAATTTGCCGCTTTCGATCAATTTTGCGCTATCATTATATTTTTTACCGTGTTTCATATTGACCTCCCAATAAGTGGTTATGGATGTCGGCAATGTAACCGCATCCTAACGGAAATTTCCTCCCACGAGAGAGAATTTAATCGACAACTTCAATACCCATACTGCGTGCGGTACCGGCAATCATGCTCATGGCAGATTCGATACTGGCGGCATTCAAATCGGGCATTTTGGTTTCAGCGATCTTCTGTACCTGCTCTCTGGTAATCTTTGCAACCTTTGTCTTGTTCGGAACACCGGACGCTTTTTCCAAACCGCATGCTTTCTTAATTAAAACAGCTGCCGGCGGCGTTTTGGTGACAAAACTGAACGAACGGTCGGCATAAACCGTGATAATAACCGGAATAATCAAACCGACATCATTCTTTGTTCTTTCGTTGAACTCCTTGGTGAAAGCCATGATGTTGACACCATGCTGACCGAGAGCCGGACCTACCGGAGGGGCAGGTGTTGCCTTTCCGGCCGGAATTTGTAATTTAATATACCCTGTGATTTTCTGAGCCATAAATAGCACCTCCATTATTCGTGGTAACCGTGTCCTTAGAACACTTGGCGGAACGGTCCTGTTCCGTTCCTCCCACCGACACTGTTTTGAGCCGTAACTCCTGCCCGTGCCTCAGCAGTGGTATTCTTCATTCATCTTAATCGTCTGCAAGAGAAATCTGATCCAATTCCAATTCGACCGGTGTTTCCCTTCCAAACATAGAAAGAACCACGCAAACGCTGTTGTTTGCAGTGTCTACTGTCTTGACGACACCGCCGTAGCCCTCCAACGGACCACTGATGATCTTTACGGTACTGCCTTCGGAATAGCCGACTTCAACGCTGTGCTTTTCAACGCCGAGATTTGCCACTTCCTCTTCGGTCAGCGGTACCGGTTTAGATGCCGGTCCGACAAAGCCGGTACAGCCGCGAATATTACGAACCACATACCACGAGTCATCCGTAACAATCATTTTAATCAAAACATATCCGGGGAAAATTTTGCGTTCAACTTCAACCTTTTTGTCATCTTTGATCTCGGTGACTTTTTCGGTCGGGATCTTGATATCTTGGATCAAGTCCTGCATCCCGCGGCTTTCGACCATGGTCGCAAGGTCGCTCGCAACCTTATTTTCATAACCCGAATAGGTATGCACTACATACCACTTTGCTTCATTCTTTTCTGCCATGCCCTATTTAAACCCCCAAGATCAACTCGAGAAGTTTTCCGAGACCGTAATCTACGCCCCAAATCAAAATGCCGACCAACAAGCACATAATCAGTACAATGCCGGTGTTCTTCAAGACTTCGCGCCAGCCCGGCCAAACAATCTTTTTGACCTCGCTCTTGTAGTCACGGAAGAATCTTCCGATACGCTTCAAGAGGGTCAATTTTGCCTTTCCTTCCTGCACGCAGATGTAGTCATCCAACAAGAGATAGGCAAATCCGGCAATCGCAAACAGAAACAGCACAATCGCAACCAGCAAAACCGAAGTTCCGTAGCTCACCGCAGTTACATTCGGCAACGGACGGGTATCTACAAACTTCCACGGACTGCTTAAGGCAATGACCAGCATATAAATTGCCGTGCCCAATACAAAAAGCGGTGCGGCAATGCGGATCTTTTGCGATTTGTAAGCAAAAGCGCTTAACACAAGACCGATTAGATTAAGGAAAAAGCAAAACAGGATATCTGCCGATTTTGCCATTGCCACTGCACCGGATGTTGTCTTCACCTTTGCGCCGAACGCCAATTGTGCGCCAACGGCTTTCACGGCTTCTCCGTTCGATGTGAGCGTCGCGAAATTCGTAAAGAAAAGCACCAAACCAGCCAGACCGAAGACGATGGCAAGAACCTGACAAATTCTATTGACAGTTTTCATTCTTCCGTCCTCCTTACTTCGTTTCCTTGTGTAGGGTGTGCTTCCTGCAGAACCGGCAGTACTTGTTCATTTCAAGACGGTCCGGATCGTTCTTTTTGTTCTTCATGGTATTGTAATTTCTTTGTTTGCATTCAGAACAAGCTAATGTGATTTTAACTCTCATAACGGCACCTCCCGCTTTACGGAAATATTTTTTTCTTTTTGTCGTTGTCTTTCAGGCAACAACAAAAGAATCGCCTCCCTCAGCCGGCGTTTCCCTTTTTTTGTACCAAACCGCAACATTTTGTGTGATTTGAAAAGCAACATACAAAATACGGCAAACGCCTGAAAGAACCGGTTCTTTCGCAAAAAAAAAGAACCTTTCAGAGGTGCCACTATTATATCATAACACCCTTGAAAGGTCAAGCATTTTTTGATAAATTTTCCCGTTTTATTATTTATGGTATTCCCCGCCGGCATTGATTTGAAACGCACGGTAAAGTTGTTCCAGTAAAAGCACCCGAAACAGTTGATGCGGGAAGGTCATTTTGGAAAAGGAAAGACGCAACGCCACCCGTTCTTTCACCGCCGCTGAAAGCCCGTAGGAACTGCCGATGACCAGGGCGATCTCGCGCCCTTCGGCAGCACAGTCCGCCACCTGTCCGGCAAATTCCTCACTGGAAAGCTGTTTGCCCTCAATGCAAAGTGCCACCGTTTGAGCGCCTTGCGGTATCTTTTCAAGAATTTTTTTGCCTTCTTTTTCCAACGCCGCGGCAATTTCCCGTTCGGCAGGTCGATCGGGCAACAGGCACGGTTCCAATTCGACGATTTCCAGTCGGCAGTAACGGGAAAGCCGTTTTTGATATTCCGCAACGGCAGACCGTAAAAAATCCTCTTTCAGCCGTCCCATGGCAATGACACGCACGCGTATCACAGACAAACCGCCTCATTTCCAAAAGGCTTTGCCACCGTTAAAAAGTAATCGTGTTTTTCCAAAGACGCGCCGCACTCCAGCAACGCCGCGCGCGTTGCGGAAAACGCCAACATCGGTAAATTGTTATGTTCGCTTAAATGTCCCAAAATAAAGTGGGTCGTTCCGTTTTGATAAAGCCGCTTTATTTCCTCGGCGCAGGAGGCATTTGACAGATGGCCTTGTTCAGACAAAATCCGCATTTTCAATTGCGGCGGGTAGGGTCCTTTTTGTAACATGCCGATATCGTGATTGGATTCTAACAGCACCAACTTACAACCCGAAAGCGCTTGGCGAACCGTTTCGGTCATGGTACCGAGGTCGGTACAGACCGCGACCCGTTCCCCCTCCGGCAGAGAGATTACATACCCGCTGGAGCCGTCGCAGTCGTGACTGGTCGGGAAACGGAACCATTGCAATCCGGCAATCTGCTTTGCGCCCTCCATCGGGATCCTCTCGATCCCGTCCGGCACCAAACCGTTTTCCCGCAAAATTTTGAGCGTTTGCGGCGAACCGATCAAGGGCATAGGGTGATTTTTCAGCAGAGTTTTCAAGCCTTTTACATGATCGGAATGTTCATGTGTTACGGCAATCGCCGAAAGTTCTTCTACGCTGCTTCCCGCCGCTTCTATTGCCCGGCAAAGCTGTTTGAACGATACACCGGCATCAACCAGCACACTGCCTGCCGAGGTGGCGATCAGCGTACTGTTGCCGGAAGAACTGCTGAATAACGGACAAAATCTTGCCAACGGTATTTTCCCTCTTTCTAAAAGAAAACGGCGGAAAATCTCCGCCGAATTATTTGTTGTTCATGCCTGTTTTAAAACTTCCTGCTGGGTTTCTTCGGATACGCGTTGAATATCCGCGCCTACACCGCGCAATTTTTCCACCAGACATTCATATCCGCGATCAATATGCCCGATTTCTTCAATCTCGGTCACACCGTTTGCCATCAATCCGGCAATCACGACCGCCGCGCCGGCGCGCAGATCCACAGCGCGTACCGGTGCAGGATTAAGTTTCTCCACACCGGAAATCACCGCAACCTTTCCGTCAACATGAATTTTAGCGCCCATCAAGGTCAACTGATCCACATACCGGAACCGGTTATCCCAAACGCCCTCTTTCACAATGCTTGTCCCCTCGGCAATTGCCAAGAGCGTAGCAAATTGCGGTTGCATATCGGTCGGGAATCCGGGATGCGGTAATGTTTTGACATTACAATGCTTCGGTCTGTCGTTCATAATCACCTGAACGGCATCATCAAATATTTTTACCGTTGCACCGACTTCTTCCAATTTGGCAATAATAGACTCCAAATGTTTTGGCGTAACATTTTCGATTCTGACATTCCCGCCGGTCGCCGCGGCGGCAACCATATAGGTGCCTGCCTCGATCTGATCGGGAATAATGCTGTATTCGACGCCGTGCAAACGACCGACGCCGCGAATTTTTATCACGCCGGTACCGGCACCCATGATATTTGCACCCATAGAGTTTAAAAAGTTTGCCAAATCAACAATATGAGGTTCTCGTGCGGCGTTTTCGATCACGGTCAATCCGTTGGCGCGAACCGCCGCCAACATAATATTGATGGTAGCGCCGACCGAAACCATGTCCAAATAAATGGAACAACCGCTTAACCGTTGCGCGCGAAGATCCACCATACCGTTTTCGATCGAAACATCGGCGCCCAAAGATTCAAACCCTTTAATGTGCTGGTCAATCGGGCGAATGCCGAAATCACAACCGCCCGGAGGCGCTACTCTGGCGCGATAAAAGCGTCCTAACAAAGCGCCCAAAAAATAGCTGGACGCCCGCATACCCTTTGCCATATCCTTGGATACCACAAAAGATCGAACGGTAGAGGGATCAATCTCCACCGAGGTGCGATTGATCATTTTTACCTGTGCGCCTAAAGAATGCATTACCTTCAAAATCGCTGTAACATCCGAGATTTCAGGTAAATTATCAATGATACACGGACCGTCTGCCAATAAAACCGCCGGTAAAATAGCAACGGCGGCATTTTTAGCGCCGCCAATGTGAATACTCCCGTTTAATGGCACACCACCGCGAATGACAAATTTTTCCAAGTTCGGCACTTCCATTTCGTGTCAATTCTCGAGAAACAATTTTCTCAACATTCATATCTTACCCAATGGAAAGAAGAAATGCATTGGTCAAGCATTATTTTCTGTGGAAAATACGCCGATTTTTTTCCTTTCTTACGGAGTATAGAATGCTGTGCCGGAATCTGATTTTTCGTTGCCGTCTTTCGATTGTTTTTTCTTTTGTTTTTTAAAGATCTGACGATTATTCAAACTAAAGTGATTTGCCAAGAAAATGATACAAAAGATCCCGATCAGGAAGGTCAAGATCAAAGAGGAATAACTTTCATTCAAAACGACCTGTTTCCCGGTCAGCAAAATGATGATATAGGGTACGGTATTTACCATACAGAAGTAACCCGCCAGCATGCCGGCAGATAACAATTTGCGATAATTTTTTTCTTTATCCAGACCGCACATCATTTTGCCCAATTCCAGGAAGAAAAGCAAAACCGCGCAATCGGAAACCAACATCAGGATGTGACCGGTTGTAAATGCCAACGAGGAAATCGAAATAAAAACGCAAAGCAACCGAACAATCTGGTAGATGACCGGAATGACAAAAACAATGGATGGAAGATTAATATTTTTGAATGCTTTTAATCCATACAAAATAAAAACAATACCGGACAAAACGCCAAACACGCTAAGCAATGCGATCTGCCAAAGCGGTACTTTGGACGAGAAAAACGAATGAATGATATCAAAAAAAATCCACAATCCCAAAACAATCGACGGGAACGCCAAAACCAAATTGATTTTGGGCGGATGAGCCGGGCAACGGTGGGTCAACAGACCGATCACCGCCAAACACAACGCCAAGCCGAATATCACAGCCGTCGCTAACAGACTGTATGTTTTTTGTCCGGGTAATGTAAAACCTTTTTCGTCGGTCATGGAAATGATTTGCAGAGCTCTTGTAAGCACGCTTAAAATCGTAAGACCTATAAAACCGCCGACAATATACTTAAACTTCATTTTTCTCCCTCTCCGTCTCGTAAAAAGGCAAGTTTTTTGAATGAATCAATTATATTTTTAACTACTGTTTTTTATGGCAAAAAAATAAACAGTTCTATCTGTTTTTCTTTTCCACATATGTATTATTGTATGAAAAAAAAGGGCAAATGTCAACCTTTGCTTTAAAATTTTTGAAAAAATAATAAAAGGATGCTTCATTTCTATGAAAACCATGATTTCCTGTACCGTTTTTTTGATAGCGTGTATGTTGTTTCTGCCGTTTCTTTCCTTACCGGCAAAAACGGTTGCCGCATCCTCCCCCGTTGCCGTTACAAGAACAAAAGTGCAGACGAAACAAGGAGACTCCGCCCGTACTGTCGAATCCTTTATCGTTTATGATAAAACCACCGATCGCTGTACTGAGCTTTCCGCCCGAGATTATATGCAAAGCGTCGTTGCCGCCGAAATGCCGGTGCTTTACGAGCCGGAAGCCTTAAAAGCGCAAGCCGTTGCCGCCTACACCTTTGCCCTGCGGCGCCAAGCGGAAAACCGTCAAAAGCCCTATGACATCACCACCGATCCGGCGACCGACCAAGGTTTTATGCCGCTTGCCGACGCCCGTTCTTGTTGGGGCGAGCATGCCGATGAATACGAACAAAAGATCCGCGACTGTGTGCAGGCAGTAGAGGGACTGTGCGTACGGTATCAAAACGACCTTGCGCTGACGGTCTACCACGCCGTTTCCGCCGGTAAAACCGAATCGGCAAAGACGGTTTGGGGTACCGAAATTCCCTATTTGATCCCGGTGGACAGTGCCGCCGATCTGCTTGCCAAAAATTACCGGTCGACCGTCACGCTGACCGCCGAGGAAATTCGTGAGAAGTTAAAGCCGTACGGCAACCTCCCCGCACAAACCGACCGATGGTTTACCGATCTCCAGCAGACCGCTTCCGGTCGGGTCATTTCGGTTTGCTTCGGTGACGCACAACTTTCCGGCGAACAGATCCGACAGGCATTGCAGCTATCCTCGGCAACCTTTACCGCGGAACCGACAGAAAACGGGTTTACCTTTCAGGTATGCGGTTACGGGCACGGGGTCGGCATGAGTCAAAACGGTGCGAACGAAATGGCAAAGCAGGGCAGTACCTTTCAAGAGATCCTGACCCACTACTATGTCGGATGCAGGGTTGAACCATACTAATCTTTCTGCGGCTTCGGATTTTTCTTTTCCCCGACATAGCACAGTTTCAGCAATACCGGTGTGATCAGTGCCGCAACAATGACGCACAACACAATGGCGGGCAAGATAGCGGTGTCGATATATCCGGCATTGATTCCCTTTTGCGCCACCATCAGCGCCACTTCCCCGCGCGCCACCATGCCGATTCCGACCGTGAGAGAATCATGGCGGTTCATCCGGCAGATTCTCGCCGCAACCCCGCAACCGATAATTTTACTGACAACCGCCATGACTGCCAAAACAACGGCAAATAAAACAATGCTTCCCGTCATGCCGGACAAATCGGTTTTCAGTCCGATATTGGCAAAAAAGACGGGTGAAAAAATCAAATATAACGCCACCGTCACCTTTTTTGCAACATATTTTCTCAAATCGGTCAGGTTGCACAGAATAACGCCGGCAAAAAAAGCGCCCGTGATATCAGCTACACCGAAAAACCGTTCCGCACAATAAGCCATTAAAAAGCAGAATGCTACCGCCCATACAGCCAGACGACGGTGATGGGCAAACGAAACCTCCATACGCTTGAACAACTGATAAATGAGAAGACCGACCACCAAAGCAAACAGAAAGAAAAGAAGGATTTTCGCCACCACAAGAACCGGTTTCACCGAAGCGTCTCCGAAGCCGGTCAAAATGCTTAACACGACAACACCGATAATATCGTCAATAATGGCGGCTGAAAGCAGGGTCGCCCCGACGGGAGTTTTGAGTTTCCCCATTTCGTTCAGCGTTTCGACCGTAATACTAACCGAGGTTGCGGCAAAAACCACGCCGATAAAGAGCGCTTTCATCACATTCAAAAAGCTGACCTTATCGGCAAAAAACAGAAAATAAGCGCCGCCACAGAAAATAATTGGGACAAAAACGCCCAAAACCGCAATCAGGCAAGCCGTCGGTCCGGTATGTTTCAATTCTTTCAAATCGGTATCTATACCGGCAATAAACATCAAGAGAATTACACCGATTTCAGCCGTCCTGGTCAAAAAATCCGATTCATGTAAAATACCGATGCCGCACGGTCCCAATAAAATACCTGCCGCCAAAGCACCAACCACCTGCGGCAGATGCACATGCGAAGATGCAATGCCGAAAATCTTGGTAAACAGCAGGATCAGCGCCAGCGCTAACAGAAAATGATAGGATTCCAACGAAAAAACCTCCAAAACAAACGGTCAGGCCGCCGAAGCGACCTGATTTTTTATTTCTTTTGTGCCACAAATTCTTCCAGACAAAGTCCCGACGCTTTGATCTCCTGCGCCGTATAAATGCCCACAAAGCGGTAATGCCATGATTCGTGGATCACCCCGGTAATCGGTTGTTTTTCACGCGTATAACGCATGATAAAGCCATAATCGGCGGCGTGTTCCTGCATCCAGGCATACATCGGCGTTTTTTCAAAGGCGTCGTCCGCCCTATTAAAATCGGCAGCCAAACCGGTTTCGTGTTCGCTGGTGCCCGGACGGGCAACAATGGTGGCGGCTTTTTCTTCGGCCTGATCCGCCGGAACGCCGTTCGCCAGTTGACGATTGACCTGATTTTGGAACAAAGTTTGCTGCACCGAACGCGAACGGTAGGGGGACCAAACCTTCAGATCGACCCCGTCGTTCTGCGCCGCCTCAACCATCGCCTGAATATAGGGATAGACATTCTTGTGGATCCGATAGACATTGTTATTGTTGCGGTATTTCGGATCAATTTCCACCAGTTCGCTTTCAATGCTATAATCATCCGGCAACGGATTCTTTGCATTGACAATCATCAATTCGGTATAGGTTGCGTCCAGCGTATGATTCCCCCGCGTGACAAACTGCGGACGGGTGTCGGCAACCGGCTGCTCCGGCGTCACATCCGCCGAGGTCACACTGCCGGTATCTTGCGGCTTTTCCCCGGCTTTTTCCCCGCCGATCCACCGAATCACCTCGACAATCAGCAGGATGAGCAAAACCAACACGACCGTACAGGCGGCTAAAAACAAATTTCTGCGCAGAATGGCACGCTGACGGCGCGTCCGTTCTTTTTTCATAACTATTCCTTCTATTCGTCTAATTTCAGTACTGCCATAAAGGCGTCCTTCGGCACTTCGACCGAGCCCAAACGGCGCATCTTCTTTTTACCCTCTTTTTGTTTCTCCAACAATTTCTTTTTTCGGGTAATATCGCCGCCGTAACATTTTGCCAAAACATCTTTGCGCATGGCTTTGACGGTTTCACGGGCAATGACCTTGCCGCCGACTGCGACCTGCACCGGCACTTCAAACAACTGTCTCGGAATATTCTCTTTCAGTTTTTCGGCGATCCGCCGTGCCCGCGCATAGGAATTATCGGCAAATACAATAAAGGAAAGCGCGTCGACCGAATCCCCCGCCAACATAACATCCAGCTTCACCAGTTTTGATTTCATGTAGTCATGCGGCTCATAATCATAGCTGGCATAGCCCTTGGTGCGGGATTTCAACGCGTCGAAAAAGTCATAGATAATTTCGCTCATCGGCATGATATAATGGATATCCACGCGATCGCCCATGTATTTCATATCCTTATAATCGCCGCGCCGTTCTTCACAAAGCTGCATAATGGTACCGACATACTCGCTCGGACTGTAAATATGCACGTTGGCGGTCGGTTCCAACGCCTCCTTAATCGTGGCGGGATCGGGATAATTGGTCGGGTTATCCACCCTTATTTTTTGATCGTTGGTCAAAACAAATTCATATTCGACGCTCGGCGCGGTCGTGATCAAATCCAAATTATATTCGCGTTCCAACCGTTCCTCGATAATTTCCATGTGCAAAAGCCCCAAAAATCCGCAACGGAAGCCAAAGCCCAATGCGGTAGAGGTCTCCGGCTCAAACAACAGCGAAGCATCATTTAACTGCAATTTTTCAAGCGCTTCCCGCAAATCAGGGTATTTGGCACCGTCCTGCGGATAGATACCGCAGAAGACAACCGGTTTTACCTTGCGATAACCCGCTAACGGCTGTTCGGCAGGCTGTGCCGCCAAGGTGACGGTATCGCCGACTGTCGCTTCGGAAACGGTCTTAATAGAAGCCGTGAAATAGCCGACTTCCCCCGCCGCCAATTCCTCGCATTTTTGGAACGCGGTCGCTCCCTTGCGCCCGACTTCGACCACATCAAATTCGGCGCCGGTCGCCATCATCCGTACACGGTCGCCCGCCTTGATTTTACCGCTGACAACGCGGAAATAAACGATCACACCCTTATAGGCGTCATAATAAGAATCGAAAATCAACGCCTTTAACGGTTCGTCCCGATCGCCCTGCGGCGCGGGAATCCCCTTGACGATCATTTTTAAAACCTCTTCAACATTCAATCCCGTTTTGGCGGAAATGGCAGGCGCTTCATCGGCAGGAATCCCGATAACATCTTCTATTTCGGCGCGAACCCGTTCAGGATCGGCAGAGGGCAGATCCACCTTGTTGATCACCGGCAGGATTTCCAAACCGTGATCCACCGCCAAATAGGTGTTTGCCAGGGTCTGCGCCTCGATCCCCTGCGAAGCGTCCACCACCAGCACCGCGCCCTCACAGGCGGCAAGCGACCGGGAAACTTCATAATTAAAGTCCACATGTCCGGGCGTATCAATCAAATTCAGTTCATATTCCACGCCGTCTTCAGCGGTATAATACAGCGTGACCGGGTGCGCTTTAATGGTAATGCCGCGTTCCCGTTCCAAATCCATGCTGTCTAAAATTTGCTCTTCCATTTCCCGCTGAGCAACCGAGCTGGTCAACTCCAACAAGCGATCGGCAAGCGTGGATTTGCCGTGATCAATATGTGCAACAATACAGAAATTTCTAATTCGTTCAAGCGGAAAGGACAAGGTTTTCGGTCTCCTTCATCTGTATTTTTTCAAATTATAACATATCTATTCCCCGATTACAAGCAAAAACCGATTTACTCCGACTTGCTTTTGTGATATACTTTCCTTGACTTTAAGATTTACATCTTGTTCAAAAATTGATGAAAAACTCAAGATACAATAAAGACGGAAAAGGGGTCGTAACATGGGAAAAGCAAAAATTTTGATTGCAGATGACGAAGAACGGATCGTCGCGCTGGTCTCCGATTTTTTAACGGCTGCCGGTTATGAAACGGTTGGAGCGTTCGACGGTCGGCAGGCGCTTGATCTCCTTGACGGACAGAGCGACTTTGATTTGATCATTTTAGATATCATGATGCCCGAAGTGGACGGTTGGGCGGTCGCCCGGAAAATCCGGGAAACCAGCAACATTCCGATTGTTTTTCTTTCAGCGCGGTCAGAAGAATTTGATCTGCTGACCGGTTTTGAATCGGGCGCCGATGAGTATGTGACCAAACCGTTTTCCCCTGCCGTTTTGGTCAAGCGGGTGGAAGCGTTGCTGAAACGCGCCCAGGGGCATCCGGTTCAAACCGAGCCCGAACAACAGGGGCTTTTTATTGATACAGAAGCCTTTGTTGCCTATCTGGACGGAAAAGAGCTAACGCTGACCTTAAAGGAATTTGAACTGTTGCATCACTTGTTTGAAAACGCCGGTCGGGTTTTGACGCGCGACCAGTTGCTGAACGCCGTTTGGGGGTTCGACTATCTCGGCGATACCCGCACGGTCGATTCGCACATTGCAAGACTTCGTCTCAAGCTCGGCAACTACGGCGCCGCCCATCTGAAAACCATTTACGGAATGGGGTATAAGCTTGAGCTGTAAGAAAATTTTTCACCGGATCACCGCGCTGAAAAACAAAATTTGGTTTCGGATTTTTTTAAGCGTCGGGCTGATTTTTGCCGTCTTTGTTTTCGTATTAAGCATTGCCAATAAGACCGCGCTGACCGATTTTTACTGTCTGAAGCAAAAATACCGTTTGACCGATCAGATCAAATCGCTTTCCAAGCTTGACTTTACCGATAGTGACGCCGTTTCGCAAAAGCTTTCCGAGCTGAGTGAATCCTATCATTTTGAAGCCGAACTGTACGACGATTCCGGTCGCATTTTATATACGACGAGAATGAGTCAGTTACAGGACTATTCTTCGATCGGCTTGCCGTCTTTTTTCATGCAGCATGAATCATTAGCGCCGAGCAAGACCGAGGACATGGGCAACGGCATCACCTTTTCGATTGCCAACCGTCCGTACGGCAAAGAAGAAATATTGCTTTGTCAAAAGCGAATCGGTCAAAATCTATCGGCAGAATTACGCATTCCGAAGCGGTTGATGGCGGAATCCGCTGAAACCGCCAACGAATTTATCGCGATCGTCTCCACCCTGTGTTTTCTGCTTTCTGTGATCTGGATCTTTCTGTTTGCCAAACGCTTTTCACAGCCGATCACTAAAATGAACGAAATCACGCGCGATATGTCACAGTTGGATTTCAGCCGTAAACTGACCGTAACACGCACCGATGAAATCGGTCAATTGGCGGAATCCGTTAACGAGTTATCCGCCTCCCTTTCCGCCGCGCTGGGCGAGTTGAACGAGAAAAACGCCCGGTTGATGGACGAAATCGAAATGGAACGGCAATTGGATGTCATGCGGCGCGGATTCGTTGCCAATGTCTCGCATGAGCTGAAAACGCCCCTCTCGATCATCAGCGGTTATGCCGAGGGTTTGCGCCTGAATATCAACGAAAAATCACGCGAAGAATACTGCAACATTATTATTGACGAAAGCAAGCGAATGAATCAATTGGTTTTGAGCATTTTGGAGCTTTCGCGTTACGAATCGGGACAGATCCCGTTACATCAACAAAATTTTGCGCTTCGACCCCTGGCGGACGAATTACAGCGCCGCATCTTTGCTGATGCCGCTGTCACGGTGCAAAATCAAATCCCCGAAAACGCTTTGGTTTATGCCGATCCGATGCAAATTGAACAGGTCTTTAAATCCTATCTTGAAAACGCAAAATCCCATACCCCGGTTGGCGGAGCGGTCACGCTTTCCGCCGTGCCGATTGCCGACGGTTGGCGAATTTCGGTCGACAATACCGGCAACCCCATTCCCGAAGACCTGATGCCGCAAATTTGGCAGAGCTTTTTCCGCGGAGATACTTCCCACAAACGGGAGTCGACCCGGTTCGGTCTCGGACTTTCGATCGTCAGTGCGGTTTTAAAATTACATGGCCGCGCCTGCGGCGTCAACAACACCGCGGACGGCGTTTCCTTCTGGTTTGAATTAGACCGTGCAACCGCTTCTTCCCCTGAGGAAGTGTAAATCATCCGTGTTGTGTTTCTTCCCCCACCGCACCCGTCACCGAAAAACAGCGGGGCGACAAGACGCCGCCCCGCTTCCCAATGGATTTTTATAAAAACCGAACGGACTGTCACCTCCGCAACAGTCCGTTTATTTATTTATATGAAACTCAATTTTAACTGTACATTGGTACCACCCATCTCAAATTATTTGATGTCTTTCCATCTCCGAATCATATAGATTCCTCATTTCATATATATTCAACATCATAATTCAAAAACGATGATTGAGTTTGTAACTGTTTTCAAGCTTTCAGATCTCAGCCCACCGGACTCACCCTTTCCTTTTATTTTGAATACTGTGCCGGTTGGATTGCCTCCATGGAGGTTCACCTCTTTCTTTTTTCTGACTTTAGTATAATGCATAATATACAATTTGTCAATAGGAATTTGATAACTTTTAGTAAAGTTAACAATTTGTTCACAATTTCAACCAAAATATCCCTTTCCAAAAAATCCTTAATGATTTTTATTGACTTCCCGCCAAGAATCAATTACAATAAAATCAGCAAAGAACGGAGGAACCTATCATGAGTCAGGAAAAAGCACTTCAAAACGAAGACTATAATCCCGATATTCTCACCCTCTCGGATGACGACGGTAAAGAATATACCTTTGAAGTATTGGACGCTATCGAAACCGACGAGGCGCGTTATCTGGCATTACTGCCGGTTTATGATGATCCGCAGAAGATGCTGGAAGACAGCGGCGAGTTGGTGATCGTGAAAGTCGAGGAAGAAAATAACGAAGAATATTTCAGCGAAATTGAAGACGATGACGAATATGAAACCATTGCCGACGCCTTCACCGATCGCTTGGAAAATTTTTTTGAAATCGCTGAAGAATGATTTTTAACTTTATTTTGTCATAAGCTAGATATGTCCTGCCCTGTTCGCGAATCATATCTTTTATAACCCTACAACCTTTTTATCGGGAATTTTGCTCGAATCGTGGGTATGCAGACCTCCCGCGGCGGTGCCGAGTTCGGAAGAAGGGAGCGCGAAGCGATTCGGCTGATACCCACCTGCTTTTTGCAGGTTATCATTAGATTGTTACGGCAGGGCGGGCATTCAAAAAAGCAACAACCGTCGAGCAGATTTCTGTCGACGGTTATTTTTGTAAAGGAGGGCTTTGTCCTTCCTTTTTTTTGGCAAGTGAAATCTTTTCCAAAGTTCCTACAGACTATTTATGATATTAATAATTGATTTCTTTTTCGAAATAGCATATTTTAAGGTTTGATATGCACCACCGAAATTGTGTTCAACATAAAAGATACATAAATCAGAACGGTTAACCATTTGTCGATTTCGCTTTTGAAAAGCAGATTTGAAATAAGTGTTAAAATCGCTAAAGACTTCTATATCATCATAATAATCTTTGAAAGATTTTTCGTCGTTTAAATACTCTGATGTTGCATAGGGTAATATTAGATTTAACGAAAAATTACCATTAAAGAGATCTCTTTTTGCTTTTAAAATACACGATGCAACAATTTGGTCAAATTCGCCGTTTCGACCGACCAAAAAATCAACATATTCTTTTTCTTGAATAAGTTTTCTTATAATTTCATCAATCTTTTCTTCGACTACATCAAATTGATTGATTTCTCGATGTCCAAAAAAACATACTGTAAATATTTCCACAACCTACTCTAACACTTTCTTCTTTTTATTTGAATAATATTATAGATGTTTTCCGTCTATTTGTCAATAGACAGTTATCTTCTATAATATAATACTTCCGGTGATGAGAATGGTTTTAAGTTTAGGCGAAAAAATCAGGAATTTGCGTGAAGAAAAGGGAATAAATCAAACGCAACTCGGAAAAGAATTGAACATGACTCAAAGAAAGATTTCTTACATTGAATGCGGAAAATACGAACCGTCTATTGATGATATACGATTATTTTGCAATTATTTTCAAGTATCATCGGATTATTTAATAGGGATAAAAAAGGGGGTTGTCTTATCCCGAAAGATAAAACCGTCGAGCAGATTTCTGTCGACGGTTATTTTTATAATGTGCTTGTTAAACTGCCGAAGACAATTTGGCAGAGCATCAAACCTGTTTCACCGTGAAGCAATTGCACACCCAGGAAAACAAATTGCATGAAAAAAAGCACCTCGCCCAAGCGAAGTGCTTTTTTGGTGGAGCAAGATGTCTTATAGACAAACACCCGATCGGGATCTAAAACCTTTGTTTTGATAAGATTTTATGCCCGGATTGGGTGCGGCACCTTGCCGCTGGTGGAGACGGTTGGGCTCGAACCAATGACCCCTTGCATGTCAAGCAAGTACTCTAACCAACTGAGCTACGCCTCCGTATTTCTGTCCTTTCGGACAGCTTTCATATAATACCACACTCTGCCGACAATTGCAAGACTTTTTTATTGATTTTTTGAAAATCCATCTTTTGCGCAGCAGACATTATTATAATTCCAAGTACATATCCTTATGAACAATGTTTTCTTCCAGATACTCTCCGGAGGTTGTCACAAAACCCTGTCGCATATAAAACGGCACGGCATGCTTTTGCGCGCTGACAGTTATTTTCTTGCAAGGCATCTTTTCCGGAATCACACGGACAGCATAATTCATCAGAATCGTTCCAATGCCTTTGCCGTGTTCCAAAGTGAGCACTCTTCCGATCTTTACCGTGTCTTCATCGACCCGGTATGCCCGAAGGTATGCAACGACCCTATCCTTCTCCATACCAAAAATATGAAAACATTTATAATCCAAATCATCCGGATCGGCATACCGGATCCCTTGCTCTTTGACAAAAATTTGTGCGCGTGATTTCAAAATTTCATATAATTCCTGCACCGTGAGTTCATCAAAGGTCTTTGTTGACAGATTCATCCTTTATCCCACTCCTTTTCCCTGATCAAACAAGCCACCGTCTCGACATGGCCTGTCCGCGCAAATAAATCGAACGGGGTATATTCTTTCAAGGAATAGCCAAGAACCGTCAGCGCCTTGACATCCCGCGCCAAGGTTGCGGGATCGCAGGAAACATAGACCACGCGTTCGGGCTGAAAATCATTGGCAATGGTTTGCAGTACCGATTCGTCACAGCCCTTGCGCGGCGGATCGACCAAGACCACCTGCGGGCGAATGCCCTCTGCCGCCAGATTCCGAGCCGCCTGTTCGGCGGTAGCGCAGAGGAAACGCGTGTTCCGGAAGCCGTTTTCGACAGCGTTTTGTTCGGCATCCCGAACCGCCGCCTCGACAATTTCCACGCCGGTCACACTCTTTGCTTCTCTTGCCATAGACAGCCCGATCGAACCGATCCCGCAATAAAGGTCTAAAATATCTTTCCCCTGCGGGCAGGCGTATTCGGCAGCTTTTTGATACAGTTTTTCCGCCATAGTGCGGTTGACCTGATAAAAAGAAAGCGGAGAAATATGCAATTTTACCCCGCATAATACATCGGTGATAAACGGTTTTCCATACAGTACTCCGGTTTCCTTGCCCAAAACCACATTGGTGTTTTCGGTATTGATGTTCTGCTGAACGCTTTGAAGCGATTCGCCCAATTTTTCCTTTAAGAGAGAAATCAGCTGTTCTTGAGCGGGGATTTTTTGCCCGTTCACGACCAAAACAACCATTAATTCGCCGGTCGTTTCGGCGTTGCGTAGATAAAGGTGGCGTACCAGACCTTCCCCGGTCGACTCTTCATAAGCGGATATGCCGTTTTCAACCATCCATTGTTCTATGACCGCCGCCGCAACCGAAAATTCCGACGGTTGCAGCAAACAGTCTTCGCAGGGGATAATACGATGAGAATGTCCCGCAAAAAAGCCGCTTTTCCCACCCGATGCAATCGGAAACTGCGCCTTATTGCGATACCGTTCGGTTTCGACTGCCGGCACGATCGGATTCGGCGCCAAGTCGATCCCGCCGATCCGTTTCATCGAATTGGCAACCTGCAGTTCCTTCAGCCGGCATTCCTCACCGTAATCAATATGCCGGTACAGACATCCGCCGCAGGAACGAAATTGCGGGCAGTCGACCGCCACCCGATGGGGCGAGGGCTGATCCACCGATGCTACAATAGCAAAGGCATATTTCTTTTTTACCTTGACAATTTTCGCCGTGATCCGGTCGCCGACTGCCGTCCGCGGCACAAAAACGGTCAATCCGTCCGCCGCGTGACCGACGCCGCTGCCTTCGGCGGTCAAATCGGTGATCTCCAAGGAGATCAAATCGTTCTTTTTCATTGAATTTCCATCCAAAAATACCTTAAAAATCCGTTTTTTCTTGTATAAAACAAGGAAAAGTAAAAAATTTCCGCTTTTTTATTGACAAATTCCGTCAAAGTCATTAAAATAAGTCATGTCATCTTGTTAAAAGCGGTTGGGTAATAATCTGGCCGTTTTTCTTTTCAAAGGTCTCGATTTATCGAGGCTTTTGTTTTTTATTTCCGAATTTCGGGCAACACGATTTTTTCATTAAAACTGCCCTCCATGGAGCCCTCCCGGAGAATAGAAAGACCGCGGCGGCAATCGTAAATGCCGTTCATGCCGATATTCACGACCACCCCGTTAATGCTGACATTGTTTTCATCCATCCATTCAATTTGAGAACGGTCGGTTTTCACCTGCCAATAAATATTCTGTTCTTTGGCATTTCCGTTTTTTTGAAGGGCGACACGCACCGCCGTACCAAAAGAATTATCCACGGTATAAACATTCAATACCCGTGTACCGTTCGGAGAAACCGATTGCGCGGTTTTCACCCCCGCGGGCAGATCGTCTATTCGGATGATAAAACTGTCCCGCATACAGAAAATCAAATTGCAGAGCACCAGAATGACCGCTAAGATATAGAACGCTTTCACAACAGTATTTTTCATCTGTTTTTCCCTTTCACCGCATCCACGCCATCGTGTTTTCCGCTTTTCCCTTTTGTCCACGATTGTACTGTGCCGTTGCAAACCGGCAATGAACCAAATAAGAGGTCAACAAATACGGCAAGGTAAAAATCATCGGTACTACAAAAAGAGATAACAGCAGAACGGGCGCGAAGCTAAAGATCAACCAAATAAATTCCGTCCATGTTTCGGCAGAGATCTTACGCGAAAAATACAAAACTTCTAACGGTTCCATTTCTTCGTCTGCCAACAGAAAAAAGGGCACCGCATAATACCGAACGGAGATCAACACAACAATTACGAGCGCCGCGGCTTTAAGGATCCTTGAAACCATCCAAAGGTTGCTGATCCACATCGGTTTATCCATTCCCAAGAGCGTATAAACCGTTTCGCCTGAAAAAATATCCAAAATAATTGCCGGCGCAAAGGCAATGATCCCGATTTTCACACAGTTCAAAAGAACGAATAAGGCGGTTTTGAGAACACGGAAATACTGTCGGCGGTCGGCAAAAAACCGAAAGCAGACCGTCAAACGGTCGGTCTGTCCCCAGAGGATGCGCCAAAAGAATCCCAAAACGCCCATGAAAAGCGGGAAACCGAGAAAAAAGGACAGCAGAAACTGCACCGTCAAAAACACACCTTGTTCAGGGAACACCGTGCCGATCTGTCCCATAGACAAGAACAATATTAAATTTGCCGAAAGGAACAGTACCGAAGCCGCAATACTGCGAACCCACTCATTGGTCAACGCGGTTTTCGCGGTTTTCTTGATTACCGTACTCGAAATTGTCATCATGACCCTCCCGAAGAATGAATTCTGTTGATATTGTACCAGTTTTTTTCCACAAATCTATGACAAAACTTTTAATTTTGCAAAATTCGCCATCAATTTTTTTGTTCCGACCTTTTCAAAGGCAATTTCCAACATGGTATCGCTGCTCATCGGGGTTGCTTTGACGATCATCCCGACGCCGAAGGTCTTATGTTCCACCGTCTGTCCCGCGGTATAAGCGACCGCAGGTGCCGACGGTTGTTTTACACTGCTGAAAGTACCGAATCCCGAAGAAAATTCCCTTTTCTTTGATTCCGTAACCGGTATTACTGTGGAACTAAACCGCACCTTGTTTTCTTCGCAAAGCTCAGGCGGAATTTCTTTGAGGAAACGGGACGGCAAATTTCGTCCGGTTTGTCCGAACAGCATTCTTGTCGCGGCATGACTGATGGAAAGATGCTTTTTCGCGCGGGTAATGGCAACATAAGCCAACCGCCGTTCTTCCTCCAATTCTTCCGGACCGCCGTAGATCGACTGATTGCCGGGGAAGATTCCCTCTTCCCAACCGACCAGATAAACACGGTCAAATTCCAATCCTTTCGCGGCATGAACCGTCATCATCACCACGGCGTCGTCATTTTCATCTAAAGAGTCGGTATCGCTGACCAACGAGATTTCCTCCAAAAAGCCCGATAAAGTCGGTTCTTCGTTTTCCTCTTCATAATGCTTGACGGTCGAAACAAATTCCATGACATTTTCCAGCCGGTCTTTTGCTTCCTCGGTGTTTTCAGCCTGCAATGCCGCCCGATAGCCGGTCTGTTCCAGTACCTGCTCCACCAATTCCGACAGCGAGACATCCTCTATCAAATCACTCAAAGCGTCTATGGTTTGACAGAAGGTCTGTAATTTTGCCGCGGCTCTGGACAGCAGGGCAAATTCATCGGCACGGGAAAATATTTCAAAAAGAGAAATGCCGTTTTGCTCGGCAACCTGCGCCGCGCGGTTGACGGTTGTTTCCCCGATGCCGCGTTTCGGCTCGTTAATGATGCGGCGCAAACGAATCCCATCCTGATGATTATTGACCACATTTAAGTAGGCTAAAATGTCTTTAATTTCTTTGCGTTCAAAAAAACGGAATCCGCCGATGACCTTATAGGTGATGCCGCTTCGGGCAAACACATTTTCGAGTGCCGCCGATTGTGCATTCATGCGGTAAAGAACCGCATGCTGCGAAAAAGTGCCGCCTTTGCCGACCTGTTCCAAAATATCGTCTGCAATATGTTTGGCTTCTTCTTTTTCGTCCGCTGCGTTATAAACCGCGATTTTGTCGCCGTCGCCCGATTCGGTCCAAAGCGTTTTTCCTTTTCGACCGATATTATTTTTGATCACCGCGTTAGCGGCATTCAAAATATTGGCGGTAGAGCGGTAATTCTGTTCCAGTCGAATAATTTTCGCACCCGGATAATCCTCTTCAAAATGGAGAATATTTTCAATGGTCGCCCCGCGGAACCGGTAAATACTCTGGTCGTCGTCGCCCACGACGCAAAGATTGCCGCCGCCCGCCAGCAACCCGATCAGCACATACTGCGCATGGTTGGTATCCTGATATTCATCCACCATCACATAGCGAAAGCGGTTGGCATAGTATTCCCGTACATCGTCATTTTCCCGCAGCAGTTTGACGGTATAAACGATCATATCGTCAAAATCCATGGCGTCAGCTTCCTGCAACCGCCGCACATAAATACGGTAAAGCTCGGCAATCATTTTTTGCCGGGGATTGCTTCCCGCCATCTGCATCAATTCCTGCGGCGAGATCAAACTGTCCTTCGCCGAGGAAATTGCCGACAGCACACTGCGATGCGGCAGCATTTTTTCGTCCACATCGGCGTCCTTCATGATTTGCTTCATCAACCGACGCTGATCATCGGTATCGTAAATCGTAAAATGCGAGGAAAACCCGACGCGGTCGGCGTAACGGCGCAAAATTCTGCCGCAAACCGAGTGAAATGTTCCTGCCCACAGATCGGCGCCGCCCTCTCCGAGCTTGCGGTCGATTCTCTCGCGCAATTCCCCCGCCGCTTTATTGGTAAAGGTAATCGCCAGGATCTCCCACGGTTTCGGCGGTCGAACCGAAAAACCGTCTTGCGGCGGTGTGTCGGTCTTTCCGTCCAAATAGTCCTGTCCTGCCGCCAAATCGGCTTCTGTATAATACGGCACTTCGATACTTTGATAGGCATTTCCGTAGCGCACCAAATAGGCAATACGGTTGATCAAAACCGTTGTCTTTCCGCTGCCCGCACCCGCCAGGATCAGCAACGGTCCGTTGACGGTCGTCACCGCCTCAAACTGGCGGTCATTCATATTGGAAAAATCTTTTTCAATGATCTGTTTACGCAGTGTCTGATAATCCATAAAATTTCGTATCCTTGTTCCCAATTTTAATTAAATGTCTGCTGAAATACAGCAAAAAAGCGACACGCCGCCGTGTCGCTTCTCAATTTTTTATTCCTCTGCCACATAAACAAACGGCTCGATTTGTTTTGAAAGCTCGGCGACCATTTGACAATGCGCCGTCATGGTAACCGGCTTTGTCAAATCCAAACTGAAGATGCCGACGATAGATTTTGCATTGACAATATATTTCCCGGAAGAAAGCTCAATATCGTAATCCTTGGAGGAACAGATTGCCGTAAACTGTCGGACTTTATCCAGGTTGTCCAACAACAATGTCTTCTCCAGCAAAGAAATTCCCCCTTTGATTTATACTACAGTAATGATACTATTCCCACTCCCATTTGTCAACGAAAATTTTGACTTTTTCGGTCATTTTTTGCGTTTTCCGTTTCCATCCATGCCGATAAAGGTTTCTCATGATATTCGATATAATCGACATTACTGTTTTGGCTTCGTGTCAACATTATTCTGTAAACCTTCTCGTGCAAATTTTTCACCTTTTCTTTGGTTGTGGCGCCCTCTGCATAAAACGGTCCGTCCAAAAAAACCTCCATCTGCGGTCGTTTCCAAATTTTGGACTTTTGGTAAGTTACCGTCATAGCGAAAGCCGGTTTGTTAAGCTTAACCGGGAATTTAAACGAGCTTTCCGGGAACGGACGAATACCGGTATAGTACGCCCACACATGCGCCTCCGGATAAATCACGATCGGATGATTTCGGTTGATTCTCCGCTCAATGGCTTGATTCAGTTCCTTTAATCCGTGCAAAGATTGCTCGATCGGCAGGGCGCCGAGATAGGGCAACAGCTTACCGATAACGGGGATCCCGTAGTTTGCCGTGCTGACCACCGTAAAAATTCTTTTGGGCAGAACCCCTAACGCCGGAATAAACACATCGCCGACCGGCTGTGTATGGTTCCCGTAGATGAAAAAACCGCTCTTCATCCCTTTTAAGTTTTTTCTGCCCCGAACCTTCATATGCAAAATAAATTTGCAGTAAGCGCCGCCAAAGATTACCGCCATACCATAGATCAATCCGGACAGAAATTTAGACCACAGATCCGTCCTGATCCATTGGTAGTTTTCCGGCAGCTGATACTGTTGATCGGCGCTTTCTTCAAAATCATCCGTAAAAGATGTATAATATCGGATTTGCTTCATCGTTTCTCTTTCCATCCGGCAATATCGGTACTGTCAAAATCATAGGTCAATTCTTTCCCGTATACCGTTTCATAACAACTCTTTTTGAGCGCATAATCCGCGTTGCCAAGCTCTTCGGTGTTTTCTCTCACCGTTTTTTCCGGATCCGGATACAATACATCCAACACATGCAACACATATTTTACCTTTTTAAATTCTTCGGTATCATCCTCATCCAGATCCACAATTTCCACAAAACAAGAGATGATCGGCACTTTCAGCTTGGCGGCAAAAAAGTAGGCGCCGTTCTTAGGAGGACGGGGTTTTCGATAGTTAAACCACATTTCCTGTTCGGGATAAAGAAGAATGGCATGTTTTTTTTCAATCAACCGTTCCTTCAGCAGCGACAGAAAATCTCTCGCCAAATAGCGCGGATCGGTTGAAATGGGAATCGTATCCGCAAAGTTCATCAAAAAGCCGATGATTCCATTCATTGCAAAATTAGAGGTTTGACTGATAATCCCCAAATCTTTTCGGTGCAAGGTGTTGGTCAAATGACGGATGACCGTGTTCTCCAGCGGACTGAAATGATTGCTGGTGATCAACACCCCGCCAAGATCTTTGGGGATCTTTTCCAGTCCAACGATCTCGGTATTTTTGTTGATCACTCGCGTGGCGGTCTTTACCAATGCAACGCAGCATTTTTTCTTGATCTTGTATGTCCACGAATTTCGGTTTTCCATAAAGCTCTCGGTAATCTTTCGACTTTCCTCGGCAGTAAGGACGGGATCGTTTAATTCGACCTTGTTATGGAACTGCCCGTTCTCGGCAGATAATTTAATATTTTGAATCACTGCCGGTCGGTTTTTCCCCATGATCATAGTCTTATTTTGACTCCCTTTTCATACAGTTTCTTGAAATTTATTTCCTGCTCAGGAATTTCCATCCCTCTTCTGACAAGCATTTCAAGGCATTCGCTGTCTGCTTTTTTCTTTTCGTCGGAATAATGATCCTTGTATGTACGGATCTCATCTATAAAACCGCAGTTCTCGGCATACGCCCAAAATTCTTCTTCATACTGTACGCCGTCGTAACACCAAGGTTTGGAAAAAAGATTATAATGGATCAAATGCGTTTTTTCCAGCCGCGGCTTTTGATCGTTGGGCATGGCGTCCCATCCCTCATCCAGATAATAAATCTTTCCGTTACACATCGCATTCAGGTAATCCTGATCGGGTGCAATGCTATCAAAATGATAGGTTGAAAGCAAGTGCAGAAAGTGTCCTTCCAAATTGCTCTCCCGCATTTTTTTCAGATTCATCAACAGCACGCCGGAATTGATATATTCCTCCGCTTTTACACCGACGCCATTTACCGTATAGGCAACCAGCGGCGGAATATCCGCAATCGAAAGGTCGTTGCATGCCCCGATATAATTGTCTCCGATATCCGTATCAAAGAGTTTGGCGATATCGTCGGTCAATACCACATCACTGTCAATGTAAACACCCTTATCATACTGCGGAAACAATGCCGGTATAAAAAGACGAAAATAAATGGTCAAGGTAAAATAATCGCAACGCAAGCGGTTGCTCATTCTGTCGTCTAACGCCTCAAAGTTTGCCTTCATCGGCGTCAATTCAATGGTAAAGTTTTCAGTTTGCAATGCCTGAAGCTTTACCTTATTTTCCTCATTCAGATCCTGATACAAAACAATTGCCTTATATCTGCGCTGCGGATCGGAGTTTTGGATAGCCGAATACAACGCAACCGCAAGAAACGGCGCATAACTGTTATCAATCGTAAAGAAAATAGGGATCTCTCTGTTCATCTTTCATACTCCTTTGACATTCTTCCAAAATATCGTCAAACTCATAGATTTTGAGCTTGTTATGCAGTTCCTCAATCTGCCACGGCTTGATGGTGACCGCTTTAAAACGCGGCAAAAATATAAAAAATGTTGTAAAGTGCTTCAACACCGTATCCTGCTTCATTTTCCCTTGATTATTGTATTTGTAAGGAATTATTCTTTTTACGGCAAGCTTATTCAGCGACGATTGATCGGGCATAAACATTTTCCTGTCCCGGCACATCTGACGGCAAGCCCCAAACAATCCGTTTTGGCGAATGCGTGCCATATTCAACAAGAGCACTCCGGAATTCAGATAGTCATGCCGCAAAACATTCCCGAAAAACCACTTACCATACCGGTCGGGCACACCGGCAATGTCATAATTGGACAGATCTGTCTCATACAGTTCCCTGAAGTCTTTACAACACAAGACATCGGTATCTAAATATAAAATCCTGTCGGGGATCTCCGGCACGATATCCGCAAACAGCCGCAACATACACATCGGGGTAAACCGGGTATCCATATTTGCAAGCGGAAGTTCGTTTTGAAAAAGATCGGTTATATCCAGCAGAATAACTCGATGCAATTTATTTTTCGTTGTTAAAACGCGTTGCCATTTTTCTGCGTATGCTTGAGAAATCGCAGGACGCCCTTCAACCGAAGCCGTCAAGATATAAAAAGTGATCGCCGCATCGGCATTCTTGCAAATGGAAAGCATGGACAGAAAAATACCTTGGACAACCCCCGCATCCCCGCAGAATAGAATATTCAAAACGGTTTCACCGCCTTTGCATGATAGATATATCATACTCTACAAGCCAAAAAAGGTAAACCGAAGTATCATAGAAATCGGTCTACGAACCCCTCAAGAGCGTAGAATTTACTCTCCGTTTCGGAGAAATGCCTTAAAAGGCTTGTGTTTATATGAAAAAACTTTTGAAAAAACAATGATTTTCAAAAACGCCGAAATCATTGATCACTTGATTTTCGGTTTGCTGATAAACGACCATAGGACAATGACGATCTGCCCGGCTATGCCCAAAAGATAGATGAGTGCAACATTGATTTTGAAATACAAAAATGTACTATGTATCACTACAAGGATGGACCACATCAAGACCGAAATGATCAAATAATTATGCCGCGGATTAAACCAGATCGAATTGAATATCAGCTTAACGATCAAAACCACCGGCAACGCATAAACAAAGTACAGCCATTGAAAGGTCGTTCTTTTCAAAATCAGCGTGGTGATAATAAAAGCAAAAACAGCAATGACCCATCCCACACTTTCCGAAATGTAGGCAATCGCCTTACGGTTATATTTCGTCGCTTCGATCTTATGCGCCTGGGTCGTTTCTTCGATATTTTCCGAGCGGACAAGGTAATCCAGCGTCACACCGAACAAATCTGCGATTTCCACCAGTACCGTTATATCGGGCGTGGATTCCGCCCTTTCCCACTTGGATATCGTTTTATCGGAATAATTCAGTTTTTCTCCCAGTTCCATCTGCGTCATGTTATTTAAAATACGAAGTTCCGTTATATTTTTTGCAACATTATTTTTTACTTCTTCCATAAAATGACCTCCGTTGCTTTATGGTCTCTGCGAAAACTTTATCTTATTTTGCTAAGAATAAATTATAGCACAAAACGGTTAAAACATCAACAAAAGTTTGGCGGTTCGATTCGACCCCAAAAAAAGCAGCGGCAACCAGCCACTGCTCAAAAATCAAGAACGAACATTTTGTGATAAAATCAACCGTCTTTTGCCTTAAGACGCTTCCTTCAAAAAACGGTTGTCCGCCAACTGTTGTGCCGTTGTCAACATGTTTTCGGCAAAGACGCCATATCCGGTAGCTGGATCGTCCACTAAAACATGGGTGACAGCACCGATCAGCTTTCCGTTTTGGAGGATGGGTGATCCGGATAGGAGTTTTGTCAAGTAGGGACAACACGGCAAATCCGGCTCGCTTGTACCAGATCATTTTTATCCAAACATTGTAAGAATAGCATATGTATTTAAATCCTCGCACCGTTCCAATACCATATGTTCTATTAAATTCCCATAATCATCAAATATTAAAACCAATTTAATTACATCTACATCCTCTCTTTTCAAATATGGCAAATCCGGATTTTGACATATATCACCATGAACCGTAATTAAATATGATGTTGCCGCGTATTCCGGATATTTATCTTTTAATTCTTCTTTAATATCCGTAAGTGTATTGTCGTTTGTGTTCTTTGCTGCTTTTACAGTAGAATATCCGATCTTCATATTACTTACACTCTCATCTAACAATTCAAAAAGATTCATACTAAATCCACTAACATGATAATTCAAACCGTTTAAAGCATCAGATATAGTTTCTTTACTAATTTCAGGTATGAACGGTTGAAATTTTTTAGATTCAATTGTTATACTATGAACAATATAATTATTAATTTCGCATCTTGTATTATTTGAAATAAATTCTGCATTGTTATGTTCCTTATCGATATTTGTTTCATCAAATGCCTTCTTGAAATAATTGCATAATTCCTTATATTCATCTTCACTTATTGTGTTAGACGAGGTTAAATATATTTGATATAATTCTTTCTTTTGGTTGAAAACAAAAAAACAAGCATATTCTGATTTTTCTAATTTCAAGTATTCCAACACTTTGTTTTTGCCGTCTAATAAAAGCGTTGTATATTTCTTTTCAAAAACATCATATGTTGTGCTTGAAAACGGATTATCTTCTGACATATATTCTTCTAATGAATCGGTACCTTTCAAATAATCGGTTGTACGATTAATTGCATCATAGGTCATTCCGAATTCAAGTCCATTTGGCAAAATCGGGTGTGTATTTTTGTTTACCAGTTTTATAATTTTAGGTGTTACTATTCCGAGAATTAAAGCACAAATGCAAATAATTGAAATTATACAAATTTTCTTTTTGCAGTTTTTCTTATTATTGTTAAATGATTCAAAAAATGATATTGTTTTTTCTTGAACAGTTTCATTTGACTTTTCAATTGTATGGATTGCGATTAATCTTTCTTCATTAAAATCATCAGGTATATTGGAAACAGGATAAAATTTGCAAGTGCAATATTTCCCAATATCATTCTTGATCATTTCTTCATCATTGGCAATTTGTGATTTTCCGGTTATTTTACAAAGGTAATATTCTTTTGTTTTATCTTTTACATATGGGTCTTTAACCCAAACTATATCTCCAATTTCAAAAGAATCAATAGCATTATTAGCCGCGGAAAACCCAATATCACCTGTTTCTTTTGATTCTTCATCTGCCCAACCTATACCAAGTATGCCTTTACTTTTACAAAATTCAAATTTTGTTTTTACTAAATTGTCAGGACGGTCTTCTCTGTTGTCTTTCAAATTCATTATCCATACATTATTCATAAGTACAACTCCTATTTTCTATATAACACTTATTATCTTTCGATAGAAAACTCAAACATTTCTCCGCAATTATCACATACTGTCATATTTTCATAAGATTCGCCTTTGTTGATTTCTCTACCGGTAAATGACTTATGATTGCATTTAGGACACACTGTGTAGAAACAAACATAAGTGTCATCTGTGCCGTATTTTTCAATTTCAACATTTTTGCCTGATGTATCACTGCATCCGGATAAAAAACATATAATTAAAATCAATAGCCAAATAAACACTTTTTTCATTATTTACCACCCCCCTAAAAAAACAAAAAGTGCGACCACTGAAGCAGTCACACAAAAAACGCAAACTCCGATAGTCGCCAAACCAATTCAATATAAGGGCATACTCGCACACTTACAGTGATAGAATCTGCGTTTTTATCAAATTCACACTATAAGTATGACAAAAATAAGCCATTTTACGCAAAAATAAAATGCCCCTATTTATATTCAATTGGTTTGGCAAGATCATTATAGCATACACTTTTCCGTTTGGCAATAATTTGTTTTTACAGGTTGTTGAATGTGATGAACTTTGATATAATAAATTACGGTGAAAATATGGATAGGAAACACAATAAAGAACTCACGGCAAACGCAAAAGTTATGCGAAAAAATATGACAAAAGAAGAACGGCATTTATGGTATGATTTTTTGCGAAATTATCCGATAAGATTTTTAAGACAAAAGGTCATTGATAATTATATTGCAGATTTTTATTGTCATACCGCCCGACTTGTTATCGAACTTGACGGAAGTCAGCATTATAGTGAAGACGGTCTTATCAAAGATAAAATAAGAACCAAAAAAATTGAAGAAAGAAATTTAACCGTTGTTAGAATACCGAACAATTATGTAAGAAACAACTTCCATGGTGTTTGCGAATATATTGACAATATAGTTAAGCAAAAACTAAATGAAGAGCAGTAACCAATGCCTCCCTTGCCGCTTGAGGTACTCTTTCGGTTTTATGCGAAAATATTTACCAATTATTTCACTGCGAATATAGAAGCATATCCCCCAGTCTGCTTCGCAGACAGCCCCCTTTAGGCAAGGGGGCCTTTAGCTTGTGAGGTCAATTTTTTTACGATGCATCTTTCAATTTATTATTGTTCGCTACCGACTGCGCCGTTGTCAACATGTTTTCGGCAAAGACGCCATATCCGGTAGCCGGATCGTCCACTAAAACATGGGTGACAGCACCGATCAGCTTTCCGTTTTGCAGGATGGGTGATCCGGACATTCCCTGCACAATACCGCCTGTCTTGTTGAGCAGGTCAGTGTCGGTGATCCGAACGATCAGATTTTGCGTCGATTCATAAAAACTGCTGTTTCTTTTCTGTACCGTACAGCTGTACAGCGCCGGGGTTTCGCCGTCAACGGTGCAAAGGATCTGTGCCGGACCGTCGACGATTTCCTGTTTTAATGCCACTTCAACTAAATTGGATAGGTCGATTTTTCCTTTTAAGACGCCGTATACCCCGTTGTTTTCATTCTGTCGGATATCGGCAAGCGAATCGTTGGTAAACCGTCCTTTCAGTTCTCCCGGCGCTCCCTTTTGACCCGGTTCGACCGCAATGATCTTTGCCAAAACCATTTCTCCCGATTCCACCGTCATCAACGAGCCGGTGTCTTCGTCGCAAATGCCGTGACCTAACCCGCAGAGCACCTCGGTCGAGGGATTGTAAAAGGTCAACATACCGATACCCGCCGAGCTGTCGCGCACCCAAACGCCAAGCCGGAAGCTTTCCCCCGCAACCGAATAAATCGGCTGAATATCCAATTCCTTCTTTTTCCCGTCCCTTAAAATTTGCAGACGAATGGATTCTCCCGAAGAGCCGCCGACCAATTCCGACAAATCCTCATTACAGGTAATTTGCATGCCGTTTGCCGAAAGAATATAGTCTCCTTTTTTCAGTCCTGCCCGGAGGGAGGGATTTACGGCGCCGTCTGCCCCGTCGACCTCCGTGGTATCAATCACCAAAACACCGTCGGTATAAAGCTTCATGCCAAACGGATGTCCTAAAACCGCCACCTTCCGTTCGTCTACCACTTCAACCTGTACCGTGGAGAACGGAATGGTGCCAAACAGTTTTAAATCGACCGGATAAGACTGACCCATTTCGGTTGTCGCTGACGGTGCGGCGTCATGAATAATTTTTTCCGCCGCTGTCACCGGTACCAAAGAATGAATTTTCAGTTCCTGCCCGCGTACGATTTTATACTCCGTGCCGATATTCCGCGTCAGATAAAACATCAGAGAAAAGAGGGCGATACTTCCCGACAATAGAATAAAAAACAGAATTTTAGTAAAAATGCGAAAAAATTTCATATCATCATTTCCCTTCACTTTTACTCTGCCCAAATGCTTGAAAAACATGAAAGGAAAGAAACAGAAAAAACCGCCTCACATGCCGTGAGACGGTTTAAACTCAAAAATTTTTTTAATTATTAATAAATCGGAAATTTTTCACAAAGCGCCTGAACATTCTCGGAAATTTGATCTTTATAGGTATCAAAATCATGGATAGCCTGCCCGATCCATTCCGCAATCAGCTTCATTTCCGGTTCTTTGAACCCGCGGGTGGTGACCGCCGGTGTACCGATCCGCAATCCGCTGGTCACAAACGGACCGTTGGGATCGTTCGGAATGGTATTTTTGTTTGCCGTGATGTGCACTTCATCCAAACGGTGTTCCAACTCTTTCCCCGTGACGCCCGCCTTGGTTAATTTCAAGAGCATCAAATGGTTATCGGTACCGCCCGACACTAATTCGATCCCGCGATCCATCAATTCGGTGCTTAAGGTCTTCGCGTTTTTCACGATTTGCTGTTGGTAAATCTTGAAATCATCGGTCAATGCTTCGCCCAAAGCGACAGCCTTGGCGGCAATGATATGCATTAACGGTCCGCCCTGCGTGCCGGGGAAAACCGCTTTGTCGATCTGTTTGCCCAGTTCTTCACGGCAGAGGATCATGCCACCGCGCGGACCGCGCAGTGTTTTATGCGTAGTGGTGGTCACCACATCGGCATAGGGCACCGGAGACGGATGCACACCCGCGGCAACCAAGCCGGCAATATGCGCCATATCGACCATCAAATAAGCGCCGACCTCATCGGCAATTTCACGGCAACGCCCGAAATCAATAATACGGGAATAAGCGCTGGCGCCGACCACAATCATTTTCGGCTTGCAGGACAAAGCGATCTGACGCATTTCGTCATAGTCGATTCGTTCGGTTTCGTCATTGACGCCGTAGGGCACCACATTAAAATATTTCCCCGAAATATTGACCGGAGAACCGTGCGACAGATGTCCGCCTTGCTGTAAATTCATACCCATGACGGTATCGCCCGGTTGAAGCAAGGCAAAGAAGACCGCCAAATTTGCATTGGCGCCGCTGTGCGGCTGAACATTCGCATACTCCGCACCGAATAATTCTTTGGCGCGTTGACGGGCAATTTCTTCGACCACATCCACACACTGACATCCGCCGTAATAGCGCTTACCCGGATATCCTTCCGCATATTTATTGGTCAATACACCGCCGGCTGCCAACAGAACGGCTTTGGAGACAATATTTTCAGAAGCGATCAGTTCAATATTGTGTCTTTGACGAGTGAGTTCTGCTTGACAGGCTTCCGCCACCGCCGGATCAAACACAGCCAATTCTTCAAAAAAGTTTCCCATTATTTTTCTCCCTTTTAAAAAATATAATACGATTATACCACTGTTTTTTGCCGATTGCAATCATAAACATAGATTCTTCCCACTTTTTTTGACAAAAAATTTCATTGTGAATAAAAAAGAAAAAACACCGCCGGATATGCCGAGTGTTCTTAAGGACACTCGGCAAGCTATGAGTTCCGCTCGCGCGGAACATGCTGAGCGCTTTGCGCGTTATGATCGGCTGCGCCGAGTGATGAGCGCTTTGCGCGTTTTATGCGGAACTCATATCATAACTTGCACGCTTTGCGTGCAATCATAACTCTAAACTGCGCTCTGATATTTGGCTCACAAACGCCCTGCTTGCAATAATTTGCGACAAAAATACCGGCTGAGAAAAAGGATTTATTTCCTTACCTCAGCCGGTTTTATATACTGTTCTTAAGAGTGCCTCGCGTATTGGGCAGTGTTTTGAAAATCAAACTTTAAGCATTTGCGTTTAATTTATTCATCAACGATGCTTTTTTTCTTGCGGCGTTATTCTTATGAATAATACCCTTACCGGTTGCCTGGTCGATCTTCTTCACAGCAACTTTGACAGCTTCGCCAGCATCGGCAGACTTTGTCTCGATAGCGGCATCGGCCTTTTTGATAGCGGTTTTCAAAGCGGAACGGTATGCTTTGTTGCGTTCAGCATTGACTTGGCTGATAAGCACACGCTTTTTCGCAGATTTAATGTTCGGCATAACGACACCTCCTCATCTTTACTCACAGTGTTAATTATTTTAACACACTTCCCGAAAGATTGCAACAGTTTTTTTTATTTTTTAAGGAATCAGCGTAATATTTTGAAAAACGCCGCTGATTCCGCACCCAGGGACCTCAAAAGAAAGCGGATATCCGACGGGGGAGAAGAAAAAACGGTACCAGTACTCTCCGTCGTTTCCTTCTATGTATAATTGTTTCTTTTCCTGCTTGGGCAGTTGCTCGGTTTGCCAAGATTGCCGTAACAACCGATAAAGAACCGATGCGGCACAGCCGACCGGCATTTTCCCGCAATCGGGCGTATAGCTTAACCCCATATACTCTGCCGTAACATTTTCCCCTTCAAAAGTCAAGGTTAAATCAGCCAGATCTTCCGGATAGAGTACCCGCAGTTTCAACACACCGTCTTTGGATACATTGCCCTCACATTGAAACTGTTCATTATAACAGGTCAAGTCGATCACGAAGGAAAGACTTTTCCCTACCAACTGAACCGGTTGTTTTCCTTTGCAACCGCACAGAAAGACCAACAGCATACCAAGACAGATGATTTTTTTCACGCAAGATCACTCCGAGCCGGGCAGAACGCCATCCGTCGCGTATGCGTGTATGAACCTCTGCCTACAAAATATTTTTCAGCTCATCAATGATATCACCCGGCAAAAGATACCGTTCGTTCAGCCGTTGACCGGCCGATTCTCCGGCGTAACCGTGCAGCCAAACCGCGGCCTCGGTTGCCCGATCCGGCGCCATCCCCTGCGCCAACAGGGAAACCAGCATTCCCGACAGCACATCACCGCTTCCGCCGGTTGCCATCCCCGAACATCCGGTCCCGTTTTTTAAGACCTGACCGTTTGGCAACGCAATCACGGTACGATGGCCTTTCAACACGACGGTACAAGAATTGTCGACGGCAAACCGTTGGGCAAAATCCACGCGGTTCTGTTCGATTTTGTCAATCGAGCATTGGCATAACCGTGCCATTTCACCGGGATGCGGTGTGATAATCAAAGGAGCATGAACCTTTCTGATTAAGTTTATGTTCCCTGCCACCGCATTTATGCCGTCGGCATCCAAAACCGTCGGAATTTCCGTTTGTTCCAAGGCAGAAAAGACTGCCTGTTCCGCCGCGGCTGACCGTCCCAATCCGCAACCGATCAAAAGTGCTTTCGCGCCTGCAAGCGCCGCCGCCAGCTGTGCCGAAGAAATCACCATACCGCCCTGCGGAGAGGTTTCAACCGGCAAGGTCACCGCTTCCGGCACCGATACACAAAACGGTGCGTAATTTTCCCGGCAGACAAAAGCCCTTACCAAGCCGACACCCATGCGCAACGCCGCTTTTGCCGCCAGAATTTCCGCCCCGCACATGCCGTAACTGCCGCAAAGCAATAATGCGGTACCAAAGGTTCCCTTATGTGCGTCGACCGGTCGATCGGGAAGTACCGGCTTTCGGGTTGCCGGAATATCAGCGGTCTGCCCCTCTTTCTCTGTTGCAACAGACTGTCTTTGGTTTAAATCTTTCATCTCATTCTCCTTGTGATACTCAAAAGGGGAACCCTCACGGTTCCCCTCGTTTTGCAAATCAATGATTTGACAGCAGACATTACTCAAACGCATGATTGGCAATATACTTCGGCAATGACTTGACAATAGCCTGCTGCATCCGCTCTTCCGGCGCAAAGACCAGCAAGCGGGTTCCTTTTTTCTCCTCGGAAACGACCATAAAGAAGGCATCGGGATCGTTTTCGTCGCAGGCAATGACCGTTTTACTGAAATTGCCGACCGGTTTTGCGTCAGGATGATAGCGTTCCAACCTTTCTACCGCCGACAATTCAAATGAAAGCTGACGCTTGCGCGAACTTTTCGCAATAATCTTATCAATATCCATTGTACCGTTGGTTACAATATATTCATACTCAATCGACAACCGCGTAGACAGTTTAAACGCCCCGTATAAAACCCCTGCAATCAGCAAAAAGGCAAACGAAGACAGCAGACCGATCAAAAAGACCGACGCGCCGCACAGAACCAGAGCGGCAAGCCAAATACCGATAAACGCCGCCCAATCTTTAGGCGTTTTTCGTACTGCGACAATTTGTTCAAAAAAGGTATCCATCGAATTGATTCTCCTTGCTTTTTCCTTTATTTTAGTATATAATAATAGAAATTTCAAGTAAATTCTTCATTATTTTCAGAACGGAGTGCGACAATGAAAATTAAACCCGGTTTTTTATTAAAACAGGAAGGCAACCGTTTTTTCATTATTTCGACCCAGAATCCGCAAAAAGAACCTCTGGCCGTCAACGATATGATTGCATTACTGTTTGAGCAACTGTCCAACGGCGTAGACAGCAAAGAGCAACTGCTGAACGCGATGTTAGACCGTTTTGATATTTCGGTCGTATTAGCATTAAGTCAAATCGACCTGTGTATGAAAGAATTCCGCGAGAACGGGATGTTGGAATCATGATGAAAATTATCACACCGTCCTTGCGATGGGTCTATGCCCGCACCAAATCCTTTTTGCCGCGGGTCTTTTTGCTTGCTTTTTTCGATATGATCGTGTCCCTTGCGGGCATTGCTTTGGCTTTGGTTTCCAAGGAAGTGATCGACTCGGCAAGCAGTTCCCTGCAAAAGCAGTTTGTATTGAGCGGCGCTCTGCTGTTCATGGTTATCGCCCTGCAGTTGATTGCCAATATTTTCACGATGAGCTTAAAGGTGCGCATCAGCGGAAAAATGACCATTTCCCTGCGCAACTATATGTTTACGCGTTTGGTGCGTAAAAACTATGCCGGGATCGCCAAGCACCATTCGGGAGATCTGCTGAACCGCTTTTCTTCGGATGTAGATGTGATCGTAACGGGCGCCACAAATATTATTCCCAGCATTATGACGATCCTGACGCAAATCATTGCCGGCACCACCGCCCTGCTGATCATGCAACCGCTGTTGGCTGTGTTGGTCGTCGCCATCGGGACATCGTTTCCGCTGTGCGGACGCCTGGTCAGTAAACGGTATCGCTATCTACATAAAGCAGTACAGCAGACCGAAGGAAAAACGCGTTCTTTCTTGCAGGAAAGCTTTGCCAATATTGTCGTCATCAAATCCTTTATCAGTGAATTGCCGATTCTGCGCAAGCTGAATGAATATATGGACGAAAACTACCGCATTAAACTGAAGCGGAATTTTATCACCGTTCTTATCAGTACCGGTTTGTACGGACTCTTTTCCATTGGCTATTACGGTGTTTTGGTCTGGGGTTCGCACCAAATTGCCCTGGGCTTTATCACCTACGGTACCTTAAACGCCTTTTTGCAGTTGATTTCGCAGCTGCGCGCACCCTTGCAGAACATTTCCGGCATTTTACCCCAGTATTATTCCATGCTGGCGTCGGGGGAACGGTTGATGGAAATCGAGCAGATTGAGACCGAACCGGAAGCACTGCTGGGTGACCCGTTAGAAGAACTCAAAAAGGACTTTCAAACCATTGAGGTCAACAATGTCGCCTTTGCCTATGAAGACGAGCTGATTCTCCGTAACTGTTCCTTTACCCTGCACCGCGGCGGTATTACCGGCATTATGGGTGAATCCGGATGCGGCAAAAGTACCTTTTTCAAACTGCTTTTGGGATTGTACGCGCCGACCGGCGGCACGATTCTTTTGAACGGCGAACGCCCGATCGACGCCTCCACCCGCGGACTGTTTTCCTATGTGCCGCAGGGAAATATGATCCTTTCGGGAACCATTCGGGAAAATATCACCATGTGTGACGCGTCGGTTTCGGACGAGGAACTGATCCGTGTAGCCAAAGCCGCCGATATTTACGATCATATACAATCGTTGCCCGACGGATTTGATTCGGTCATATCCGAACGCGGCAACGGGTTGTCGGAAGGACAAATCCAGCGCATTTCCATTGCCCGCGCGCTCTTGACCGACGCCCCGGTTTTACTGTTGGATGAAGCGACCTCGGCGCTGGACGAGACCACCGAAACCACGGTGCTTGCCAATATCCGCGAGCTGACCGATAAAACGGTACTGTTTATTACCCACCGCCGCACATCGGTTTCGGTCTGCGACCATCTTATTTACGCCGATAATAAACAGTATCGGGTGATAAAATAATACCAAAATAATTAACCGCCGAACAGATTTAATTCTATCGGCGGTTAATTATTTTCCAACAATTCTTCAAACGATTTATTCAAGACTTTTCTGAAGGCAATAATCTCAATATCAGTAACAAACCGTTGACCCGATTCAATTCGCTGAACTGCGTTTTTGTCAACATCAAGACCGATCAGTTGTAATCTATCGGCAAGTTCCCGTTGAGAAATTTTAATTTCTTTTCGAAATCTTGAAATATTTTTCCCACAAATATTATTTTTGTTATCAGCAGATTTATTGATAAACATATAATTTCCTCTCATTTTTGACATTTAGTGCTTGTCAATATAAAAATTATATGCTATAATAACTTCAAATATGACATTCAGTAGATGTCACAAATTGTTTTGCGGCGTTGAGAGTATGTACGATCCAAAAAGCAATTAAAAAACATTTTTACAAAATGGGAGGTTCATTTTAAATTGATGAAAAGAATTTTAGCATTATCTCTGTGTGTGGCGATTTTGATTACCGGATTGCCGATCTTTTGCAGCGTGACCGCTTTGGCTGAACAAGGGCAAGCGGAATATATGCCAAGTATTCCGCAGGACGCGGTTGAGTTTCAAGGTCATTATTATAAATATTTTGCCGACAAGATGGAGTGGTCTGACGCTGAAAATTATTGTGAAGATTTAGGCGGTCATCTTGTAACTATCAGTAATGAAGCAGAAAACCTATTTGTCAATTCCCTTAATGAAGAAAATAAATTCTGGACCGAGGCTACTATGGCAGAAAAAGGTGTCTGGATTGGGGCTGCCGAGGTACAAGAAGGTGTTTGGCAATGGGTGACAGGAAAACCGTTTGAATACTCTAATTTTTATCCGGGCGAACCAAACAATGAATGGAATGTAGAAGATTGTTTAGAGATGTATCCGGATGGATCCTGGAACGATTTATCCAGCAATTGGATTTTGCCGTTTATTTGCGAATGGGATGTTGATACTACTGATATTCCTTCCCCTACCGGAGCATCCGTTTCAATAACAGAAGACGAGTATCTCGTCTGGCAAAACATGGTTACGGAGATTTCTGCACGGGTTACAAACGAATCATCTACCGCCATTACATGGAGCAGCAGCGACTCATCCGTGATTTCTTTTGGCGAAGCTGAACTTAGGGTTGTTCTTTCCGATAATAAAGATGAAGATGAAACCGCAAGCTATTGGATTAGCGGCATAAAAATGACCGCGTTGAAAGCCGGAACCGCAATTATTACAGCCAAAACGGCGTCCGGCGCCATCTCTCGGCGGCGCGTAACCGTTATGGAATATAAAGACGGCGTTTCGCTCGATACGCACCAATATATTTTAAAACTCGGAGATACGATTCCTTTTTTTGCAACAGTTTCACATTGCGGCAATTCGGTAGTCAATTTCACATGGAGAACCAGTAATAAAAGCGTTGTATCGTTTGAAGACGATGTTGATACATTAAGCGTTACTGTGCTTAAACCCGGCATACGTAAACCGTCCGTTAATCTAATTGCAAAAGCGGAAGGTACCGCAACCATAACCTGCACTTTATGGAACGGAGAAAGCGTAAGTAAAGAAGTAACCGTATCGTCGGACAATACAAACACCCTGGTCTCGAACTATTATAATACTCCCGTTACAACACCGGATGCAAAAAGTACTTTACAGCAAGATGCAGAAGACTGGTACAAAAAGTGTAACAACTATTTGACAAAACTAAAAGAAACTGTTGATGAAAAGCGATCTCCCGATTCGAACGAAAAAGGGGAAAAGCTTAAAGATTTTGTCAATTTGATGAAGGCAGCGGATGAAGAAAAAAACGGGACTTATATTAATTTTGAATTTAATATAGAAGATATATTTTCATCAAACACCTTCCCTAACAACTGGAAAAACTACGCTTATGATGCTTTAGCAAATTACATTTTTAGCCGCTGTAAAAGTATTAACCTGCAATCTGCCGGTCTAAACGAAAGTAAAATAATTTCGGAATTGAATTCTACGCTTAAAACAGGCTCTTTTGATAAGACTTATGGAGATGTTGTTGTGACAATTAAAGGTCTGTCGTTTGGCTCGTTTTTTTGTGAAATGACTTGTTACAACAAGAACGACAGCGGTAAAAAATATAAATTTCCGGTTTGTTCAACTTATGACAGCGCAAAGGAGGCGTTATATAATTTCTATAATGAGGTTCAGTCCGTTAAAGAGGATGCCTTAAACGAAGTCTATAACGCGATTTTTAAAGACATTAGCAAAATAGCGCTTAGTACTTTTACCGATAGTTATTTGAACAGCCACTTCCCTGCCGAAGTTACCAGCGCTTTGTCGAAAAAGGGTTTAGGAAATCTTCGAAATGTTTTGTCCCACTTTTACGACTATAACAGTAAGGTTTATTCAAAAATCAACACCGCAGAAGCCATCACCGACGCTATGGTTGACGAAGTAAAGGAGAACTTGAAGAATGTTTCCTCTTTACCTTCGGTGTCGGGATTAGGCACACAGAAAAGTGCGTTGGTTACCGCGGAGCAAACAATTAAGGATCACCTGAATAATTACAACAACGGAACCATAACTTCTCCTACTCCCTGGTATGAGAAAGCCTACAATTGTATCAAAAAGATCTTTATCAACTGTCCTGTTTCCGTCTCCGTTCTGGATCAAAACGGCACGCAAATCGGGTATGTCAGTGATGATGATATCTGGTTTGATGAAGATATTTATATAGAGTATAACAGCGGTTCCAAAATCATATACTGTCCTCCCGATCTGGATATTTCATTAACGGCGACAGGAACGGATGCGGGTAAACTGTGTTGTTCCGTTGAAAATTATCAAGACGGTGTTCCGGTTGGCAGAAGTAATTATTATGATATTTATTTAAGCAAAGGATTAGTTATTGATTTTATAAACAATGACCTGTCCGAAAGCGGGGTCGATTTAGAAGTCAACGGCGTTAAAAAGGATCCGAATGAATACATTTCCGCCTATGAAGACGCCTGCGTTGAAATTGAAACCGCCAATTTGTCTCTTCCCATAGGCCATGTCTATGGCGGAGGATACTATACGCGCGGAGACGGCGTGGTCGTTGCGGCAGAACCGAGTCCCGGATATAAATTCTGCGGCTGGTATAATAAAAAAGGTCAAATTGTCAGTTTTGATTCCGTCTATGAATTTACAGCGCGAAACGATGAAAAACTGTACGCCCTGTTTTCCGAAAAACATGAATATAATATTTATCTTGAATTTTCCGGGGCTTCTTTGATCCTGCAAAATAATCCAAAAGTGAATTTTGCCGTTAAAAAGGATCTGCTTGATTCCATTGGCTACGAAAACCCCTATGCAGTTTTCTTTGTCGGTGAGAACGAAATTACCGTTTCGGAATATACCACGAACGACAAATACTTTGTTTTCAGTTTGGATGAGGTTCCGTCCGATATCTTAAACAGCGAAATTTCCGCCACTCTATATGCGTCTCGCGGAAGTGCGGTATCCTACGGTTCTTCGATAACTTCCACCGCTTTGGATTTCGGAACACAAGGTCGCGACTTAAATGAAGACGGTGTTATCGATATCCTGGATTTGGTTCGATTGGAGAACATGTTGAGCGGTGTTTCTGTGCCCGAAGAATCCGAAGATACTTTCGACCTTGATTTTACCGGAACATTTGATGTATTAGATTTAGTATATTTGCGAAAGATGCTGTTAGTGCTGTTAAAACATTTTTCTTCACCGTAATATCAAAAAAGTACGGATTACCAAACCACGGTAATCCGTACTTTTTTGATGATTTAATTATTTGGAGTTAGACGCCACCTTTAAATCGGTGGAATAATATTTGCCGGAACGGTAAAGTTTCACGGTGACGGTTTTGCCGGGTTCGGCATAAGAAACCGCTTCGTTGAAGATGGTATAATCCTCGATCAGCGTGCCGTCAAACTCGGTAATGATATCGCCGCGGCGAATCCCCGCTTCGTCTGCCGGACTGCCTTCGTCGACGCTCAACACCACCGCGCCGCTCGGGTAACCGTAGTATGCCAAAACCTGCTGCGTATATTTGGCGCTGACCGAAATACCGACATACGGTTCGGGTTGATTTTTCTTGTCGATAATCTTTTTGACCTTTTCCAGCACGGTATTGACCGGGATGGAAAAGCCCATTCCTTCAAACTCGGTCGAAACGATTTTAGAGCTGTTGATCCCGACCAGCTGTCCCTTGGTATTCAACAACGCGCCGCCCGAATTTCCGGGGTTGATGGCGGCGTCGGTTTGGATCAGCTTCAGCCCGGAGGCGCTTGAGATCACGCGATTCAATCCGCTGATATAACCGCTTGTCACACTGCCCATAAACTCCAACCCGCCGGGAGAGCCGATTGCAATGACCTGTTGCCCGATTTTTAAATCGTCGGAATTGCCGAGCTCCACCGCCGGCAACCCTTTGGCGTTGATCTTCAATACCGCCAAATCGGAAGCAATGTGGTAGCCGATGATGGTTGCGGGATAGGAATCGCTGTCCTTACTGTTCAGGAAAACATCAATTTTGCCGTTTCCCGACTCGGCAACGCTTTTAATGACATGATAGTTGGTGATGATATATCCGTCGTCGGAATAAATCACGCCGGATCCCTCGCCGGTAGATTCACCGGTGCCGAAGAAGCTCATCACCGAAGTTGTGGTTCGAATCCCGACCACGCTGTTGGAAGTCTTTGCGGCAACCGCTTCCACCACGGATTCCGCCGTTTCGTCGACCTGAATGGTGACATTAGAAGGGGATATTCCGCCGACGGCGGTATTGTTGTTTTGCGTTTTGGTAAAGAAGCTCACCGAAAGCGCTCCGCCAACCGTCCCGATGACCGCCGCCAACAGTACGGAAACAATTATCACGCCGGCACCGTACCGCCTTTTTTCTTTCTTCGGTTTGACCGCCGGCATTGGTTGCCGGTAATCATTTGTCTCCGAATACAATGGTTTGCCGGTATAGGGATTATAGTTTCCGCGAAAAGAAGGCGGTGTTTCTTCCGCCTCTACCGAAGCGGTCGGCTGCGGTTCCGCCGCATCCTGAATAATATCTTCTTTTTTCCTGGTATAATAGCCGCCTTCGGGCGTAACAGTATAACCGACCGGATCGGTTTCTGCCGGCACTTCGTTCTCTTCACCGAAATTCGATTGATTATTTTCATCAAACATGCTTGTCTTCCCTCTTTCTCTTGAATCTATCGCAAGTATATGAAAGAATTTTTACCGTCAGCAACCATTTTTATGAATTTTTCGTAAACGATTGTAACATTTTTATTTTAACCGCCGCGCTTCTAAATAAAAGCGTTTGTCATCGGCGTGCCCCATGGAAAAAGTTTTTCGCGGCAGAGAGCCGTCCTGTGCCACCGCCGGAAACAGTTCCTCTTTGGTCATGCCGTCAAATAAAAATCCGACGGTGTTCTCCTGCTTGCAAAGCTCCCGCACCGTGCTTTCACCGTGGATATAGTCGATTTTTGCCTCCGGATGCCGTGCTAAATAGTCATCCAGGAAATGTTGCAGGGTACCGACCGCCAATTTTGCCGTCGGGTTTACCGAAACGGTTTCGACGCAACCGTTCCTTACAATTTCAAACCGTTGCGCCGTTTCCTCCGTGCTCTCGCCGCAGGTCGCAACAAATTCACGCGCCAACGCGCTTCCGTCTACGCCGAACACGACCCGATAAATCGGTTCAAACTGTAAGGCGGCGTCATGAATATTGACAATTTCCACCAAAGCATACCGTGCCGCCGGGTTGCCGGTCTTGCGGTAGCTTTCCTTGGCGGACGCTAACGAATGATTGCCGTCTCCGACACAAAAAAGCAGACCGTCCCCTTTTTCCTTTAACGCCGCCAAAGCCGCCGTCATCTGTTCCGCGGCTTTTGCCGGAACCTTTCTGCCGACAATATGACCGCCGTGCTGCATCAAATCAAAATCGTACAGTTTTTCCATGCTGTCGCCCTGTGCGGTCAACGGTTCTATCACGGTACCGTCCGGATCATCCATCAGCAACATTACATGCGGCAGTTCCAAGCTTGCGCCCTGACGGATGGCAACCCGCGGCGGAATCCGTTCCAACACCGTTTCCTCGGTTGCCCGGACGGTCGCGTCGGTGCCTTTGTGATAGTCATATTCTTCCAAATCAATTTTCCCGACTACTCCGTGACGAATCGTCCCGTCCTGTTGTTGCCGTTCAACATAAACAAAGGTATCCTTTACTTCCCGGAAGACGCCGTTTGCCGTATATTCCCGCATCGTTTTGTTGATCTTTTCAATCTGTTCGGCATCGTTTTGACCTAACCAAACTTCGGGAAAGATCAACCGCAAAGCCGACGGCGCAGCGCCGACGATTTCCTCGGTTTCCCGCCAATATGCCGGTTCAGAGGTATGTTGGTCGCAGGCAATAACCGCAAATTTTTCCGGATTTTCTTTGGGCAGCAAAATATCCGCCGGAGTAAAACAACCCTTTTCGTTCATAGTATTCTCCCCTTCAAAAACAGCCGTCCAGTTTTTTAGGACGGCTGCCGCTGATTTTATTTTTTATATTTTGCGATTTCAATCGAGGTAATGCTGTCCTCATTGACATCCAAATAAACCGTAATCCGATTTCGCTTATCCTCTTTGGTGAGGAAATAATCAAAATAATAACCGCTTTCACTTTCGGCATAGAAGTGAGACGGTGCCCCCAAATATTCCACAATATCGGTTATGGCGGAAAAGTTGGTAACGCCGTTCAACCAAAATTGATCATAGGAAGATTCTCCGTTTAAGAGCACATTTTCCGGAACGATCAATTTAACAATATTGCATTTCTGCAACCGTGCCGAAGCGTTTCCGGCGTTAAAGAGCACGGCTTTTAACCGCTTTTGATATTTATTGACAAACTCTGCCTCGACAGTTTCCCCCGAAAGCAGGGTGGACTCGGGTGAAAGCAGTTCGGAATCAATTTCCCAGCCTTTGGCATTCATTTCTTTAAAGCTCATGGGGACGGTCAATTCCGTACCGCCGTAGGTAAATTGCAGTTCATATTTTTTGCCGAGATAAATATCGGCATAGTTTTCTTCATCGTATTGACTGATATCGAAAAAAATCGGCATCAGTTTGTCCTCGGAACGGATGGTCGGTAAGGTGACCGTCTCCGACTCGGTTGTTTCCAGCTCGGAATCGTCCGGTCCGACGCCATACTCCTTATCCACCGGACTGCAAGCCGACAAAAACACTACCGCCGCAATCAGCAAGACCGTCAACTGTTTTCCTGCGCGAAAGAATCTTGTTTTGAAAAATTGATTTTGCACCGAAACGCCCTCCTTTTTTCGGTTCAGCATTGTTTTATCATGTTATTGAGCGATGCCTTGTCAAGCATTGCCAAGTAAATTTTTCCCTTTTTTTAAAAACTTAAACATCTTTTACAGAGGCAATATCCCGGCTGATCGCTTCCCGCAATTCCGCGACCGACGAAAACTGCCGTTCGGGACGAAGAAAGCGTTCGGGATACACCGTCAGCTCCTTGCCGTATAAATCCCCTTCAAATCCGAAAATATAGGCTTCGCAGAACGCCGACTCGGTTTGAAAGGTCGGTCGAAAACCGATATTCGCCAATCCTTGCTGTACTTCATCTTCCCAGCAAACCTTGACGGCATAAACGCCGTTTTTCAACGACGCCAATTCTTTGGGATAAACCAAATTGGCTGTCAGAAAGCCGAGCGTTCTGCCTCTGGCATCGCCGTGCAGAACTTCGCCCGAAAAGCAAAAATCCCGATAGAGCAACCGGTTTGCCTCTTCAACCTTTCCCTCTCTTAAAAGCGCCCGGATGCCGGTGGAAGAAACCGATTGTCCTTCTGCTGAAATTTCACCGACAATCTTGGCTTCTACACCGTGTTCAGCGCAAAACTTTGCTAACAGCACGGCATCGCCTGCTGCGTCTTTACCAAAGCGGTAGTTATATCCGCAAACGATGCGCACCGGCTGATATTTTTTGAGCAACCGTTGCAAAAATTCTTCAGGGGATTGTTCCCGGACGGTTTCAAAGTCCATCCATTCGATTTTGTCGACCCCGAAATCCTTTAAAGCTTTTTCTTTATCCTCCGGCGTCATCAATAAACAGCCATTTTGCCCGACCGCTTTCGGCGGAATCCGAAAGGTGACCGCAACCGAACGATAACCGAATGTTTCGGATAAAACGGCACGGTGACCGCTATGTAAACCGTCAAACGAACCCAAAGCAATTGCGTTTTTCATCTTCGTTTCCTTTCTCGGTCGAAATCTGTCTGTTTTCCTGCCCGGTGCCTTCAGTTTTCCTTTATCACGCACCGAACCGCCAATTCGTCCCGGCTGAGGTCTACCCTGCCGATGCCCAAAAATTCCTCTCCGCAACGAATGCGAAACAGCATACCCTCCGCCGTCTGCGGCAATTTCAGCCGATCCAATGCCAGTTGTCCGCCATGACAGAACCGCATCCCCTGTTTCTCGGTAACCGTCACCGCCGGCAGATTCTGCACCGCCTGTTCCGCCGACAGCAGATGCGCCGCAAGGTTTTCGGGCGTCAGTTGTGACAGCGAAACGCATTGTTCGACAGAAAAACCGGAAGTTGCCGTTCGCCGCAAGGCAGTCAAGGTTGCTCCGCAACCCAAAAACCGCCCCATATCCCGGCAAAGAGAACGAATATAGGTGCCCTTGGACACCCGCGCGGAAAAAGTTATTTCCGTTCCGTCCGGCGAAAGAGATTGCAACCGCAAGGCATACACCGTAATTCTTCTGGACGGAATTTCCGCCTGTTTGCCGTCGCGTGCCAATCGGTACAGCGGGACGCCGTTTTGTTTCAGTGCGCTGAACATCGGCGGTATTTGCTCCTGCTCGCCGCAAAATCTTGCCAAAAGAGCCTCTGCCTGAGGACGGGTAACGCTTGCCGCCTGACTTGAAAGCACCTTGCCGGTGCCGTCGCAGGTATCGGTTTCCACCCCGAATTTCATGGTTGCAGAATAGCTTTTATCGGCCTCCAGCAAATAGGAAGAAAGTGCCGTTGCGCGTCCGAGAAGAACCGGCAAAACGCCGGTTGCTAACGGATCCAGCGTGCCGGTATGCCCGACCCGCTTTTCGCCCGAAATTCTCTTGATCCGTGCCACCGCACCGTAAGAGGTGACCCCTTCAGGCTTGTCAAGCAGTAACAATCCCTGCATAGGTTTCCTCCATCGTTTGTTTGACGGCAACCAGGATTTGATCTTTCACTTCCTCTAAAGTGCCGGTTAAGGTTGCACCCGCGGCACCGGCATGACCGCCGCCGCCGACTTTTTTTGCGATTTCCGAAGCGTTTAACGGCGGGAAGGTCCGCAACGAGACCTTAAATTCCCGTTCTCCCGTCTGTTTGATGGTAATACCGACTTCTATTCCCTCCACGCTGCGGGAAATAACGGCAATGCCCTCCAGTTCCGATCCGCCGCAGCCGGTTTTCTCCTGCATTTCCGCGGTCACGCATAACAGCATGCATTTACCGGCAAAATGATACTCGGCAGTATCCAGCACCATCCGTTCCAAATCCAAAAGCTTGCGGGATTTGGTATCAAACATCAGCCGGTTGATTTCCGGCGCGTCGATCGCATAGTCATAAAGCTGTGCGGCAATCAGGTGGGTTTTAGCCGTTACATTGGTATACTTAAAACATCCCGTATCGGTCGCGATTCCGGTATACAGAGCTTTTGCCGTGATATCGTTGATATTCACCCGCATTTGCGTCAGCAACTCAAAGATCACTTCGCAGGTCGCCGATGCCGAAGCATCTAAGTAAAGATTTTCGGCATAATGCGTGTTGGAAACATGATGGTCGATATTCAGTTTTACCGCACCGGCAAATTCCTCTTGCAGAGAGCCTAACAGAGACGGCGCGGCAACATCTACCGCAATGACGGTAGCATCCTCGCGCAGAACATGGTCGGTTTCCCGGACAAAGTAATCATACTTTTTCGGAATGACATCGGGACAAATGACCGAGGCAATTTTGCCGATTTCCTTTAAGCCGTAATACAGCGCATAAGCCGCACCCAAAGTATCCCCGTCGGGAGAAGCATGCGTCAAAATCACATAACAATCATGTTTCTTTAAGAACCGTGCCGTTTGCCGCAATGTCAGCAGGCGGCAACCGTCGGGTTGATTTTTTTTCATAGAACCGATACTTCCTTTCGGTACTGTTGTTACTGTTGCTCCGACTGAAATGACTGAATGATTTTAGATATTTCGGCGCTTTTTTCAATCGAATGATCTGCAACAAACCGTAATTCCGGGACTTTACGCAGTGAAAGCGCGGCGCCCAATTCCCGACGCAAAAACCCGGCGGCGCTTTTATTCAGCACCTTCGCCGATGTTTCGGTCGCCTCTTTGCCTTCCATCGCGCTGACATAAACCGTCGCGTAGGATAAATCTCCCGACACATCCACCTTCACAATGCTCAACAGCTTGCTGACGCGGGGATCCTTTACCCCGCGCAACAGTTGGGAAAGTGCCAATTGAATATCCGATTGCACCCGGTTGATTTTATATCCTGCCATTAATCTCTGTACTCCTCAATCACAAAGGCTTCCAGCACATCGCCGATTTTGATATCCGAGAATTTTTCCAAACCGATACCGCATTCGTAGCCCTGTGCGACTTCCTTGACATCATCCTTCATGCGGCGCAGGGAAGCAATTTCATCTTCGCAGATAATGATACCGTCCCGCACCAAACGGATTTTGCAGGAGCGGGTGACCTTTCCGTTCGTTACATAACAACCGGCAATCGTGCCGACATTGGATATTTTAAAGGTGTTGCGTACTTCGACGGTACCGAGAACATTTTCGCGGAATTTCGGCGCCAGCATTCCCTTCATTGCCGACTCGATTTCCTCAATGCAGTCATAAATGACGCGGTACATGCGAATATCGACACCGTCCCGCTCGGCGGCGGCTTTGGCAACGGCGTCGGGACGGACATTGAATCCGACGATGATCGCACCTGAAGTCTGCGCCAGCATGACATCCGATTCATTGATGGCGCCGACCGCACCGTGAATGACATTGACGCGAACTTCCTCGTTGGAAAGCTTTTCCAAGCTGTCTTTGACGGCTTCGACACTGCCTTGAACATCGGCTTTTACAATAATATTCAATGCTTTTAAATCGCCCTCGTTCAACTGCGAGAACAGATTATCCAGCGTTACTTTCTGCTTGGCGTTGAAAATTTCTTCCTTGATCTTCTGTTTGCGTTGTTCGACCAGTTCGCGTGCCAACCGCTCGTCGGAAACGGCGTCAAAGCTGTCGCCTGCCGACGGGGTTTCGGTCAGACCGGTGATCTCGACCGGCACCGATGGTCCTGCCTGTTTGACGGCCTTGCCGTTTTCATCCAACATTACGCGGACGCGACCGACCGTTGTCCCCGCAACGATAATATCCCCATTGTGCAGGGTACCGTTTTGTACCAGCACCGTGGCAACCGGACCGCGGCCCTTATCCAAACGCGCCTCGATGACCACACCCTTTGCACGGCGGTCGGGATTGGCTTTCAACTCCATCATGTCGGCAACCAGCAGAATGCTCTCCAACAGTTTATCAATGCCGTCATGGGTTTTGGCTGAAACGGGAACGCAGATAATATCGCCGCCCCATTCTTCGGGTACCAAAGAATGTTCGGTCAATTGTTGCAGAACCCTATCCGGATTGGCTTCCGGCTTATCCATTTTATTCACCGCGACAATGATCTGAACATTGGCGGCCTTGGCGTGATTAATAGCCTCCACGGTCTGCGGCATGATACCGTCATCCGCGGCAACCACCAAAACGGCAATATCGGTCGCCATGGCGCCGCGTTGGCGCATCGCCGTAAAGGCGGCGTGTCCCGGTGTATCCAGGAAGGTAATATCCCGATCATTACAGCGGATCCGGTAGGCGCCGATATGCTGGGTAATGCCGCCCGCTTCGGTGTTGGTCACCGCCGTATTGCGAATGGCGTCCAACAGAGATGTTTTGCCGTGGTCGACATGTCCCATCACGACAACGACCGGACTTCTCTCCTGCAAATCTTCCTCGGCGTCCTCGGTGATATCCATAATCTTTTCTTCGATCGTCACCACGACTGCGCGTTCAATTTTAGCGCCCATTTCGGTTACGACGATTTCAGCGGTATCATAATCAATCACCTGATTGACCGTCGCCATCATGCCGAGTTTCATTAATTCTTTGATCACTTCGGAGGCGGTCTTCTTCATCGCTGCCGCCAATTCACCGACCGTGATTTCATCGCCGACGGTGACAGTAATCGGGGTCTTTTTGATACGCTCTAACTGCATCCGACGCAGTTTATCTGCCTCGGTCTCGCGCTTTGCGCCCTGTGGACGGCGATAATCCTGCGATTTTTGTTTGATCTTCTGTTTCCGGGAATAGTTATCCCGCATAGAAAACGCCGGCGCGATTTTTTCATATTTTTCGTTATATTTATCAATATTAACATTCGAGGTTCTGGTGTCCACATGCCGCAGTTGAGCCGGACCGCGTTTGGGTGCCTCGCCGTGTTTCTTTTCCTTTTTCGGCGGCGCAACCAGCGGACCGGTATACGCTTCCTGTTCTGCCTTTTTCTCCGCTGGTTTTTCCTGTGTTTTTTCTGCCGGTTTCTTATTCTCTGTCTTCTTTTCAGGTTCTGTTTTCTCCGGTGCTGGTTTTTTCTCCGGTTCTTTCTTTTGAGCAGGTGCTTTCTTTGCCTTCGGCTGGCTTTCTTTCTCCTTTTCATCCTTTGCGGCTTCGGATGCTTGTTGTGCCGCGGCGGCGGCTTTCAGTTGTTCCAGGATCGCCATTTGATCCGCTAATTTCTTATCTTTTTCCGCCTTTTTCTTTTTCGCTGCCTGCTCCCGTGCCTCGTCGCCGGTCGCAAAATAGGCGTCAAAACTATCCACGGCATGTTGACGGGTCAACGCCTCAAAAATCATCGCGGTTTCTTCTTCATTTAAGGCATTGCTTGCTTTTTTTGCCGTGCCGGTCAATTCCGAAGCCAACGAAGCGATCTCCTTAGACGGCATGCCGAAATCTTTTGCCAAATCACTGATTTTATATTTTTTTGTCATTCGCATTTCCTCCCATATGTTGTGGCTCAAAAGCCGTGCGGACAGCCTCGGCAAAAGAACGGTCATTGACAGAAACAACGCCGCACCTTCGCCCGATCGCCCTGGAAAGTGTTTCTATATCACAATCGGTAAACTCTTTTACCGTAATCTGCTTCTTCGCCGCATAAAAACGGATCTCTTTCTTGCTCTTTTCGGAGAGATCCGCCCCGACAACGACCAGTTTTGCCTTGCCATCGCCGATCGAAGCAACGGTTGCCGCTTGACCAAAGGAAAGTTTTCCCGCTTTTGCGGCAAATCCCAAAAGCGTCAGGATCTTATCGGTCAAGTTTTGCCAACTCCTCTCCGAGATGCTCAAACAACTCTTTGGGAACGGTCATGGAAAACGCCCGCTGTAACGCACCGGATTTTTCCGCCTGTTTCAAACAATCCCCGCATCGGCAAAGATAGGCGCCTCTGCCGTTGGTTTTGCCGGTCGCATCCAGCACAATGTCGTTTTCGGGTGTTTTTACCACGCGGATCAATTCCCGCTTCGGTTTCATTTCGCGGCAACCGACGCACATACGCATCGGTATCTTTTTTTCTTTCATACCGTTCTCCTAAAAAATCATTCTCCGAAATATCCGCTTTCAGGATGAATATCTATCTTCCAACCGGTCAGCTTGGCAGCCAAACGGACATTTTGCCCCTTGTTGCCGATTGCCAATGACAGTTGTGCTTCCGGCACGCAAACCTTGCAGACCTTGGGTTCTTCACTGATGATTTCCACCGAAACCGCCTTTGCCGGTGAAAGGGCTTCGGTGATAAATGCCGCCGGATCCTCGCTGTAACGGACAATATCAATCTTCTCGCCCGCTAATTCCTCGACAATCTTATTGACCCGGGCGCCTCTCGGTCCGATGCAGGCGCCGACGGCGTCAATTTCCGGATCGGCACACCAAACAGCGATTTTGGTTCTGGAACCGGCCTGTCGGGAGACGGCTTTAATTTCGATCGTGCCGTCGAAAATTTCAGGCACTTCGGTTTCAAACAGACGCTTGACCAGTCCCGGATGGGTACGGGAAAGCATGACCCTTGCTCCACGGTCGGTATCCTTTACATCGACGACATAAACTTTAATATGATCGCCTTCGTGCAACACTTCATCGGGTACCTGCTCGATCTTGGGCAGGGTAGCCTCATTATGACCGATCGTCAAGATAGCATTGCCGGTTTTCGGATCGACACGCTGAACCACAGCGGTGACCAACTCCCGGTTATGGCTTTGAAATTCCGCCAACATTTGACCTCTTGCCGCCTCGTGCACGCCTTGACGAAAGTTATTCTTGGAATTTTGTGCTACAATGCGGCCGAATTTTTTGGGGTCTAAACGAATGTTGATAAAGCCTTCCTCTAAACTGTTTTTGTCAATTTCGGCGGCTTCGTCACGGGAAATCTGCGTAAAGGGGTTTTCCACCTGATCGACGATCTCCTTGCGTGCCACTACTGCGAAAATTTCCTTTTCGGGGTCGATCGTGCAGGTGACGATATCGCTGTTGCCGAAATCCTTGCGTGCCGCAACGACGATTGCATCCGCAATTTTTTCCGCGATAAATTCCTCGGGAATCCCGCGTTCAGCTGACATCTGGCGCAACGCCTCAAAAAATTCCTTGTTATCCTTTTTCTCTTTTGCTGTCATCTTTTTTGCTTTAGCCATTTTTTGTTACTACCTCCAAGCACAAAGTGCCGTTATTCTATTTGTCGTTTAATTGGACTTTAGAAAACTCGCCCTTTTCAAAGCGAATCTCGCCGCCGTCGGTTTGAAGGACGATGCCGCCGTCATACGAAACCAAGGAACCGACAAACTCCTTCTGTCCGTCGCGCGGACGAAACAGTCGCACCGAAACCGTTCTGCCGAGCATCGCGGAGAAGTGTTCCGGTCGGGTCAATTCCCGTTCGGAGCCGGAGGAACAGACCTCCAAATAATATGCCGTATCAATCGGATCGTATTCATCCAGCAACGGATCAATGGCATGCGAAACCGTGGTGCAATCGTCAATACCGATGCCCTCCGGCTTATCAATAAATACCCGCAGATACTGTGCGGCGCCCTCCTTAACAAAGCGGACATCCCAAAGCGAAACGCCCTGTTGCTCCACCGTGTCGCGAATGAGCGCAAAGACCCGTTCGGCAACTCCCGCCATAAAAACTCCTCCATAACAAAAGTGAGCAGGTCACCCTACTCACCTTTCTAACATATTCACTACAGTATATTATACCACACTTTTTCAGAAAATCAAGCAATTTTTCTATTTTCTGTAATTTATCGGAAAATATTTTACTCTTGTTCTTCCCCTTTAAAGGAATTAATGCAAATACGCACAACCGCCTCGGTCGACACCTTTGCCCCATATTCCGGTTTTTGTTCCAAAACAACACCCGGTTTCTTTTCGGAATCGTACATATCCACTACTTCGATATTCTCAAACAGGAAGCCCTGCTTCAACAATTCCAATTTGGCTTCGTTTTCTTCCATGCCGACCACATTGGCGATCTTAAATTCCTGTGGACCAAGACTGATGGTCAAGGCGATCGCCGTGTCTTTCTCAACGGCAGATCCGGCAGCAACCGACTGAGCGCAAACCGTTCCGCGCGGACACTCGTTGGAATACGCTTTACCGGCGATCGAGAAGGAAAATCTTTCATTATCCTCATCTTCGATCACTTCGGCATAATATTTACCCTTAAAATCAGGTACCGAGAACAGAACCGCCGATTCCACTGCGTCGCTGTCGACCTGACCGATTTGATCTACCTGCGGTGCCGAGGCATAATCGTCCGGATCGTTGAGCGAATCCTCTTTTTTCCCAAACAGATCCTGGCGGAAGACCGTTACCGCCATAATTCCCGCAATGACCAGGAATACCGCGGCAGTAATCAAGGCTGCCAACATTGCCGTTTTGGCACCGGTTCCTTTTTCCGGATCTTTTTTCGGTTGTGAAGGGCTTTGTTTTGCCGCTCCTTTTTTTGTCGGGACAGCAGCGGGCGCCCTCTTTGCGTCCTTGCCCGAAGCGTCTTCCCCGATAAACTGCTGACGCAACATCGCTACCGTTGCAATACGGCTTTCGGGCAAAACCTGCAAGCCGCCTGCGATAGCTACCAATACCGTGCGCGGCAATTCCTCAGCAAAATGTGCCGGAACGGATAGGCTGTCGCGCGAAAGTCGCTCTTTTGCATCGGGCGGCACAGCGCCGATCAAAACACGGAACAAGACCGCGCTTAATGCATAAACATCGGTTGCGGAACCGATATCATATTCACCCGAACCGTACTGTTCGATTGCGGCAAAACCCGGATAGATCTGCGCCTCGGGATTTTTCGCCAGATCGCGGGTGCTGTCAATACAAATACCCGACAAACGAAGTTTCCCGTCACGCCCGACCATAATATTTTCCGGGCAGATACCCCCGTGCAAAATCCCGTGTTTGTGCAGTCCCTGCACGGTATCCAACAACGGCAGAAACAACGGACGCGCCTGCTCCCATTGCAAAGCGCCGCCGTTTCGCATCAAGAAATCCTGTAAAGTGATTCCGGAAAAATGCTGTAAAACGGCATAAGCCGTTCCGTTTTCTTCAAATACGGCAACCGTCGGAATCAGGCAGGACAGATCCAGCGTCATCAGCTGATTCTGCAACGCCATAAATTTCATCAGACCGTCATTATACGGAAATTTCATCTCCTCTGTAGCCGCCGAAACGGTACGATCCGGATTCCGCGTGGCGATACCCGTCGGGAAATATTCCCGCAGGGTAACAATTGAATTTTCGCCGTTATCCCACGCGATATAGGTTACCCCTTCAGCATTACTGCTCAACGCACGACCGACGAAATAGCGGTCATTCAGCCACGATTTTGTAGGTAGCTGATCCTGCCCGTTTTGCGTGTTAGCGTCATACCCGCAAATAGCGCAGATCCGTTCTCCCCCGTTATCATTCATGCAGCCGAGACAAAGTCTGTCTGTATTCAGCATAACTGCCTCCTATAATTTCGGCAATCCAATGATTGCCTGTTTGGGTCTATTATAACACGGAATCTTTACGCTGTCAATTTTTCCTGTTAAGGGGTTTCTTTCTATAACACATACCGCAAAATGCAAACCGCCTGCAATAAACTTCCCATGTCTACAAATACATGAAATACGGTGTGGAAATATCTCTTCCTGGCACCAATGCCATATAAAACCGCGCCGATGGTATAAGAAATACCGCCTGCCAACAGCCATAGGAATCCCGGCATGGTAATGGACGAAATCGTCACCTTTAAGAAGAAAATCACAAACCATCCCATGCCAATATAACAAATCATAGATAAAGCATTATATTTCTTTAGGTCGATCGCCGTAAGCGCCGCCGCCGTGAAAGCAAGTCCCCATTCAATGCCGAACCCGATCCATGCCATTGCCGGATAATGCACCCGAATGGCTGACAGCAAAATCGGCGTATAGGTGCCCGCGATCAAGAAGTAGATCGTGCAATGGTCGATGACCTGAAACACCTTCTTGGCAATCGGCGGTTTGAGCCCGTGGTATACGCTCGATACCGTATACAACGCAATGAGCGTAAATCCGTAAATGCAACCCGAAACAATGCCGTAAACATTTCGATGTATACTCGCCACCAGAATGCATGCCAGCGTGATCAACACCCCGATGCCGCCGCCGACAATGTGCGTGATCATGTTGGCAAGCTCTTCGCCGGTGGTATAATTCGGTAAAATTCGATCCTTTAACGGTGTTCTTTTCATTGAATGGTAAAGCCTCCCGATATTTGTCCTGATGTAATTTCCCGTATCCAAGACTTTATTTTTCTAAATAATATAATATTCCCCATCAACCGTCAATCTACCATGCTGTTTCGCAACTCTACTCTCCGTCACACCGATTCTACGACGCTGTTTTTCCTCTCTACAGCACCGATGCGGAGGATACAAGGCGTTTATTGTCCAGCGGGACAGGGGTCAGTCCCCCGTCCCGCTGTTGTCTTCTTCGAGAAATTTTTTCAGTAACTTTTTCTTTTCCCGTTTTAAATATTGCGCGTCAAATGACGGATAAACACAATCATCACAAGTACCTGAAATATTTAACGATATTTCTTTTAAGGTACATGCTCCGTTTGATTCATAAATGCATAAATAATTCTGACACTGCATTCCGCCTTCCCCCAAAATAAAAAAGTGCGCAGCCGGAGCCACGCACCGAAAAACGCATCACTCCGATTGCTGCGACACAACTTTCACCAACTGCAAGAGAAAGCGAAATAAGAGAATGCGTTTTTACCAAAAATAAAAACACTTTCCCTGAAGTTGGTATTATTTAGTTGTGTCGCAAAGCAATCATATCATAATATATCCGAAAAATCAAGATGTTCGACGAAAATCACTTATCAGATAACCAAGAGACGGCTCTGTGCTTGTCGCTCTCTATAGAACAAAAAACCGGAACGGGACAGGGGTCAGTCCCCTGTCCCGTAGCACGGCATTTCGGTTTTGTCAACTGCACAGCGCAACGTTCCGCGTCTTTTTTGCTCAAAACTACGAATTTTTTGTAACAAAAATACAATTGTCCTCACCGTAACGTAAAGCAAGGCCGGCGGTTTTCCGTCGGCCTTGCCTGTACTATGTAAAAAGTGCGTGCAGTTACCAAAATGTTTGTTACTTTTAAAAAAACAGAAATTCATTCCATTATCGCGTCGATCAGCTGACAGTATTGATACGTACCTTCCATATAGGAATCAAATACGCCCACAACGGTTATTTCCGCTCCCTTTGACGGGTATTCGTCCGGGAATTTCCGTTCGTCTTTCAGGACGAACTCGATCCCCTGCGCGCAGCAGGCGGTGGCGTCGGCGATGATACAGGCAAAATAATATCTGCCGTCACCCTCCGCATAAGCAAACGACCCTTTCATTCTGACCCGCTTGCCCATATAGCCTTCGGGCGAGGACATCATATTGTAGACCTCTGAGTAAACCATTGTTGAGCTGAGCTTTGTCAGATCGACGTCGACGGGACCCGCGTCAACGGGCTGAGTGACGGACGATGCATCGGTCCGGCTCTGATCCGGCGAGGTTTCCGTCTCTCGACTGCTTTCGTTCATTTTCTCATCCAGCACGTCGTTGACTGTTTTGCCCTGATTGCCCTGAGCGGGTCTTCCTTCCTGAGAATTTCCGCACCCGGCGACGGCGAGGCACATCACGGCGGCAAGCAAAATACAAACAACCTTTTTCATCCTTTTATACCCCCTTTTACGGACCCGATCACGAAGAATACGAAGAACCCGGCGATATCCACCGCAACGATCGTCGAGCCCACCGGCGTACCGGCGACAATCGAAATCAATATACCGAGCAAAGTGCAGCTTACCGAGAATACGGCGGAGCATATCGTAACCGCTTTGAAGTTTTTGAAGACTCGCATCGCCGAAAGCGCCGGAAAAATGACAAGTGCCGAGATCAGAAGCGATCCGACAAGATTCATGGCAAGCACGATGATCACGGCGACCACAACGGCGATCAGCAAATTATACAGCCCCGCTTTGGTTCCTGTAGCGCGGGCGAAGCTTTCGTCAAAAGTAACCGAGAAAATCTTGTTGTAGAAGAATAAAAAGACGGCAACGACGAGAACGGACAGAACAGCGCAGATCCAGACCTCCGTTTTCGTCAGCGTCAGAATGGACGTAGAGCCGAACAGAGTGGAGCATACGTCGCCAGACAGGTTGCTTGATTTTGAGAAAAGATTCATCAAAAGATACCCGATAGCCAGAGCCCCCACAGAGATCATGGCGACTGCCGCGTCGCCCTTTATCTTCGCATTCTGCCCCGTGCGCAGGAGCAAAACCGCGCTGACGATCGTAATCAAAAGAACAAGCGGCATTTCGTTTGTAAGCCCGACGACCGCCGCGATCGCCATGGCGCCAAACGCCACGTGCGATAGTCCGTCTCCGATGAAGGAAAACCGTTTCAGAACGAGCGTAACGCCGAGAAGCGACGAGCAAAGCGCGATCAGCACGCCGACGATAAGCGCATAGCGCACAAACGGGTATTGCAGATACAGCGAGAGTTTATCAAACAGCTCAGCCATTTGCCTCACCGCCTTTCAGAAAAGTCCGCGAGGACGCGCTTTTCAGATACTCCTCTTTTGTGCCGAAAAAGACCTCGTGCCCGATATGGAGAACATGATCCGCATATTTCACTGCGGCCTCAATATCGTGCGAGATCATAATGACGGTGATGCCGTCTTTTTTATTGAGCGACTCTATAAGATCATACATTTCAGAGGTGACCTTGGGGTCGAGCCCTGAGACCGGCTCGTCGAGCAAAATCATTTTCCGTGTGGCGCAAAGCGCGCGGGCAAGCAGTACGCGCTGCTGCTGACCGCCCGAAAGCTCGCGGTAACACCGCTTGGAAAGCGGCGTCAGCCCCATTTTTTCGATTTTTTCTTTTGCGATCCGCTTTTCTTCCTTGTTATAGAAGGGACGCATTCCCGTTCTGTTGCCGCATCCGGACAGGACGATCTCCCAAACGGACGCCGGGAAATCCTTCTGTACAACGGTCTGCTGAGGAAGATAGCCGATCTCGTTCGGTTTCAGTCCGTCACCCGTCAGGATCTTGCCGCCGACCGGCGCCTGTAGGCCGAGTATCGTTTTCATAAGCGTGCTTTTTCCGGAGCCGTTTTCTCCGACGATACACAGGCAGTCGCCGGAATCGACTTTGAAATTCAATCCGGAAACGATCTTGCGCCCTTCATAACCAAGCGAAAGATCCTGACAGGTGAGCAATGGCATTTACAGCGTCCTCCTTACTTCAGCGCGTTCTTCAGGACTTCGAGATTCTTTTCCATGATCGAAAGGTACGAAGCGCCGTTTTTCACGTCCGCCGACGTTGTCGACTGCATGGAATCCAGCGTCAGGATCGTCTGATCTTTGGCTTTTGTCGTATCTTTGACCGTCCTTGCTATCTTGCCGTCCGCGCTTTCAATTTGAAGGATCGCCTTGAGTCCGAGCTCATCGACCTTGTTGGCAAGGAACATAATGGTTTCAAAGCTTGCTTCGCTTTCGGCGGAGCAGCCGACGAAAGCCGCGTAATAGTCGAGCCCGTAGTCGTCGGTAAGATAGCGGAACGGGAAACGGTCGCCGAATAAAAGCGTCTTTGTTCCGGCTGAGCCGACGGCGTCTTTGTACTGTTTGTCAAGAGCGTTCAGCTTTGCAATATATGCGTCGGTATTTGCTTTGTACGCATCTTTGTTATCCGGGTCGATTTCGCATAGCTTTGAGGAAATATAGCTGCAAAGCTCTGCCGCGTTTTTCAGCGAGAGCCAGACGTGCTCGTCGTATCCCGTTTCTCCTTCATGATCGTGATCTTCATCTTCGTGATCGTCGCCGTGTTCGTGTTCGTCCTCCTGCATGCCTTCCTTGACTTCCTCCTCTTTTACGTCGTCTCCGAGCGCTTCGAGAAGGTTGATGATTACCATATCTTTATTCGTCGCTTCTTTAAGAACGTCTTCTACCCATTCGTCGGATTCTCCTCCAACGTAAATGAACATATCGCAGGTCGAGATCCTGATGATGTCGTCTGCCGTAGGCTGATAACTGTGAAGGTCGACGCCGTTATCGAGAAGCATCGTAACGTCCGCCTGATCGGCTTTATCCCCGATGATCTGCTTTACCCAGTCATATTCGGGAAAGATCGTGGTAACGATACTGAGTTTATCGCCGTTTGTCGATGGGGTTCCGCAACCTGCCAGTACTCCGAGAATCATCAGCAGGCAGAGCGCCACTGAAAGTGTTTTTTTCATAAAAACAGCCTCCGTAATTAAAACAAGATTTTGAAAATGGGCATAAAAATACAAGGAAGCCGGCGCACGCCGATAAAGTCCGCCAAAAAAGGCAGACCGCTCCCTTGTCTGATCTTGTTTTAATCCAGAAGCTTGACTTTTAATGAAATGGGCGTTTCGTTGTGAAGAGACGCGTTAAATCCCGTAATAAGAATTACGGCAAAACAAACCGACGCGGCTATAGCGGCGAATACCGCGAGCGCTCCGGAAAGCGTTTTCAAAGTATTCTGACAAACCGCGACGACCGCGCAGATAGGACAGCCCTCGCCGATACAGTCGTGATCGGCTTCATGTACGACGATAAACAGAGAGGCTGTCACGGCGACAAGGATAAGAGTCGCGAGGATCGCAGCCGCAAAACGACGCTTTGTCACCATGATAACACCACCTTTCCGCTTTCGTCAAATCAGTTTTTTCTGCAATTTTCACATACTCCGTATAAAACGGTACTGCCGCTGTCCACATCGAACTTTGATTGCTGCATCACGTTCTCGATCAGGGCGTTTGTGGACGGAACATTCATATGATACGTTTTGCCGCACTTAAAGCACTCGAGATGCAGATGAGACCTGCATTCTTCCGACCCGATGTAACGAAAAAAAATCCGTTTTGTCCCGGGAAGCGTAATGCGTTTGACGCACCCCTGCTCTTCAAGCGCGGACAGGTTGCGGTATACGGCGCTCCTGCTGATCTTGTCTTTACCCATGAGGTCCGCGATCTGATCGGCGGAAAGTGTTTCGTCCCGATGACACTCGAGCGTTTCGATCAGACCTTTTCTTTGCTTTGTCGAATAGCCCATCTAAAACACCGCCTCCGCGCAATTTGCGATACTGTCTCAAATTTATTTTATCACAACCGGGCCGGCCTGTCAATAGTGATTTTACGGTTTTTGTGTGAAACCTGTAGGTTTACAATAGATGTGTTACAGTAAGGGAAGAAAAAAGAAGTGACGAATGGAAAATCCTGTGTTACAGTTTAGTTGCCAGACAAAACAGACAGGAGGATCAACCATTCGTCATGAAAACTGTAACACAAACCATGCTGTATCGTCAAGCCCTAATTAACTACTCTCAAAAACATGGAGTAACAAAAGCAGCAATTAGATATAAAACCAACCGTCAATATATCTACCGCTGGCAGAGAAGATATGACGGAACGCTACAATCACTGGCAGATAAGTCGCATAGACCGAAACATCACCCAAACGAGCATACTCCGGAAGAATTAAAACTCATAGCGGATATGCGTAAGAGAAATGCCAACGCAGGTTTAGTTGTGTTTTGGGTAAAATTGCGGCAAAGAGGATATACACGCTCTGTAACAGGATTATACCGTCTCTTGCGCCGACAAGGACAAATGGCAGTTAAACCGCCAAACCCAAAGTATATTCCAAAGCATTACGAGCAAATGCAATATCCGGGACAAAGAGTGCAAATAGATGTAAAATTTGTGCCGGAAGCTTGTATTGTCGGTGATGCCAAAGGGCAAAAGTTCTACCAGTATACCGCCATAGATGAATATTCAAGATTTCGCTATTTAGAAGCATTTGAGGAGCACAGCACATACAGCTCTACTCTCTTTCTTCAGCATTTAATCGAGAGGTTCCCGTTTAAGATCGAGTGTGTGCAAACAGATAACGGATCAGAGTTCACAAAACGGCTCGGAAACACTCAAAAACCGACGCCCACACTGTTCGAGGCGCGCCTCGAACAGTGTGGCATACGCCATAAACTCATTAAGCCATACACACCAAGGCACAACGGTAAAGTTGAGCGTTCTCACCGAAAAGACAACGAATACTTTTATGCTACACACTCTTTTTATTCTTTTGAAGACTTCAAAAAGCAACTTTCTGTTCACAACAGGAAATACATTAACTTTCCCATGCGTCCTTTAAATTGGAAATCTCCTGCCGATTATATTAAAGCTTTTACCTCTAACGGCGAAGTTTTCTAATTTTGTAACACATCATTGACAAACCTACATATAGGTTGAGCCATGGTGAATTCTGGAATGTCTTTTGCAATATAACAAAAACCGGACTCCAATTGGAATCCGGTTTTCTTTTTTCCCTTTAGTCCACACATCATTCCCGCGCTGTTGTGCGAAATTCAACTTCATGAACGAAAAATGTGAGGACTAAACCCGATGAAATTAAATCAACTCGATAATCGCCATCTCGGCAGCGTCACCGCGACGCGGACCGGTTTTGGTGATTCGACAATAACCGCCATTGACCTCAGCATATTTCGGTGCGATCTCGTCAAAAAGCTTCTTGACGACATCTTCCTTTGTAATAAATGCCAAAGCCTGACGCTTACTGTTCAGGTTATTATCCTTTGCGAGTGTAATATATTTCTCGGTCATAGCGCGAACCTCTTTGGCACGGGTAACGGTGGTCTCAATTTTGCCGTTTTCCAGCAAGAAGGTGACCATTGCGCGCAACATTGCCATTCTGTGGTCGCTGGTTCTTCCGAGTTTACGGGTACCTGGCATGTATATTCACTCCTTACTCTTGACAGAAGCTTTCCCCTCTGCCGTAGAAAATTATTCGTCTTCTTTCTTTAAGCCGAAGCCGAAAGAATTCAATTTTGCAATGACCTCTTCCAAGGATTTGCGACCAAGGTTCCGCACCTTCATCATATCTTCCTCGGACTTATTGATAAGGTCTTCTACCGTGTTGATACCTGCCCGTTTCAGACAGTTGAAACTGCGAACCGAAAGATCCAATTCATCAATGGTAAGATCCAATACCTTTTCTTTGGCATTGTCGCTCTTTTCCGCCATAATGCTTTCGCTTTCGCTGACGCCTTCGGTCAGGTCAAGGAAAAGTTCAAAATGTTCGATGAGGATTTTCGCCGATAACGAAACCGCTTCATTGGCAGACATCGAACCGTCGGTCCAGACCTCCAATGTCAGCTTGCCCTTGTCGGTAACATTGCCGACGCGGGTGTTATCAACCGTAAAGTTCGCCTTGAGTACCGGGGTATAAATCGAGTCAATTGCAATGACGCCGATGATGTTCTGTGCCGGCTTATTCTGATCAGCCGATACATAACCTCTCCCGCGATCCAGCGTCATTTCCATATTGAGCTTTGCACCCTCTGCCAATGTAGCAATGTACATATCGGGGTTTAAAATCTCAACCTCGGAATCTGCCTGGATCATGCCTGCTGTGACAACGCACGGACCTTCTGCGTCAATATAAATTTTCTTCGCGGTATCAGAATGCATCTTGGCAATCAATCCTTTTAGATTCAGGACGATTTCGGTGACATCCTCTTTGACACCTTCAATGGTAGAAAATTCATGCACTACGCCGTCAATCTTAATATTTGTGATTGCAACACCCGGTAAAATGGACAGCAATACCCGTCTCATACTGTTCCCGAGCGTAATGGCATAGCCGCGCTCTAAC
>JAFWUH010000008.1 GCA_017524165.1 Clostridia bacterium | reverse complement strand
TTCGACATACGGCAAGCCTCTCGACACAACGGCACAACAAAATCTCGGTTACAAGAACAATTTCCGACCTGAAATCCAAAGGGAAAATCGAATAAATATTTCAAACTTCGCACAGCTTTTGCTCTTGCGGAGTTTTTCTTTTATCTCTGTCTGTCGAATGCAGTCTTTCACTGACGAAATGGCACACTATTTTTATTTAAAATGATAAAAAATAGAATAATTCTAAAAAAAGTAGAATTTATTCTTGAAATTTAGAAGATAACATGGTATTATATGGAAGAACCGCGGGAGAAAATATTAACGGAGGGATTCTTTTTGGAGAAAAAGTTAAAAATATTGATCGCAGACGATACAACAGAATTAGGGAAAAACTGCGAAAAAGCATTAAAATCATACGGTATGGATGTCTTCTTGTGTGAAAAGGACGGCATGAAAGTTTTGGAACAAATGCAATTCTTACATCCGGATGTCGTTTTAGCCGATGTCTTTATGCCGAATTTAGATATTCTCGGTTTGTTGGAAAAAATCAAAGACTTGAATCCAAACGATCGCCCGATGATCATGGCGATGTCCAGCTTTGATAATCAGCGTTTGGAGAAAGAAACCTTAGATGCAGGTGCAAGCTACTACTTCCTAAAGCCGTTTGATATCAACACCATGGCTGAGCGTATCATTCGCTTATCCGGATGGCGGAATGAAATCTCGCCCATTGTCGTAAAAAACAATGTTGTTACCGATCCCGAATTGGAATTGATGGTCACGGATATTATTCATCAGATCGGCGTACCGGCACATATCAAAGGATATCATTATCTGCGTGAAGCAATCATTCTTTCCATTAAAGACGGTGAAATCATTAATTCGGTGACGAAATTGTTGTACCCGACCGTCGCGAAAAAGCATAGCACAACTTCTTCCAGAGTGGAGCGTGCGATTCGTCACGCGATCGAGGTTGCATGGGACAGGGGAGACATTGATGTTTTAAATTCCTATTTCGGCTATACCGTACAAAACGAGCGTGGAAAACCGACCAACAGTGAATTTATTGCCATGATCAGCGATAAATTGCGATTACGGCTTAAAATTGCATAAAAATAAAACAAACATCTTCGGAATTTTGAATTTTTATTCAACCGAAGATGTTTTTTATCGAATAATCAAAAATAATGCTTGAATAAAAATTCGTTCTGTGTTATAATTATGCAGAAATATTCAGTGGGGGTTTTTTTATGGAAAAACAAATTAAAAAGATCGTTATGGCGTATTCCGGTGGTTTGGATACATCTGTGATGATTCCATGGTTGAAAGAAAATTACAATAATCCTGAAATTATTGCGGTTTCGGGTAATGTCGGTCAGGCGGATGAGTTGGAAGGGTTGGAGGAAAAAGCCTTAAAAACAGGCGCCTCTAAGGTTTATATTGAAGATTTGACCGATGAATTTGTGGAGGATATGATTGTACCTGCCGTACAAGCCGGTGCAAAGTATGAAGAGTATTTGTTAGGGACGGCATTGGCGCGTCCGATCATCGGCAAACGCTTGGCTGAGATTGCTTTGGCGGAGGGAGCCGACGCAATCTGTCACGGTTGCACCGGCAAAGGAAATGACCAGGTTCGTTTTGAACTGGCTATCAAAGCTTTTGCACCGAATTTGAAGATCATCGCGCCTTGGCGTGAGTGGTCGATCAAGTCCCGGGAAGAGGAGATCGAGTATGCAGAGGCGCATCAGGTTCCGTTGAAAATCAACCGTGAAACCAACTATTCCAAAGATAAAAACATGTGGCATTTGTCTCATGAAGGTTTGGATTTGGAAGATGTCGCCAACGAGCCGCTTTATGAAAAAGAAGGCTTTTTGGAGATGGGTGTTTCACCGATTGCCGCACCCGATCAGCCGACCTATGTTTCCATCGGATTTAAAGAGGGTCGTCCCGTTACCTTGGACGGCGTTTCAATGAGTGCAAAAGATATTATCCTGAAATTAAATGAACTGGGCGGACAAAACGGTATCGGCTTATTGGATATCGTTGAAAACCGTTTGGTCGGCATGAAATGTCGCGGTGTCTATGAAACCCCCGGCGGTACCATTCTTTACGCCGCACATGAGTATTTAGAAACACTTTGCCTCGATAAAATGACCATGCACAAAAAGCAGGAATTAGCCATTACCTTTGCTGATTTGCTTTATAACGGTCAATGGTACACACCTCTTCGGGAAGCGCTTTCGGCTTTTGTTGAAAAAACACAGGAACATGTTACCGGTGAAGTCACCTTGAAACTTTATAAAGGCAATATCATCAAAGCGGGCGCCAAGAGCGATTGGTCGCTTTATTCCGAAGAGATCGCAACCTTCGGCGAAGACCATGTTTACGATCAAAAAGATAGCGCCGGATTTATTAATCTGTGGGGATTGCCAATCTCGGTACAAGCACAGGTCAAAGCAAAAAACGAGAAGAAATAAGGAAAAAACATGGAAAAAATGTGGGCAGGGCGCTTTTCCAAGGCGCTTGACAGGAATGCGGATGATTTTAATTCCTCCATTCGTTTTGATTGCAGAATGTATGCGCAGGACATCAAAGGATCTATGGCACATGCCGCTATGTTGGCGGCAAGAGGGATCATTCCGCAAGAAGATGCGGATCAGATCCTTTCAGGGTTAGAGGGCATTCTGGCTGATTTGCAATCGGGAAAATTAGAAATTGATCCCGCGGCGGAAGATATCCATATGTTTATGGAAAGCGAATTGACAAAACGAATCGGCGACGCCGGAAAAAAATTACATACCGCGCGCAGTCGGAACGATCAGGTAGCATTAGATATTCGATTATATCTTCGGGATGAATGTGCAGTTATTTTAAAGCAATTAAAAGATTTAATTGCGGCTATCTATCAACAGGCGGCTGACAATCAGCAGACAATCGTGCCGGGATATACGCATCTTCAGCGCGCCCAACCGATTATGTTTGCCCATCATCTTTTGGCGTATGCAATGATGTTTATGCGGGATGTAACGCGTTTGGAAGACGCATGCGACCGGATGAATTACTGTCCGCTCGGTTCTTGCGCGTTGGCGGGGACAACCTATCCGACCGATCGCTTTGCCGTTGCACAGGCACTCGGTTTTAAAGGTATAACCGAAAACAGTATTGACGGTGTTTCCGACCGCGATTTCTGTATTGAGCTGCTTTCCTGCTTTGCAACGGTCATGATGCATCTTTCGCGCTTTTCAGAAGAAGTGATTCTTTGGAGCAGTTGGGAATTCCATTTTATCGAATTGGATGATTCTTTCACAACCGGTTCCAGCATCATGCCGCAAAAAAAGAATCCCGACATCGCCGAATTGGTGCGCGGAAAAACAGGTCGTGTTTACGGTGATTTAATGACCACATTGACCCTTTTAAAGGGACTTCCGCTTGCATATAATAAGGATATGCAGGAAGATAAAGAAGCGATTTTTGACGCGGTGGATACCGTCAAACAGTGTTTGGCATGTTTTGCGCCGATGATCGAAACGATGTCTGTAAAGCAGGAAAACATGTTGGCGGCGGCTAAAAACGGCTTTATCAATGCAACGGATCTGGCAGATTATCTCGCCAAAAAAGGAATTCCGTTCCGAATTGCCTATAAAGCCGTCGGTCAAATTGTTGGCTATTGTGTTCAAAACAACACGGTATTGGAAGATCTGCCCTTGGCAGTTTATCAACAGTTCCATGATGCTTTTTCGTCTGACCTTTACGATGCGATTGATTTAAAACACTGTGTGGAAACGCGTATTTCTCAGGGCGGAACCGGCGCAGAGTCCATTCAGCATCAGTTGGAAACGGTGAAAGCCTTTTTACAACAACATTAACAGAGAAACAGCTGTCGAAAGATGGCTGTTTTTTTGAAAAATTGTGATAAATACTTGATAACGACGGTAAAAAAAGTTATAATAATGTCTACGAAATAAATACTGACATGCCGTCGGCATTTATAAAAATAAGATAAAATCTGAAAAAGAGGAAAAAAAGATGATTAAAAAGTACCTGAATCGTTTGTTTATCGACGGTCTTTCCGGTATGGCATACGGATTGTTTTCGACGTTGATCATTGGAACAATCATTTGTCAAATCGGCAAAATTGTCGGAGACAATATCGTCGGCAGTTATTTACTATCAATGGGCAATATTGCCAAAACCATTACCGGTGCGGGGATCGGCGTCGGTGTAGCCTGCAAGTTGAAGGCTTCCCCTTTGACCTCCGTTGCCGCGGCAGTTGCCGGTCTTGTCGGCGCTTTTCCAAAGGTTGCGTTAAGTGAAATCACGGTCGGTGCGCCGGGCGAACCGTTAGGCGCCTTTATTGCCGCTTATATTGCTGTAGAAATCGGTTACTTGGTTTCCGGCAAAACGCGGGTGGAAATCATTGTAACGCCGTTATGCTGTATTTTCGGCGGTGCGGCGGCTGGCTATTTTGTCGGTCCATACATATCCCGCGCCATGACATGGATTGGGATGTTGGTGAATATCAATGTTGAAAAAAGTCCGATCCTC
>JAFWUH010000087.1 GCA_017524165.1 Clostridia bacterium | reverse complement strand
CGTTGCCGAAAGAAAAAATGGAGGTTGCAGAGGTCGGCGAGCAACTGGCAATTGAAACCGAAGCCGAAACTGCGTCAGCAGATCAGTAAAAGATTGTTTCGAGTGAAAAAGGGCATGATAGGGAAAGGAGGAACGGTTTTGATTGCGATTGTGATCATTCTGTCGATTCTGTTCGTCTTCTTTGTGCTTTTATGCTTGCCTGTCGGCGCTTCAATTCAGTATCGGGAACAGTTTTCGGTCGATCTGCTTTATGCCGGCATGCATTTCCGCCTCGGGAAGAAGAAAAAAGAAAAGCCCGTTGCTGAAAAGCAAGAATCCGATGAACCGCCTGTGCCGGAAAAGAAAGAAAAAAAAGATAATTTTTTGATGCAATACTATCGCCGTCACGGATTGGCGGATTCCCTTGAAAAAGGGAAAGAACTTTTTCAACAGATTTTGAAGAAGGTCGGACGGTTCATTAAAAAAATTAAAATCCGCCATCTTCGTTTTTCGTTGTCGGTTGCTACAGAGGACGCCGCTCAAACGGCTGTTACCTATGGGCAGATTTGCAGCGTTGTTTATCCGTTGTATGCTTTCTTGAAACAGCAGTTGAATTGCAAAGAACAGCAGTTTGATATTTCAGCGGATTTTGAATCGGTAAAATCGAGTGTTTTTTTCGCGGCGGATATCACGGCAAAACCGATTACACTTATTTTGACGGCACTCGCCGTTTTAAAAATAGTACTGTCTTTTAAAAGAGAAATCAAAAACCAGGAGGATGCGAACTAAATGAGTGAGAACAACATTCAGGGAATTATGGATACCACAATGGAAAAAGTCCGTGCCATGGTAGATGCCGATACGGTTGTCGGCACACCGGTCAAGGTGGATAATATGACCTTGATCCCCATTTCCAAAGTTTCATTCGGTTTGGCAAGCGGCGGCAGTGATTTTCCCAGCAAAACACAAAGCGGTTTGTTTGGCGGCGGCGGTGGCGCCGGCGTTACGATCACGCCCATTGCTTTTTTGGCGGTTTCGGAGGGAAATGCACATCTGGTACCGATCTATAACCAACTGAGTTCTTTCGATAAGGCTGTGAACATGGCACCCGAATTGATTGATAAGGTGAAATCCCTTTTTACCAAAAAGAAAGACGAACCGTGAATTCGGTGGGATGACATAAGCTGTCTCGTTGCATCATACAATAAATGGGTGATGTTGGGTGAAACGGCTGATAGTATGCGTTATGATCGGATGGTTGTTTTCGATGGTTTTGCCGACTTCGGCGCTTTCCGATTCGGCGGCGGCCGCGGCGCTGATCTGCGGCGATACCGGCGAAATCCTTTACAGTCACGGGGGGAATCAGCCGTTACCGATGGCGAGTACCACCAAGATTATGACAGCACTTTTGTTGTGCGAAACCGGTGAGTTAGATAAAACGCTCACGGTCACGGAAGAAATGGTGCGGGTGGAAGGCTCATCTATGGGTCTGTTGCCGCAGGATACCGTTTCTTATCGGGATTTGCTTTACGGAATGATGTTGGCGTCGGGAAATGATGCGGCAACGGTGACAGCCTATGCGCTTGGCGGTAGTTTGTCGGGATTCGCCGACAGGATGAATCACCGTGCACAAAGTATGGGTCTAAAAAATACGCATTTTGTTACACCGTCGGGACTGGATGATCAAAATCACTACACCACAGCGCTTGACTTGGCTTTTTTGGCAAGGGAAGCGTTGAAAAACGATGAGTTTGCGGCGGCATGTGCATCGCAAAAGGCTACGCTGTCTTACGGTAATCCGCCTTACCAACGCAGTTTAACCAACCATAACCGATTGCTGAAAACATTTGACGGATTGATCGGGGTAAAAACCGGTTTTACCAAACGCGCCGGACGGTGCTTGGTGACGGCGGCAAAACGCGACGGCAGGTATGTCATTGCGGTTACATTGAATGACCCGAACGATTGGCAAGACCATGAGCAGTTGTTGAATTTCGGTTTATCGGTGGTTCAGTCGAAGACTCTTTCCTGGCAGGAACAACCCTCGGAGTTAGCCGTTGTCGGCGGGACAAAATTAACCGTTCGGTTGAAGAACGACAGCTTTTCCTTTTGTGCGGCAACGCCGGATGGGGTAAAACAAAGCGTTTTTTTGCCTTCCTTTGTTTATGCGCCGATTCAAAAAGATCAACCCGTTGGCAAGGTGCTGTATCTTTCGGAAGATCGTGTGATGGGGGAGACAACGGTTTTTGCTGATGAAACGGTTTCCGCTAATAAATCAACGCTTCTTCAACGGTATTTGGCGCAAATCCTTTGTATTTTAAAAAAATTGTAGTTTCTCGGAGAAAAAATGAAAGACTTTAAAATCAGATTACAAAAACATTTATCGGAATGCGGTATCGCCTCCCGCCGTGCGGCGGAGCAGTTGATTGCCGACGGAAAGGTGCGTGTGAATGGCAGGATTGCCGTTATTGGCGATAAGGTGGATCCGCAACGCGATAAGGTGACGGTACGCGGAAAAGCCGTGGTTCCCGTCAAAGAAAAAGTATATATTATGTTACATAAACCGCGCGGTTTTGTGACGACACTAAAGGATGAGCAGGACAGAAAATGCGTTGCCGATTTGGTCAAAGATGTCGGGGCGAAGGTCTATCCGGTCGGTCGGTTGGACCGTAATTCGGAAGGACTGCTGTTTTTGACCAATGACGGCAATTTTGCGAACCGGTTGACCCATCCGTCCGCACAGGTCAATAAAACCTACCGTGTTACGGTCGAGGGGGAAGTCGATAACGCCGTTTTGGACAGGCTTTGCACGGGGATCGTTTTGGACGGCAAAAAAACCTTGCCGTGTGATGTTTTCGTGATTGATCGGAAACCGGATCGTACGGTACTGCAGTTTGTGATTCATGAGGGAAGAAATCGTCAGATCCGGCGTATGTGTGAGTCGGTTGACTTGAAGGTACTGCGACTGAAACGGACCGAAATTGCCGGCGTGAAGCTCGGTATGTTACCGCAGGGAAAATGGCGTCCGCTGAATGAACGCGAAATGCGTCGGCTGAACAATATTACACAAAAGGAGCTTTCGGATGATTGAAGTTAAACCGATAACGGAGGCGGTGCTGTTGCAATCGTTATTTCTTGAAAACGGATTGACTGTGGATTCTTTCTCAGGCGGGGTTGCCGCACGGTGCGGAGAAGAAATGCTCGGCTACTGCCTTTATTCGCTGACCGAAAAGGGTATTACCGTTCACTGTTTGGAACCGCAATCGGATGCTTTCCTGGCGGACGGTGTTCTGCGCTCGGCATTACATGTTGCGGCTGAGCGAAGCGCAATGGACGCGCGTTATTCCGATTCGGCACCGGCACAGCTTTTGAAACATCTCGGTTTTATAGCCGATGAAAAAGAAAAGAAAATCAATATTGATTTATTATTTGGCGGGTGTCATTGCCATTCGGAATAATTTGCTTAAAAAAAAGTTGCATTTGGTAAAATAATGTGGTATAATAGCCTGGCAATATTAAAATGTACATGAATGTTTTCATCAATCGGAGGTAATAAAATGTCCTGGTTAGAAATTGTTCTGGGTGTCGTTTCTATTTTAGTTTCTTTAATTATCATCGGTGTTGTCTTGTTGCAACAGGGACGCCGCGCCGGTATCAACGGTGCGATTTCCGGCGGCGCAGATACTTTCCTTTCAAAAAATAAAGCTCGTACGGTCGATGCGAAGCTTTCCAATTTGACGAAATATGTTGCAATCTTGTTCTTTATCCTGGCAGTAGTTGCAAATATTATCGCATTAAGAAAGTAAAAAAATCAAAATTGACAGCACGGCTTGACCGTGCTGTTTTCATATTTTAGAAATAGCCTTCATATTTTTAATATGGAGGTTTTTGTCTATGATGTTTTTAAAAATTGCAACGATCTGCATTTTAAGTATTACCGGATTGGGCATGTTGATTTTCGGTCTGCGGTGCGGCAAGCCCTTTAAATGGCTGTTTGTGAATGCGCTGTTAGGAATTGCTTCTTTTGCGGCGATCGTTGCTTTGCGGCGGTTTACCGGCGTTTCGATCCCGTGCAATGAGTGGACGGTTTCCTCCGTCTTGTTTTTGGGAGTGCCGGCGGTTTGCGGATTGTTGTTATTGCCGCTGATCTTTTAAGGAGGATATTGCCATGTTTCAATTGATTTTGGCGCCCGCTTCGGGTGGAAAAACAACCGAGATGCTGCGTCGTGCGGCGGAGGATATCCGCAACGGCGAAGCGGTCGTTTTTCTGGTGCCGGAACAGTTTTCCTTTGAAACGGAGCGCGCGGTTTTGCATCTTTTGGGAGAGCAGGGAATGGACCGTATTTCGGTATTCAGCTTCAGTCGGTTGTGTGAACATGTTGAAATTGAATGCGGCGGAATCGCAGGACATTCTCTTTCGGATGCGGACAAGCTGATTCTGCTGAACCGTGCCATGATGCAGGCGGCTGATTCGCTGAAACTTTGGCGCCGATATATCGGTTCGGCCGGGTTTTTGGCAGGGCTGTTAAATTCCATTGAAGAATTTAAACAGGCGGCAATTTCGCCGGATGATTTACGCCGGCGCGCGGAAGAGACCGATTCACCGGTGCTGAAATCCAAATTAGAAGATATTGCGACCATTTTTTCTTTTTATCAGGCGTTGTTAGGCGAACGGTTTATGGATCCTTCCGAGCGTTTGGATCGCCTCTATACAAATTTGGCAGAGAGTGCTTTCTTTGTCGGGAAAAAGGTCTATATAGATTCATTTAACGGTTTTACCGGGCAACAATATCGTATTATTGACCGTATTTTATCACAGGCGGATGCCTTAACGGTCAGTATGACGCTGTCGGGCGAAAGTCCGCGTGAATGGGATATTTTTACCAATGTGAGAAAGTGCATCCATCGCTTAAAACGAATGGCGCAGGATCGCGGTGTGAGGATAGAAAAGGATTGTGTTCTTTCTGCTTATCACGGCATCAGCGCCTCTTTGCGCGGCGTGGAAAAACTTCTTTCAACCGATGCCGCCGAGTCCGTCGAACCGGACGGTTGCTTAACACTCTGCCTTGCTGAAACACCGTATGATGAAGCAAGGTTTGCGGCACGGAATATTCGTCGGCTGGTACGCGAAAATCCGGGTTACCGTTATCGTGATTTTGTGATTATTGCGCGCAATACCGCGGCTTATGAAGAAGCGGTGGCAACCTTTTGTGAACAAAACGGTGTGGCTTGTTTTTTGGACAAGCGTCAGTCGTTGAATAGTTTGCCGCCGGCTATTTTAGCTGAAACGGCAGTATCTTTTGCCGAACGCCCATCCGGTGAACTATTGTTTCGGTTTTATAAAACAGGTATGGGTGTTTTATCGTCGGAAGAATTATTCTTGTTGGAAAAATACTGTGTGCTTTGGAATTTAAAAATCAAAGATTGGTCACACGAATGGATGATGAACCCCGGTGGATTTACAACAACGGAAAACAAAGACGACATGGAGGTGCTGCAAAAGCTGAATGAACTGCGATGCCGTGCCTTTCAACCCTTGGATCATTTCCGGCGGAGTTTTTCCGGGTCTGCCAGGCAACGCGTGGCAAGTTTAATGGAACTGTTTCGTGTTTGCCGTGTGGACGATTCTTTCCGGGCGCTTTCGGAGGAGTATCGCCAAAACGGCGGGGAAGATCGTTCCCAACTGTTGACACAAGCATGGGATTCCCTCATGAGCGTTTTAAACAGTATCGCTTTCTGTTGTGGCGACGCCGATATGTCCACGGTGAATTTTCGTAAGACACTGCAAAATGCCACGGCGCTGACCACGGTAGGCGTTGCGCCGCAGTTTTTGGATGAAGTCATTTTCGGCGCGGCAGACCGTATTCGACCGCATCGACCGAAGGTGGCGTTCATTTTAGGCGCAAATCAGGGAATATTTCCGAAAACGGTAACGCCTGACGGACTGTTGGCACAAAATGAGCGGGCAAAACTGATTGCATTAGGTCTTGAAATCTCTGACCAGAGTATTCACGACGCCATTGACGAAGAATTACTGGTCTATGTCAATCTCTGCTGTGCATCGGAACGCTCGTTTGTGTCTTGCAGCAAACGCTCTTCAGACGGCAAAGCGTTGGAACCGTCGGCATTTTTTACTAAAATTGCCGATTGGATGAACCAGGATATTGCGACGGAACCCAATTCTCTTTCGCTTGAAAATGCGCCTGAAACGGCAGAATCGGCTTTTTCGGAAGCCTGCCTTCGTGCTTCTGCCGATCCGGCAGGATCACAAACGATTTTTGAAGCGCTGTCGCTGACAGGAGAAAACAAAGCATATTTGCAACGACTTCATCGTGTACAGACTTCTTTATCGGACGAAAAGGTCGCCATTCGATCCGAAACCGCAGCCGCTTTATACGGGAAAACCATTCATCTTTCGGCTTCCAAATTAAATGTGTATCATTCCTGCCCGTTTACTTATTTCTGTAAATATGGTTTAAAGGCGCAAAAAATCCAACCCGCAAACTTTGATACGCTACAGCGCGGCACCATAGTACATTACTGCTTACAGCGTTTCATTACCGAGGCTGGGGATAGAATCGGTGCGTTGTCCGACGAAGAGGTGGCGGCGGATATCCGAAAATTTGCCGAGGAATATTTGGATTTGGTGCCGGGATATCGCAGTGTGGAAAATGCACGCATGCGGTTTTTGGTAGATAATTTGGTTCGCTCGACCGGTGAAGTTGCCGTACAAATCTGTCATGAGTTTGCACAATCGTCTTTTCGTCCGGTCGCTTGTGAATTAGGATTCGGTTGGGATAAGGATTATCCGCCGCTTCAGATTGATTTTAACGGCGGCAGAATTTCACTATCCGGATCCATAGACCGAGTGGATCGCTGGAACGGTTATGTGCGTATTGTGGACTATAAAACCGGGAAAAAACTGTTTCGGTTACCGGATGTGTTGTTTGGTCAGAACATGCAGATGCTTCTCTATTTATATGCTTTGTCGAGAAGCGAAGGCTATGAAGAGATGAAACCGGCGGGGATTTTCTACATGCCTGCGTTGCGTAACCGTAAAGAGGAAGGATTGGCAATGAACGGGTTAATGCCCGCGGAAGAAGACCTGGTACGCGCGATGGAACGCGAAAATCAGGGAGAGTTCATTCCGAAATATCGGGTAACACAGAAAGGAACGCTGGATTCGCGGTATGCGTCGGCTTTTATCGAGCAGGAAGATTTTGAGGTTTTATTCCGACATATGGATCGGGTGCTGCAATCAACCGGACAGGAACTTCTGTCGGGTAGAATTGACATGATGCCGAGAAACGGATTGTCCTCTAATGCCTGTGAATACTGTGATTTTTCAGCTATATGCGGTCGTTCGGACAAGGAAAATTTAACGGTACCGAACATGAAAAATGCCGAGGTCATAGAGGAACTGAGAAAGGAGATGGGCGAAAATGGCGAAGAAATTCACTAATGAACAACAAAATGCCATTCAAACAGATGGCAGTATTCTGGTTTCAGCTGCCGCCGGTTCGGGCAAAACCTCGGTTTTGGTCGAACGGGTTTTTCGCCTGTTGACCGACCCGGATCATCCTTTGGATGCGGACAGACTTTTGGTGGTCACCTTTACCAATGCCGCCGCCGCGGAGATGCGGGGGAGAATTGAAAAACGAATTACCGATGCTTTGCACCAAAAACCAAATGATAAGGTTTTGATGCGGCAGCGGTATTTATTGTCATCCGCTAAGATTTGCACCATTGATTCGTTTTGCATTGATTTAGTGCGGGAAAACTTCAGTACTGTCGGGATTCAGCCCGACTTTCGTATGGATGACGGCGATGCGTTGGCTGAAATCCAACAATCCGTTTTGGACAAGCTGATGGATGAACAAATGAAGGATAATTCATCGGTTTTTCGTGATCTTTTGGATGTGACCGATTCGGAATTTGATGAAAATAATTTAAAGGCAACCATTTTAAAGGTGTTTCATTTCAGCCGGAATTTTCCGTTCCCGGAACGGTATATTGCTCATCTTGCTGATTGCTATATCGCACCGTTTGATAAAAATCACCTTTGGTGGGAAAATACTTTTCGCTATTTAAAACGCTATCTTGATGAAATCGAGCCGGCTGTTGCCAAATTGGCGATTCTTTGCCCGCAAGACGAATTTGGCGCGCCGATTCTTGCCGCCGCAGAGCTGTTGCAAAATGAAGTTTCCGGCTTAAAGACCGCGTTGATGGACAATGAGTGGAACATTATGGTTCAAATATTGAATGCGGATTTACCCAAGATCGGGCAAAACAGAAAAGCGGATGCGAACCCGGCAATAAAAGTGTGTAAACAGCTGTATTCTTCCTTGATAGCAGAACGCGATAAATTACGGAAACTGTTTTGCTTTACGAAGGAAGAGATTGCAAGGCAGTTGCAACGGTTGAAAGAACCGGTTCAGTTGTTTGTGCAGTTGACCGAAACCTTTGCCGAGCGCTTTTTTGCAGAACAATGCGAAGAAAATGTTTTTACCTTTTATAACACCGAACAGCTGGCGCTGTCCATGCTGTGCCGACCGGATCAAGACGGTATTGCCGTTTTGCCGCAGGCGGAAGAACTGCAAAAACGGTTCGACGCGATTTTGGTCGACGAATATCAGGATACCAACGATTTGCAGGATTTACTGTTTACCATTCTCTCGGATGCCGGTAAACGACTGTTCGCGGTAGGCGATGTCAAACAAAGCATCTACGGTTTTCGAGGTGCCAACTCGGAAAACTTTCTTCAAAAGCGCGCGATTTGTAAACCGTTTGGACAAGCCAAAGCAGACGAGCCGTGTGAAATTACCCTTTCTAACAATTTTCGCAGTCGGCACGAAATATGCGATTTTGTCAATTATTTCTTTGAAAATTTCATGACCCAAAACACCAGTTCTATTCTTTATGATAAAAAAGAATGGCTTTACGCGGGAGCAACATTTCCGAAAACCGAAAAACCGTTTGTCGAAGTGCAATTTTATGACGGCGCTTTGTCGGAGAAGAAAGAGGACGGGCTGTTAGTGGAAGCGCGAGGCATTGCCAAGACGATTACCCGTATTATGGCGGAAAAAGCGTATGTCAAATCCAATGACGAACAAATGCGTCCGGCTTGCTACGGCGATATTGCCATTCTGTTGCCCGCAACAAAAAACAAGGCGGATTTTTTTGCAAACGAACTGCGCAAATATGGCATTCCGGTCTCTTTAGCCGAAGAATCCTTTACCGAAACGAATGAGATTGCAACCTTTTCTTCGTTGCTTAAAGTATTAGATAACCCGAAAGACGATATTGCTTTGCTGACCGTTTTGCTCTCGCCGATGTTTTCTTTTACGCCGGAGGATATTGCGCAGTACCGTGCGGCACATCAGCAGGGAGATTTGATTGCCGTCCTGACTGCCGCGGCGGAAAAAGATGAACGGGCAGAGTCTTTTTTAAAGCGAATATCTTTTATGCGCAGGGAAGCCACAATGCTCTCGATTCCAAAGTTGATCACACGGCTCTTTGCCTTGACCGACTATCCGAATATGATCGCTCTTGCGGTCGATGGAAAACATCGACATGAAAATTTGATGGGCTTGATTGCAATGGCGGAAAGCTTCTCAGCAAACGGAAATGGAAATTTAAAAGATTTTATTACCTTTGTTGAGACGCACGGGAAAGCTCATCTGTCTAAAAAAAGCGACGGCGGCGAAAATGCCGTTCGTATCATGAGTATGCATGGCTCAAAAGGATTACAATTCCCAATCTGTATTTTAGCCAATTTGAACCGACGGTTCTACCGGCAGGATTCTTACGCCCGTATTTTGTTCTCCCGAAAAAACGGAATGGGTATTCATTATTTTGAAGAATCCGAACATGCGGATGTGACCACCTTCGGTCACGAAGTATTGGCAAACGATTTGCAGTCAAATCAACTGGAAGAATCCTTGCGGCTTTTATATGTTGCCATGACGCGCGCAGAAGAACGCTTGATCATGGTTTCTTATTATCAGAATCTGCAAAACCGTATAGATAAGCTGACGGCGCTTTTATCGGCGGAGGACTCCGCGGTCGGCGGTTTGTCTTTCCGTGCGGCGGCATCTTTGGCTGATTGGTTATTGATGGCGACAATGCTTCATCCGGACGGAGAACCGGTTTACCGTTGTTCGGATATTTCACTGTTGCGAAAGGATACGGCGGCGTCTTTTGTTGCCTCTATATCGTATCCTCCTGAAATGGAAATTCGCGAAAAAACAACGCGTAATATTGTGATTGATACTGGATTGAAAGAGGCGGTATGTCAACGATTGGCATATACCTATCCCTATGAAAGACTCGGCGCTGTTGAGGCAAAAACAACCGTTTCCGCGTTGGCGAACAAGGCGGAAGGGGAGCGCTTTGATTTTACCGAACGACCGGCATTTTTGTTAAAAGACGGGTTGTCGGCGGCAGAACGCGGCACCGCCATGCATAAAGTGATGCAATTTTTGCAGATAAAAGAAAATTTGGATTTATCGGAAGAATTAGACCGTTTGTGTGATTGGCGGTTTATTACCGAAGAGGAACGAAAAGCGCTTTGTGAAGAGGATATTCGCCGATTCCTTTCATCGCCGCTGTTTCATCGGATTGTTTCGGCAAAGTGGTTTCGTCGGGAGATGCGCTTCTTGACCGAAATCCCCGCCGGTAGGATTGATAATACCTTGGAGGGGTCGCTGGCAAACGAACCCGTTGTTGTGCAGGGCGCGGTTGACCTCTGTTTTGCGCAAGAGGACGGAATCGTGGTTTTGGATTTTAAAACCGACCGTGTTTCCTGCGAAGAAGAATTGGCAAATGCCTACCGCGAACAGGTTTCGCTTTACGCGACGGCATGTGAGCAAATATTCAATCAACCGGTCAAAGAAAAAATCATTTATTCTTTCCATTTGGGCAAGATGATTACATTACCTTAATTTTGTCGGATTAGGATTGAAAAAACAGGGCAACGGTGGTATAATTACCTCAATTACACAACAAAGAAGGGAACAAGGCATGAAAATTATAGTTGCAGGCTGCGGTAAAATCGGCTCGGCAATTATCTCAAGTTTAACAGCCGAAGGGCACGATGTAGTTGCCATCGACAAAAATGAAATTGAGCTTTCCAATGTCACGAATGTGTATGATGTCATGGGTGTCTGCGGAAACAGTGCCGACTGCGATGTTTTGGAAGAAGCCGGGGTAAAGGGTACACAGCTTTTTGTTGCGGCAACCGACTCGGACGATACCAATATGCTTTGTTGCTTTATTGCAAAGAAAATGGGGGCGGAACATACCATTGCCCGTATTCGGAATCCGGAATACAACGACCGTTCGCTTGGCTTTATGCGGCAACAGTTGGAGCTTTCCATGGCGATCAATCCTGAATTGTTAGTGGCGGAAGAACTGTTTCGGATCCTGAAACTGCCAATGGCGTTAAGAATTGAGAGTTTTTCCCGCCGTACTTTGGAAATGATCGAAATCCGTTTGAAAGAGGATTCTCCGCTGAACGGTATTTGTATCAGCAAAGTTCGGGAAAAATTTGACGCTAATTTTTTGATTTGTGCCGTGCAACGCGAGGAAGAAGTTTTTATTCCTGACGGTTCTTTTGAATTGCAAAAAGGAGATTTGATTGGTTTCGTAGCTTCCAAAAATGAAGTTGCCAGACTGTTTAAGATGCTGGGCGCCGTGCAAAAGCAAGCAAAAAATGTGATGATTCTCGGCGGGAGCAGGACATCCTATTATTTGGCAAAAATGCTCTGCAATAGCGGAAATTCGGTTAAAATTATTGAGCAAGATCCGCAGAAATGTCAAGAGTTAGCCGCGCTTTTACCGAAGGCGGTCATTGTCGAAGCCGACGGTGCAAAGCAGGAAATTTTGATGGAGGAGGGGATTGGCAACGAAGACGCCTTTGTCTCTCTGACTGGAGTAGATGAAGAAAATATTTTGCTGTCCCTTTTTGCCGCCACAAAAAATGTGCCGAAGGTGATTGCCAAAATCAGTCGGGAAGAATTGTCG
>JAFWUH010000086.1 GCA_017524165.1 Clostridia bacterium | reverse complement strand
TTTTTGAGAAATCATGGTAATATAATAAAGCAAAAGGGGAGTAGTTGTATTATACCGTCAACAATTGCCCGGTCTATGCCGGTGGTGGTATAACCTAATTCTTTTAGGAACAAGACCTTTCGCAATCCTAACCGATTGTGAAAGGTCTAATTATTTTGGAGAGACAAAAATGTTTGATGTATCCGGTTGGCCGATATGGTCTTTAATTGTTCTTTTTATTGTTGGATTAATTTTGATCGTAAAAGGCGGCGATATATTTGTAGACGCCGCCGCCTGGATGGCAGAAGTTTCCGGTATTCCGCAGTTTATTATCGGTGCAACAATTGTCAGTGTTGCAACCACTTTACCGGAACTGTTAGTTTCCTGTTTTGGTGCCGCTCGTGCCACAGGGGATATGACCGCAAACGGCAATGCTTTAGCAGTCGGAAATGCGGTCGGTTCCGTTACGGCAAATACGGGTTTGATTATGGCTATCTCTATTATATGTATTCCTGCCGTTGTAAAGCGAAGTCAATATGCTTTTAAATCTATTCTTTTGATATTGGCAACCGTTATATTATACCTTTCATCTCTTGGCGCGTCTTTTTCACTTTACGGTGCCATTGTTTTATTATTTATTTTTGTTATTTCAACCATTGAAAGCATTCTCACTGCTAAAAATCAACAGACGGACACCGACAACAGAGTTTCCTATGAAAAAAAAGATATCCCGATCAACATAGGAAAATTTTTAGGCGGCGCCTTGGGTATTGTTTTCGGCGCGGAATTTTTGGTAGATTCAGCCACCGAACTCGCTGTGAAAAGCGGTATCTCTCAAGCGGTCATTTCGGCAACGATCGTGGCAATCGGCACTTCGCTGCCGGAATTTGTCACCACGATCACTGCCATCGTAAAAAAACAGTCCTCCTTATCGGTCGGAAATATTATTGGTGCTAATTTAATTGATATTGCAATCATTTTGCCCATTTGTTCACTGATTTCAAAAAATGATCTTTCCTGTTGTCCGCAAAACATTTATCTTGACATTCCGCTCTGTTTGCTGGTTTTGGCCATCGCCATTATACCAATGCTGATCCTGGGTAAATTTTCAAGATGGCAGGGTATTTGTTTAATGATTTTGTATGCGGGATATGTCGTCACTATTTCTTTTTTCAATCCGTTTCCGATCTTATAAACATTATCCGGAAACTTTCTCTGTCATAAATCTATTTTTGCTTTCATACTATTTGTTAGAATGAAGCAAAATAAACGGAGGAATGTACATGAGCAACGCATCAATCTACCAAGATATTGCCATGCGTACGGGCGGAGACATTTATATCGGTGTCGTAGGTCCCGTTCGGACGGGAAAATCAACCTTTATTAAACAGTTTATGGATCGTTTGGTCCTACCGAATATCGGCGAAGAATATCAAAAAGAACGCGCAAATGATGAATTGCCGCAGTCTTCTTCCGGACGAACCATTATGACAACCGAACCGAAATTTATACCGGAAAAAGGTGTTAAAATTAAGTTAGATAACGCCTCAAGCATGAATGTCCGCTTGATAGACTGCGTCGGTTATATCGTCCCAAGCGCTCTCGGATATATTGAGGGAGATCAACCGCGAATGGTCGTAACACCGTGGTTTGACGATCCGATTCCGTTCAATATGGCGGCGGAAATCGGCACGCAAAAGGTGATTACAGAACATTCTTCAATCGGGCTTGTCATTACAACGGACGGCAGTATCAGTGATATTCCGCGTGAAGAATACGCAGAAGCGGAAGAGCGGGTTATATCAGAATTGCAACAAATTGAAAAGCCATTTGTGGTTCTGTTAAACTGCATGTATCCGGAATCCGAAAATGCGGTTTCAATGGCGCGTGAGTTGACCGAAAAGTATAGAGTTCCGGTTCTGCCGGTCAACTGTTTGGATCTATCCGAAGACGATATCAAAACTATTCTCGGGAAAATACTGTTTGAGTTTCCGCTCAAAGAAGTGTGTTTTCATTTTCCGAAATGGATCAATAATCTACCGATGGATCATTGGTTGCGCGCTGATTTGATTCGGTCCATTCAATCGGGAACCGAAAGCATGAAACATATTCGTGATATTCAACGGTTAGAATCCACTTTCCAAGAAAATCCCAATGTAGAGTTCACGAAAATTGACCATATTGATTTAGGAATAGGTTCAGCGAACATTGTGATCGGTATTGCACCGCCGTTATTCTACAAGATTCTGACAGAATCAACGGGCATTGACATTCAAAACGAGCAGGAGTTAATGAACTGTATTCAAGAACTTGCAACCATGAAATCCGAATATATGCGCGTAAAAGATGCTTTAGATGAAGTCGAAGCAACCGGATATGGCATTGTAATGCCATCAATCGAAGAATTGCATTTAGAAGAACCGGAGATTATGAAGCAAGGGGGAAGATACGGCGTTAGACTGCGTGCGTCGGCACCGTCTATACACATGATGAAAGCCGATATCACCACCGAAGTCAGTCCCATTGTCGGCAGTGAAAAACAGTCGGAAGATTTAATTATGTATTTGCTCAATGAATTTGAAGATAACCCAGTTAAAATATGGGATTCTAATATTTTCGGGAAATCTTTGCATGAGCTTGTCAACGAGGGACTGCATACCAAATTAGCACGAATGCCGATTGATGCCAGAGTGCGTATTCAAGAAACCATTGAACGCGTTATCAATGAAGGATGTAGTGGCTTGGTTTGCATTATATTATGATTCAATCAACAAGGGCAGTATAAAAAAAGTACTGCCCTGATGTTTTTCTATCCAATTATACAAAATGAATGTTTTATATAATTGAGGGAAGGGATAATTCAAGATTTCTTGATCACTCATGTGCAACGGGATCTTCTTTAAATTACAAGGCACTTTTTTATCTAATCTTTAGACGAACAATGAAGCAATTCTTTTAATTATTAGATCAAGAATGATTCGGTATTTTTTTATTTCGACATTTCAAGCTTTACTTTATTTTTAAATTCATCAAACGCCTCTTCATGTGTTACAAAATATCTTGGACATTCTTTTCCGGTAATATCATAATGACGAATAATATCCTGTTCGTTTAAGTGAAATGACTTACACAAAAAAGCTGTCAGTTGCACCAATGATTTCATTGTAATATCGTTGAATTTTCCGGATTCATCCGGATGACAGACTTCAATGGAAATTGTATCTTTGTTACGCCAGTTGCTTGCACTTGATTTTTCGCTTAAAGGAACGCATTGGATAATTTCACCCTCTAAACCAACAATAAAATGCGATGAAACCTTTGTGGTTGGATTGTTAAAAAATTCACGATTATTTTGTGCCGAAGAATTCGGGTTTCCAACATAATGAATCACGATATTTTTTACATCGCTGATCGGGATCCCGGTTCGCGCCATGCCGACATTTAACAGCTGAACATTGACATAATCCGGCATTTGAATCTGTTTTGCCCGTTGGCGTTGACGGTATCCCTGCAGACCGCCAAAGACATTGAAAACAAACAGCAAAGAAGCCATAATCAATATAAAAGCAATCAATGTAAGCCATCTTTTAATATGCTTTTTCTTCGTCATAAAATTCTCCTTCGAATTGTTGAAAACAAAATCAAGATATGTTAAAATATAAAAAAGAGGTGAAAACATGAACCAGGAGTTGTTGCAAAACACACCACCCATCATTCGGGATTATTTAATCTACAACGAAATTGTCAAAGGAAAGTCTTCAAATACCGTATCGGAATATTATTCAGATTTGCAGACATTTTTCCGGTATTTACTGCGAACCCGTGGCATGGTAGATTCCGAAATTCCTTTTCAAAAAATCACGATAGAACGGGTCGATCTCGAACTGATTCGCTCTGTAACGATTTCTGATTTATATGCCTTTTTAGTTTTTTGTAAAGAAGAACGCTCAAACAATGCGACAACCCGCGCGCGAAAGGTCTCTTCCCTACGCCTCTTTTTTCGATATTTGACCAATTATGTCCATCTATTAGAAAAAAATCCAGCCGAATTATTAGATACACCGAAAATCCGTCAGGCTTTGCCGAAGCATTTGACCCTGGAAGATTCAATTTCTCTGTTGGAATGTATTGACGGTCCTTACAAAGAACGCGATTTTTGTATCATTACCATATTTTTAAACTGCGGACTGCGGTTATCGGAGCTATGCGGTTTAAATCTCACTGATATTCGTCCGGACGGCACAATGCGGGTGCTCGGAAAAGGAAATAAAGAACGCATCGTTTATTTGAATCAATCCTGCATAGATGCCATTCAAGCTTACCTTGCCGTTCGTCCCAATGATCAGCTGAAAGACGCCGACCGCAACGCACTGTTTATCAGCCG
>JAFWUH010000085.1 GCA_017524165.1 Clostridia bacterium | reverse complement strand
TAAACGAAAATGGTTCACATCTCTTTACAACGCAGATGTTTTCTTAATTTTACAAAATCTTATTGTTGATTTTTAGATAATTTCATGATAAAATATAGAAGTATATTTATGCTTAACGAAAGGGGCATTACATCATGTATCAAAGCGTTTCTCCCTCTCAAAAATTTACCGAAGAAGAGAAAAAAATTCGTGATTTTTGGGAACAGGAACATATTTTTGAAAAAAGCATTGACTCGCGCGCAAAAGGGGAACCGTATGTTTTCTATGACGGTCCGCCGACTGCGAACGGCAAACCGCATATCGGTCATGTTTTAACGCGCGTCATTAAAGATATGATCCCGCGCTACCGCACCATGAAGGGCTATATGGTACCGCGCAAAGCCGGATGGGATACCCACGGTCTCCCGGTCGAGCTGGAAGTTGAAAAAATGCTCGGTTTGGACGGCAAAGAGCAAATTGAGGAATACGGTTTGGAACCGTTTATTGATCATTGCAAGGAAAGCGTTTGGCAGTACAAGGAAATGTGGGAAGACTTTTCCAAAACCGTCGGTTTTTGGGCGGATATGGACAACCCTTATGTCACCTATCACAACGATTTTATCGAATCGGAATGGTGGGCGTTAAAACAGATCTTTGAAAAAGGACTTTTATACAAAGGATTCAAAATCGTTCCCTATTGTCCTCGTTGCGGAACGCCGCTTTCTTCGCACGAGGTGGCGCAGGGCTATAAAACCGTCAAAGAGCGCAGTGCCGTTGTCCGTTTCCGCGTTGTCGGAGAAGACGCCTACTTCCTCGCATGGACAACCACACCGTGGACGCTTCCCTCCAATGTAGCTTTGTGCGTCAATCCGCAGGAAACCTACTGCAGAGTTTTCGCCGCAGACGGTTACACTTATTATATGGCGGAAGCGCTTTTAGATACCGTCCTCGGCAAATTAGCAAAAGACGGACAACCCGCCTATACTGTATTGGAACGCTACACCGGCTTGGATTTAGAACATAAAGAATATGAACCGCTCTTCCCCTATGCCGTTCCGATCGCCGAAAAACAACATAAAAAAGGCTTTTATGTCGTCTGTGACGATTATGTCACCATGACCGACGGTACCGGTATCGTTCACATTGCCCCCGCGTTCGGTGAAGACGACTCCAAGGTCGGCAAACGGTATGATTTGCCCTTTGTCCAGTTGGTAAACGGGAAAGGCGAATTAACCGAAGAGACCCCTTATGCCGGTGTCTTTGTTAAAAACGCCGACCCGATGGTCTTAAAAGATTTAGACGCCGCCGGTCTCTTGTTTGACGCGCCGAAGTTTGAGCACGAATATCCGCACTGCTGGCGTTGTGATACGCCGTTGATTTACTATGCCCGTGAATCCTGGTTTATCAAAATGACCGCCGTTCGCGATGATTTGATCCGCAATAACGATACCATCAACTGGATCCCGGAAAGCATCGGCAAAGGCCGTTTCGGCGACTGGCTGAAGAATGTGCAGGACTGGGGTATTTCAAGAAACCGTTATTGGGGAACACCGCTGAATATTTGGCAATGTGAATGCGGTCATCTGCATGCTGTCGGCAGTATTGAAGAATTGAAAACACTCTCCGACAACTGCCCCGATGAGATTGAACTGCACCGTCCTTATATTGATGCTGTAACGATTCGATGTCCGCATTGCGGCAAGGAAATGCACCGCGTTCCCGAAGTGATCGACTGTTGGTTTGATTCCGGGTCGATGCCCTTTGCCCAACATCATTATCCGTTTGAAAACAAAGAGCTGTTTGAAGCGCAGTTCCCTGCCGATTTCATTTCCGAAGCGGTTGATCAGACCCGCGGTTGGTTCTATTCCCTGTTAGCAATTTCTACCTTGATTTTTAATAAAGCACCCTATCGTAATGTTATTGTTTTAGGTCATGTTCAGGACGAAAACGGTCAAAAAATGAGTAAATCCAAAGGCAATGCCGTCGACCCGTTCGACGCCTTGAAGACCTACGGTGCCGATGCGATCCGCTGGTATTTCTATACCAACTCCGCACCCTGGTTGCCTAACCGTTTCCACGGCAAAGCCGTGACCGAGGGTCAGCGCAAGTTTATGAGCACCCTTTGGAACACCTATGCCTTCTATGTTTTGTATGCCGAAATTGACCGATTTGATCCAACCCAGTATTCCCTTTCGGATCTTCCGTTGACGGTTATGGACCGTTGGTTGCTTTCACGCCTTTATTCCACGGTTCAAACCGTGGATGAATCTTTGGGCAACTACCGCATACCTGAAGCCACACGCGCTTTGCAGGATTTCGTTGACGAAATGAGTAACTGGTATGTTCGCCGCGGTCGTGAGCGTTATTGGGTAGAAGGCATGACCGAAGACAAAAAAGCCGCCTATTTGACCCTGTATACCGCCCTTTCGGTTACCGCAAAAGCGGCGGCACCGATGATTCCGTTCCTGACCGAAAGCATTTATCAGAACATTGTTCGCAGTGTGGACAAATCGGCGCCGGAGAGTATTCATCTCTGCTCGTTCCCAACGGTAGACACATCGTATATCAATCCCGCTTTAGAAGCAGAGATGGAACAGGTTCTTGAAATCGTGGTGCTCGGCCGCGCCGCCAGAAACGGTGCCGCACGCAAAAACCGTCAACCGTTGTCGGCTATTTATATTCAATCGGATTTACAGTTGCCGGAATTCTGCACCGATATTATTCGGGATGAATTAAATGTTAAATCGGTCGTCTTTACGGATTCGGCAGATAGTTTTGTCTCTTATAGCTTCAAGCCGCAGTTAAAAACCGTCGGACCGAAATTCGGCAAACAGTTAAACGAAATCCGCACCGCTTTATCTGAATTGGACGGTTCTGCCGCCAAAGCGGAACTGGATGCCAACGGGAAACTTGTTTTGCCGCTGTCTTCCGGCAGGGTCGAACTGTTGACCGAAGATTTATTGATCGAGCCACAGCAAAAAGAAGGCTTCTATACCGTTTCAGACCGTGGTGTAACGGTTGCCATTGACACCGTCTTAACCCCCGAATTGGTGGAAGAAGGTATCGTCCGTGAGCTGATCAGCAAAATTCAGACTATGCGTAAAGAAGCCGATTTCAATGTAATGGATCATATCACCGTTACGCTTTCGGGCGACACGGATGTTCTTGCTGTTGCGCTGAAATTTGCAGACACTATTTCGGGCGACACTTTGGCAAATTCTATAGAGGCTGTCACGCCGGTCGGTAATGTCAAAGAATGGGATATTAACGGAAAAACCGTTACGATCGGCGTTCAACGCGTTTAAGCAAATAAAGGAGTGATTGAAAATGCAGGAAAACGAATTTGAAAATTCTATTGATATCAGCTCAATGTCAAGGAAACCTACACAAAAATCCCCCGTACGCCGTCCTTCCAACGGATTCGGCAATATCATAAAAACGATCGCGTTTCTGGTTGGCTTCTTTTTCGTAGCAGTAACCTTTGTTGCCGCCTTCTTTCTCTATTCCAAATCGCCGCTTTTTATGGCAATTGCGTTGGCGGTGATCATTGCCGGAACGGTTTTTGCCACTATTGTGACCTTACTGATCTACGCGCTCGGACATCTCATTGTTCAAAACAATGAGATCATTGATAAGCTAAATCGTTTCAATCGCTTTTAAGCATACAAAAATCGGGCAACTCAAACGAGTTACCCGATTTTTTATTCCCTATAGGACTTAATACATCCCGCCTGCCTGTGCAGCGGCAGCGGCGGCTTGTGCCGCGGCATCTTCTTTGATATCGGTTACCAAGCTTTCGGTGGTCAAAACCATCGCGGCGACCGACGCGGCATTTTCCAATGCCGAGCGAGTAACCTTGGTCGGATCGACGATGCCGGCTTCAATCATATCGGTATATTCTTCCTTAAACGCGTCAAAGCCAAAGTTTGCTTTGCCCGAAGAAAGAATTTTATCCACGATGACCGAGCCTTCAATACCGGCATTGAAAGCAATTTGACGAATCGGTGCTTCCAACGCTTTCAAAACAATGGCAACGCCGGTCTTTTCGTCCCCGGTAGTTTTATCCAACAAAGCTTTGACCGCGTCAACGGCATTCAGCAACGCTACGCCGCCGCCGGCAACAATGCCTTCTTCCACAGCGGCTTTAGTTGCGGAAAGTGCGTCTTCCACGCGCAGTTTCTTTTCTTTCATTTCAATTTCAGTAGCGGCGCCAACCTTAATGACTGCTACGCCGCCCGACAGCTTTGCCAAGCGCTCTTGCAGTTTTTCGCGGTCAAAATCAGAGGTTGTTTCGGCAATCTGATTGCGAATCTGATTGACGCGGTCTTTAATTTCCTGCTTATCTCCGGCACCGTCTACAATAATGGTATTTTCTTTGGTCACCTTGACCTGGCGTGCACGGCCGAGTTGGTTGACCGTAGTATCCTTTAACTGCAAACCAAGTTCATCGGTGATCACTTCACCGCCGGTTAAAATAGCGATATCACGCAACATTTCTTTTCTGCGATCGCCGAAGCCCGGAGCTTTGACGGCAACACAGGTAAAGGTGCCGCGCAGTTTATTCAAAATCAAGGTCGAAAGTGCTTCGCCTTCAATATCTTCAGCAATGATCAACAACTTCTTGCCGGCTTGCACAATTTGCTCCAAAAGCGGCAGAATTTCCTGAATATTGCTGATTTTCTTATCAGTAATCAAAATCAACGCGTCATCAATGACCGCTTCCATTTTATCCGAATCGGTTGCCATATACGGCGTGATATATCCGCGGTCAAACTGCATACCCTCAACCACTTCGGAATAGGTCGTTGCGGTTTTGGATTCTTCCACCGTGATCACACCGTCGGAGGAAACCTTTTCCATTGCCTCGGCAATCAACTTACCGATATTTTCATCCCCGGAAGAAATGGTCGCAACACGGGCAATATCGTCACTGCCGGAAACCTTTTTGGAATTGGAAACAATCGTTTCAATTGCGGTATCAACAGCGGCTTTAATGCCCTTCTTCAAAACCATCGGATTGGCGCTGGCGGCAACATTCTTCATGCCGTCATTGATCAACGCCTGTGCTAAAACCGTTGCGGTCGTGGTGCCGTCACGGGCGGCATCGTTGGTTTTTACCGAAACTTCTTTGACGAGTTGTGCGCCCATGTTTTCAAAAGGATCATCCAACTCGATTTCCTTGGCGATGGTAACGCCGTCATTGGTAATCAGCGGAGAACCGTACTTTTTATCTAATACAACATTTCTGCCTTTCGGTCCAAGGGTAACTTTGACGGCGTTTGCCAACTGGTCTACACCGTTTTGTAATGCTTTTCTGGCTTCTTCGCCGAAAATAATCTGTTTTGCCATAATCAATGATCTCCTTATTCAACAATTGCAAGAATATCCGACTGACGAAGAATGGTATATTCCTCGTTATCTACTTTGACATCGGTGCCGGCATATTTCGCGGCAAGTACCTTGTCGCCGGGTTTTACGGTCATCTGAACCTCTTTCCCGTCCACAACACCACCGGGGCCGACAGCGACTACAACAGCAATCTGCGGTTTTTCTTTACTTGCCGAAGAAAGAACGATACCGCTTTTCGTGGTTTCTTCCGCTTCGGTCGCCTTCAACACAACATTGTCGGCTAAAGGTTTAATGTTCATAATAATTACCTCCGTTTAGAACTCTTTATTTACTAATTTTATCCAATTATTTTTAAAAGTCAAGCAAACTGAATTATATTTAAAAAAATGTTAATATATTAACCAACATTTCCGCGAAAATACATATACAGTTGACATTTTATCATACCGTTATACAGTTTTCGACGCTTGTCTGCCGTTCTGCCGAAATGTTTTTCAAACTCATCATGCGGACTGATGATAAAATACTTTTTTCCGGCACCGGGGCTGAATTTCAGACCCATTGTTTGATAGATTTGTTCCGCCTGACGGACATCCAAAAGCCGTTCACCATACGGCGGATTGGTTATCAGCAGGAAACGGTCTTGCGGAATTTGGAAATCAGCAAGATCAGCGACGGAAGCCGAAACATACTTTTCCACCCCTGCCAGCTTTGCGTTTTTAAGCGTTAACGCCACCGCGGCGGGATCAATATCAAAACCTTGTGCGTGAAAATCCACCGCATGCGAAATCAAATCTTGCGCTCTGGTTCGCTCCTCCCGCCAAACCTTTTGGGGAATAGCGGAAAATCGCTCTGCCGCAAAGCTTCTCAACAAGCCAGGAGCGCGCCCAGTGGCCATCAGTGCCGCTTCGATCAATATCGTCCCACTACCGCACATGGGATCATACAACTGTGTATCGGGGAAAATCCTTGCCAAATCACACATCCCGGCGGCAAGCGTTTCTTTGAGCGGCGCATCGTTTGCGTTTCGACGGTAGCCGCGTTTGTGCAGTCCCTCCCCCGAAGTATCAATCATGACGGTAACGGTATCTTTTAAAATGGAAAAACGGATTCGATAGACCGGTCCGGTTTCTTCAAACCACGATACCGCATAACGCTGTTTTAACCGTTCAACAATCGCTTTTTTAATGATAGATTGGCAGTCCGGAATACTGTGCAATTGCGAATGCAAGCTCCATCCCGTAACAGGAAAAGCATCCTCTTTTCCGATATACTCTTCAAACGGAAGTTGACGAACCGCATCAAAAAGCTCGGTAAAAGCAGTCGCTTTAAACTCGCCCATGTGGATCAAGATTCGCTCGGCGAAGCGACTGTTGATGTTTGCCCGCGCCAACATATTGGCATCTCCCGAAAGTAAAACACGACCGTTTTCAGCAACTACATCGGAAAAGCCCATTCGTTGAAATTCGGCAGCCGCAACCCCTTCTAACCCAAATAAGCAGGGTGCTACCATTTTTATCTCATTCATTCTTCGATCACCGCTGTGGCGTGCCTTGTTACATGACACCCGATATTTACCGCTACCGGCAGTCCGGCAATATGTGTGGGCGCCGCCTCGATCATCAATGCTAATGCCGTCGTCTGACCGCCGAATCCTTGGGGTCCAATGTCGGTTTCGTTAACCTTTGCCAACAATTCCGCTTCCAACTCCGCATAATACGGATCAGCGTTTGGTGTGGAAACATCCCGGCACAGCGCTTTTTTGGCAAGCAAGGCACAGGCTTCAAAATCGCCACCGATCCCGACGCCGATCACCATCGGCGGACAGGCGCAACTTCCCGCCGCACGGACAATATCCAAAACGGCGTTGATCACTCCCTGGCGCCCGTCAAAAGGCGTCAGCATTCCTAAACCGCTCTTGTTTTCACTGCCGAAGCCTTTCGGTGCGACCGTGATTTCCACCGTATCCCCTGCCACAATTTCAGTATGTAAAACACAGGGTGTATTGTCGCCGGTATTCTTTCTTCTCAGCGGATCCTCAACTACCGAGCAACGAAGCAATCCTTCGGTATACCCACGGCGAACGCCTTCATTAACTGCATCATTTAACAGCCCGCCCGTTAAATGAACCTCCTGCCCGATTTTTACAAAAACAACCGCCATTCCCGTATCTTGACAAATGGGCAAATCCATCTCCGCGGCGGCATCCAGGTTTCTTTCCAAATCGTTCAAAACACTTTTCGCAAGCTCATTCGGTTCATCTGCCGAAGCTGATTGCAGTTTGTCGCGCAACGCGCACGGCAGAATTTTATTTGCACGAATGCAGAGTTCGGCAACGGTATCGGTGATTCGCGAAACATTGATTTCTTTCATTTTCTATCATTCCTAAAAAAAGGACGAACCGCACCGGGAAACCCCGTGAATCCGTCCACATGATTGATTATTCTTTTGCACCGCGTTTAGAGCGGCGGACTTCCGGATTTTTCCGTTTTAAATCGGAAAATTTGTCATCGCTGGTTTGTTTAAAACGGGAAAGCATTTCTTCAAAAGAAGCCGGTTCGGACTTGCGCGAAGAAAAGCCAAAAGAGTCACTCGGTTTTGAAAAGTCTGTTCTCGGTGCACGGCGACTTTCACGGCGCGGCCGTTCGGTACGGGGTTCCGGATCCAATGCCCTTTTTATGCTTAAACTAATTTTCCCATCTTCTCCGATGTTTAAAACCTTTACCTTTACCGTATCATTCAATTTAACATGCTCATTAATATCATTGACATAAGTTCTGGCAACTTCGGATATATGTACCATCCCGGATGTATTTTCCCCTAAATCAACAAAAGCACCGAACTTTGTAATTCCGGACACCTTGCCCTCTACAATTTCTCCGATTTTCAACTGCATAAAAGATTATAATCCTCCTAAATTATAAATAGCGTTTTAATTCCCGGATATATCCACATAAATCTCTTCATCCGAAAAGACATATCCCAAGCGTTCTCTTGCCGCCTTTTCAATAACCTTTGCCTTAGAATCATCATCTAAAAGCCGTTTCAATTCTTCAATATCATTCTGCTCGGAACGGTATTGAGTTTGCAATGCGTTTAATTCCGCACGGCTTTTCTGCAAAGTATGCCAAAGATTAGACAATGAAAAAATAAAATAAGCTGAAACACCCAATGCCAAAAGACGGACAAAAATGCTTTTGCGTTGTTTTTTTCTTGCCGGCATATCAAATCTCCGAATGATTAGTTTTTTTTGATTTTCGTTTAGTATACAACATTTTATATCCCTTTTTCAAGCCTTTTTTCCCTTTTTTTAAAAGAAAAAGCAACTTTTTCCCCGCATTTTTTAAAAACTGCTCAAAATGGCTGATAAACGTCACTAAAAAAGCGGTTTTTTTGCATTCTAAAAAGGCAAAAAACGAAAGGACTGCTCCCAAAATTTTTATTTCCGCCGGCACAAGCAATCTTGAGATTGTGAGGCGACAGAGCACAAAACCGAAACTCATTCCAAGAAGAACATATCCGCGCACTTCCCCATTTGTTCTGGAAAGCAAGAACAAAAAGGATAAAAAAGTGATGAGCAACCAAAAAAGCAGGTCTTCGATAAAAACAGATACCACCGTCTGTTTGACAGTCTTCCGCAAAATGCGAAACAGATCATAAAGCCGACAGTAAATCATGCCGAATAGAACAGCATAAAATTCTGTTAAGAGTTGATTGGTAAGCCTTATTTCCCACATAGCTTACCGTAACAGTTTTGAGAAAAAACCGCCTGTTTTGGCGTCAGAAAGGTAGATGATTGCATGAATTCGACCTTCGGCGACAAATTCTCCGGTTTCGGTTTGAAAATCTTTAATGTGCAGGTTTTCACCGCGAACGGTCATTCTGCCCATAACGGTATCCAACAGAAGTGTTTCCTCGTCAAAGGATAATACATCTTTGATGCCCGAAAGATTTAAAGTTTTTCGATTTTCCGATATGATACCGTGATGATAATTTTCTTTTTCATCCATAAAAGAACACCCCTTAAAAATATATTTAAGGCGTGTTCTTCCTATGCAAATTATTTGAGCAAAAGCAAAATCAATTCAATAGAACCGTGTTAGAATGATTGCGCTATGCTTCGTCGATCAATTGATACATGAAGTCGGCTTCTTCCTTTTTGACAACCTCTTTGGTCGATAGTACCCGCAACTTAATTGTTCTGGCGCCAAAGGAAATCTCTACGACATCATCCGGTTTCACCTCATACGAAGCGCGCGCAACCTTACCGTTCACCGAAACGCGACCGGTATCGCAAGCCTCGTTGGCAATCGTGCGCCGCTTAATCAATCGTGAAACCTTTAAATATTTATCTAATCTCATGATTTATCCCTTACAAAAACAGCCGTCCGTTTCCGGACGGCCTGAAATCAAATTACTTCGCAACAGAAGCCTTGAAAGCATTACCTGCTTTGAAAACCGGACTCTTAGAAGCCGGGATTTCGATTTTCTCCTTGGTCAACGGATTGATACCGGTTCTTGCAGCGCGTTCACGCACTTCAAAAGTACCAAAGCCAACCAGCTGAACCTTGTCGCCTTTTTTCATCGCATCGGAAACAGCATCAATGAATGCCGCCAAAGCTTTTTCAGCATCTTTTTTGGACAATCCTGCTTTTTCAGCAATTGCATTTGTCAATTGTGTTTTGTTCATGATTATGAACCTCCCGTAATTTTTTCAACGATTCTCATCGCAGAATTCTAAATCAATCGAAAAACATTTTTCGATCTATTTAATTTTTACCACATATTTGAAAAAAAATCAATACATTTTTGTGTAAAAATTAAAATAATAAATAAATCTTTAAAATTTTTAGTCTTTTTAACTAAATTTATTCGTATTTTTTGTGATAACAAGCAACCAATTGCAAAAAGCATCGGTCAAATTTGTTTCGACCGCTTGATTCATCGTGCGATGTTCTGTCAACGCATCCTCCCCCGCATCGTCGGAAATCCGACGCAATGCAGCAAAAGGAATCCCCGCCATAAAGGCAACCGAAGCAATTGCCGCCGTCTCCATATCACAGGAATACGCGTCAAAATCGTTCCGCAATTCGGTTCGCTTTTCTTCGTTGCAGATAAAACTGTCGCCACTGACCGCCATGCCGCATTTTACACCCGGAATCGCGTCATAAGCCAGCTGATTCAATTGAGGATCGGCATGATAAATATATTGCTGTGCCGGTTTTTCAAAGGGTTGATAGCCGATAACCGTTAAATCAAAATCGTGCTCGGCGCAACGGTCAACCAGCACAAGGTCGCCACGCGAAACATGACCGATCCCGCCAGACATGCCGAAATTAAGCAATACAACGCATCCGCGATGAATCAAATCAGTGGCAGCCATAGCAGCATTTACCTTTCCGACGCCTGAAACAGCGAACAGAACCTCCGCTTGATCCAACTCGATAGAAAACCCGCGATGGGAAAACCAGGTATAATCATTTTTATGATAGCGAGAAAGCCATTCGGTCATCGGTTCTAATTCAACTTCCTCCGCAACGATTACCCCAATTCTTTTTTTTTCAGTCAATTTCATTCCTCTTCAAACGGTGCCCCGCAGTGACTGCAAAAACGGGCATTATTTTCCGAGAATCCTTGACAGTCGGGACAAACCTTTTTATTCTTTGTCTGCGCAATTTCAAGATTCAGCTCGCTGATTCTTTGAATTTTCTCCTGAATTGCTTCGACCAACAAACGAACATTTTCAGGCATGTCTTCACTGTCCTTAATTTGTTCAAAAAAGATTTCGCCCAGTTCAGCATAATCTTTTTCCATTTTCGCTGTGAGCGAGGTCACCTCAAAGCGTTGACGTTGTATGCTGACGACATCGGTCGTTTTTTTACGGGCGACATCAAACGCCTCTTTTGCTTTCAACAATGCCTGATCAAAAAAATCTTTATCCATTTGTATCCACTCCTTTTTTTTTATATTATATACTATTCCACCGTTTTTTTCAAGTATCTGAACTTATGCATTTCCGATAAATTCGCGAAGCAATGAGTTTGAGGGCACCAGCGAAGGACTTATCGGCTCAAAACGAAGAATATTATTTGCCAATTCCATAAAGAAATCATAGCAAGCAACACCTTCCGATACGCATTTTGCCATTTCCGTAATGCTGTATCGGTAGATGCAAGGTTCATACGAATGCAAGGTCACCAAACAAACATCGGCGGTTTTTTTGTAGGCATAGAGGTGTTTCCGTTCTTCGATCACAACCTTTTCCCACAGTCCGAGCGTCATCACAGGATCGGCGGCTCGAAATTTTTCATCGCGAATCATTCTTCGCGCCAATCGTATATGGTGACTGGACAACACCATCTGTCCAGATTCATCTGCAACGCCATCGTTGACGCTGACATAAATCTTATAAATGTTTTTTGCATCCACTAAAGAAACGATCAGCGGATTCAACGCGTGCAATCCTTCGACAATCACAATACCGACATGCCCGACATCAATGGTTGAGTATTGCAAGAAACGCTGATTCTTTTGAAAATCGAAATGCGGAAGCGTTGTTTTTCCGTATCGAATGATTTCTTCAAAGCATTTTTTTAAACGCGGCAAATCCAATGCATAAATGGTTTCATAATCCAAGGTGCCGTCTTCCAAGACCGGCAATTCTTCTCGTGGCAAATAAAAATCATCCAACGAGAGTACCGCCGTCTTTTCCCCAAGCGTTTCTAATCGCTGTCGCAACACATGCGCCGAAGTAGTTTTCCCCGATCCGCTCGGTCCGGCAAGACAGACGATTTTAATGGCATCGTCATCGGCAATGGTTTGTGAAATGCGGGTAATTTGATGATGATATTTCTGTTCTGCCGACTCAATCAGCGCAAAAGGATTTTGCAAAATATCATCATTGATCTGTTGAAGTATACGGTTCATAGAATGTTTTGATCGCATCCTTTCGTTGGCAAAGTTCCTCGAAACGCGCAATATATTCATAGGGATACTTAAAGTTGAAAATGCGTTCAATCCGATCACCGTCCGGTTGACGGAGTTTGGTAACCGCCGAAGCGCCACAGGCTAAAATAGTATGCGTTTCATCCATAATATATACATTGTAAAGGCATTCTTTTCCTTGCTTTGCATAGCCGACATTTTCAAGATTTCCAACCGTTTTACTTTGCCGGTACATGTAATAAGGAACGATGCCGTTTTGGCAGAGCAGTTGCCGTGCATTTTCCACCATCAAAGAAGCGTTTTGACCTTCGGCAAATTCCGGTCTTTGCCCGGTAACCGACAGGGTCGATGACCGCTTCATCGAAAGAGCGTGCACCGTTACGCTTTCAGGATACAGTGCAAGCACTTTTTTGATTGTCCGGTCAAACTGTTGCGGTGTATCCGATGGCAAACCCGCTATCAAATCCATGTTAATATTGTCAAAACCGATTTCTCTTGCCAGCTCAAACGCATCGACGGTTTGCCGGGAGGTATGTTTTCGTCCGATTTTACAAAGGATTTCGTCGGACATGGTTTGCGGATTGATACTGATCCTTGTCGCACCGTTTTCCTTGATCACCTTTAGCTTTTCCGCCGTGACTGTATCGGGTCGACCTGCTTCTACAGTATACTCGCGTAAAACACTCAAATCAAAACAACGGCGAACCGTTTTCATGATTTCATCCAATTGTTCCGCCGATATCGCTGTCGGTGTACCGCCGCCGATATAAACCGTTTCCAATTGTAATCCGCAATCTGCCGCAATTTGTGCAGTATACGCCAATTCCCGACAAAGCAAGGCAACATAATCCGGGATCAGGCGTTTAGCGTCCGCGATCGAATGTGAAACAAACGAACAGTAACTGCAACGACTGGGACAAAACGGTATAGAAAGATACAAGCTGAATGATTTGTCGCCCGAAAGTGCAATGATACTTTCTTCTTTATCGAATGTCTCCCGACATAATCCGATTTTTTCCGATGAAACAAGCAATTTTTCAGAAAAATAGCGTTCGGTTTTTTCTCTGCCTTCTTTTCGGCAAAGTCTGGCATAAAGCTTTGCCGGGCGCACCCCGGTCAAGATTCCCCATGGCGGGCAGTAACCGGTTGCTTTGACCAATAAACCGTAGAGTAAAACAGCCAATTCCAGTTCGTCCGTTTTTTCATCCGAGTCAGTCAGCATTTTTCGCGCGGATTCGTCTACGCCGAGCGCTGATAAGCGCACCGACAAAAAGGTTGCATCGGCTTCCTTTTGTACCGCCGTTACAACCGCTTCTTCCACAAGAGCGGGCGCCGGCTCTCGCAAAAACTCTATTTTTTCAAACGGCAAAAAAATCCGAATCAGTTTTTCCAATTCATACTGAAACGAATGACCGATGAGGTAAAGTTTCATCTGTCGCTCCTAACATAAGGGTTGTATTCTTTTTCGTGACCGATGGTGGTCGAATGACCGTGTCCGGGATAAACAACGGTACTGTCGGGTAAAGAATAAAGCTTTTTTACGGATTGGACCAGCGTTTGAGCATCACCGAGCGGCGCATCGGTTCGCCCAACCGACTCCATGAATAAGGTGTCTCCGCTGAACAAGACGCCGTTCACGAGATAACAGACCCCGCCAATGGTATGCCCGGCGCTTTGAATGACTTGGACCAATAAATCACCGACCGAGAATGCTTCCCCGTCACATAGTAAGCGATCAGCGGAAAAAGGTTGATACTTGGCATGAAAACGCGTGGAAAGATTATAGTCATTGCGCGCCAACATCACGGCGTCATCTTTCCCGATGGCGATATCGGTATTTGTTTGCCGGCGAAGCTCTTCCGTCCCGCCGATATGGTCAAAGTGACCGTGCGTCAGCAGAATTAACCGTTCCTTATCCATCGCTGATTTCAACAAGTCGACCACTTGTTGGGATGAAAAGCCGGGATCAATGACAAGTGCACCCGTCGCTCCCGAAACAAAGTAACAGTTGGATTTGATCAAGCCAAGCGGAATCCGTTTAATCTCCATGTTTGCACCAATCCCTTGTATCCATCGAAATCGTCACCGGTCCGTCATTAACCAAGGAAACCTGCATATCCGCACCGAAGATCCCCTTATCAACATGTTTAATACCCTGTTCGATGAGGCAAAGACAAAAGCGGTCATACATTTCGGAGGCTGTTTGTGGATTCATTGCTTTGATAAACGAGGGACGGTTTCCCTTTTTCATATCAGCACAAAGGGTAAACTGCGAAATCGCCAAAACTTCCCCGCCGATATCCAGAATTGAACGGTTCATTTTCCCAAAGTCATCTTCAAAAATACGCAGATGGGCAATCTTTTTTGCCAATACAGTCAGATCCTCCTCGGTGTCGTCTTCAACCGCACAGAAAAGAATCATATATCCTTTGTCGCACTGTCCGACTGTTTTCCCCTCCACCGAAACCGAGGCGTTTCGGACGCGTTGTATTACTGCTTTCATTACTGATGAATCCTTTCCACACTAAACACATTTGACAATTTTTCCAGCCGTTGAATAATACTTTTTAAGTGCTCTACGCTTTCGGCACTCACGGTGATGTTCACCAAACAGATCCCTCCGCGTTGTTGACGGGCGTTCACGCTGTGGATCGGTACACGAAGATTTTGCATTAAAGTAAGAATCTCCACGACCAAGCCGTCCCGATCAATGGCTGAAATCAGTAAAGTGGAGATGAAGTTTTCGGCTTTTGCAACATCCCAATGCGCTTTGATCCAGCGTTCCGGTTCCGCCGAATCCGCAATATTGCGCGGCACATTACTACAGTCTCTTTTATGAATGGAAACACCGTGCCCCCTGGTGATAAATCCGATGATTTCATCGCCCGGCAACGGCGCACAGCATTTGGACAGTTTTATCAGGCAGTTGTCGATACCGTCCACCACGACCCCGTCTGATGACCGGGAAGTCGCCGGTTTCAGCTCCACCGGTTCAATCGGTTTATCTTTCTCTGAAAGACGGTTATAATCCTCACGGATTCGCGGCATGATTTTGGACAGCAAAATACCGCCGTAGCCGATACTGGCACAAAACTCTTCGCCGTCATTGCAATGAAATTTTTTGCTGATTTCTTCCAGAAAATCTTCAAATTCATCGTCGGTGAACTTCATGCCGTTGCGTTTAAATTCCCGTTCAATTTCCAGACGCCCTGCGGCAATATTTTCCTCCCGCCGTTCCTTTTTAAACCAAGAACGGATCTTTGCTTTCGCCCGATTGGTCACGGCAATATTCAACCAGTCGCGGCTCGGACCGTGCCCGGGTTGATTGGAGGTTAATATTTCAATGACCTCTCCGGTTTTGATGACATGATTCAGCGGCACAATTCTGCCGTCTACCTTTGCGCCGACCATGCGAACCCCAACCTGCGAGTGAATGGCAAAAGCAAAATCCACCACGGTAGAACCGACCGGCAATGTAAATACATCCCCTTTCGGTGTTACGGCAAAAACATCTTCCTGCGAAAGGTCGACCTTGATACTCTGTACCAATTCAGAAGCGTCGCCCGACAGTTCCTGATCGTCCAAAATCTGCCGGATCCACGCAAGGTTTTCCTCCATCTTCCGGTCATTTTCGGAGATTCCCTCTTTATATTTCCAATGCGCCGCAATACCGAATTCAGCGGTGTGATGCATCTCAAAAGTTCTGATTTGTATCTCGAACGGGATACCTGCACGGCTTAAAACGGTGGTGTGTAACGATTGATATTTATTCGCTTTCGGGGTAGAAATATAATCCTTAAACCGGTTGGGAATCGGGCGGAACATATCATGCATTATGCCGAGAATGTTATAACAGTCGGCAACGGTATCGGTGATGATCCGAATGGCGTAAACATCGTAAATTTCATCAAAATTCTTATTTTGCTGATACATTTTACGATAAATGCCGTGAACCGATTTCACCCGTCCCTGAAAGCTCATCTTCACATTCGGCATATCTTCTTTGAGCCGTGTTTCAATCTTCAGCCGAATATCTTCTAAGATCTGTTCGCGTTCATGTCGGCGAAGCTGTAGCATTTCTTCAATATCATGATACGCAATCGGGTCCAAATGACGAATAGATAAGTCTTCCAATTCTTCTTTGACCGAACGGATACCAAGACGATGCGCGATCGGTGCATAGATTTCAAGTGTTTCCAACGATTTATCGCGCTGTTTTTGCTCGGGCATGGCGTCAATCGTTCGCATATTATGCAATCTATCGGCTAATTTAATAATAATTACACGAATATCCTGCCCCATGGCAATCAGCATTTTGCGCAAACTTTCCGCCTGCTGCTGTTCTTTAGAGGAGAACGAAAGACGGCCGATTTTGGTCACACCATCCACCAATAATGCCACATCCGCGCCAAATTCGCGTTTGATGTCTTCCACAGTATAATCTGTATCTTCGACCACATCGTGCAGTAACGCTGCCGCAATAGCACTGCTGTCCAGACCCATGGAAATCACAATCAACGCCACATGAAACGGATGAATAGAATACCGCTCATTGGTACAGCGCTTTTGACCGCGGTGCGCCTCCATACATAAATCGTATGCTTTTCGAATCAAATCAAGGTTGTAGGTACCGCCTTGTTCTTTCAAATGCTGTAAGATGATTTCATAGTCTGTTTGTTCATCAACCGTCAAGTTCACTCACCTCTCGCATCTTTATTTTTTTGAAAACCGGTGCGCTCATCAGATCCGATTTTACTGCGCCGGGTACAATATGAACAAATCCGTCTTTTACGGTTATAAATCCAAGCTCACGAAAAGCTTGAAGCGTTACAGCCGTTTTGCAATATCCCAATGTCGGAATAAAACGCCACAGCAACTGTTGTTCGGCAATCGGGCCTTTTAAAATCATTCGGTAAATCTCAACCGATTCCTGACGGGAAGGAATTGGACATGTCGTCGATTTATAACCGCTGATACAGTCATGATATGCCGCGTATTCCCGAAACAGTTTGTCCTGCTGCAACTCGGCGGGACGAAGATCTTTTATCTGAACCGTAAGTTTTTCTTCTCCTCGAAACAGGTTGATCGAAAGCGTCACGGCAAGATCCAAACGGTCACCCGGTGAAAAGCCGAACTGTCCCGGCGTCACCGAAAACATGACCGCTTCAAATGTTGCGCCGGATTTGGTGAAACTTAAGCGCAAATGCTTCTCATTTCCGATTGGAATTATTTTTTCCAAACAAACATCAAAAACACCGAATACCGGCGTCGGATTGCCAAGCCCAAACGGTTCTAAAGCCGTGATTGCCGCCGCGGTATCCAAGGTCAACGCCGCCGCGGTTAATTTTAAATCCAAGCGAAGCGACGGAATCGGAAAATCAAGTGAAGCGGCATATTCATTGATTTTTTGTCGGAATAAATCTATTTTCTCAGTCTGAATCTGCATACCTGCCGCCATTTCATGACCGCCGAAGCCATCCAAAACCGAGGCACAGTTTGCAATGGCATCATAGAGAGAAAAGCCAGAAAAACTTCGCCCGGAGCCCTTGGATTGTTCCCCGCTTTCTGAAAATACAATAGCCGGCTTGCCGTAGGTTTCAACGATCCGGGAAGCAACAATACCGATCGTGCCCTGATGCCAATCTTTGCCCGACACCACGATCACCCGGTGATACTGATATCCGTGTTCATCTATCCTGCAAATCGCTTCTGCAGAAATCTCCTGCTCTAACTTTCGCCGTTCGTTATTTTGTTCGTCCAGTTGATTGGCAAGAGTAAGCGCTTTGCGCATGTCTGTTTCATGAAACAATGCCAATGCAAGATCGGCAGAACCCATACGCCCGGCGGCATTAATGCGTGGCACAATCCCAAAGGAAATCTTGCCGGCATTTAAACTGTTTCGCTCGATTCCCGCAACATTGATCAAAGCGGAAATGCCGACGCGTGGAGCGTGTTTTAGCCGTTCCAAACCGTACCGTACAAAACAGCGGTTATCCTGACGCAACGGCATCAAATCGCCGATGGTACCGATTGCTAAAAGATCAGCATATCGCGGCAGTATTTCCTCCGGTTCCGCATGATCCAATACGCAAACCAATTGAAAGGCAACCGCAACACCGCAGATATCTTTAAAAGAGGAAGGACAATCCCGCCGGAACGGATCGACTACTGCCTCAGCCGGCGGCAAGGTATCCGGCGGAATATGGTGGTCGGTCACCACCACTTTCATTCCCCTTTGATTTGCATACGAAACCTCATCCGCACAGGAAATACCGTTATCGACCGTGATAATTAGTTGCACTCCCTGTTCTTGTAAAATATCAATCCCGTTCCGACTCATTCCGTATCCGTCGGAAAAACGGTTGGGGATATAGGCAATCACCGAAGCGTTACGGTTTTTTAAATAATCCGTCAGTAATGCTGTTGCCGTAACACCGTCACAGTCATAGTCGCCGTACACCGCAATTTTTTCGCCGTTTGCAATCGCCGAGTTAATAACATCTGCCGCATGTTCGATATCAGCAAATTCACGGGGATCGGAAAGCAATAATTCATTTGAAAAAAACTGTTCCGCCTCATAGACATCGGTCAATCCGCGTCCGCAGGCAATCAACGCCGCAAAAGGATCCAGCCCGATTTCCTCTGAAAGATATTTGGCAGTTTCTTTCTCCGGTTTTCCAACTTCCCACTGTTTTAAAATCATTGCTTTTTCCCCCCTCTGATGAATATTTTTAATATATTTTATCACTAAAGCGTTCTATTTTCAAGATTTTTCAAAATAATCTTGACAAGAATCGGCAGTCGTGGTATTATTGTAAAGCCGCGTACTGTGGGCTTTAAAGTTATGCCTTGATTTTAGTAGCATACGCCTTCGAGTAGCGAGCTTGAATTTATCAGGTAGGTGTAAAAAATGTACGCAATTATCGAAACCGGCGGAAAGCAGTACCGTGTTGAAAACGGTGATGTTATTTTCGTTGAAAAGCTCAACGCACAGGTTGACGAGGAAATCACCTTTGACAAAGTCGTTGCTTTGAATGACGGTGAATTGAAGGTCGGCGCTCCCTATGTTGACGGTGCAACCGTAAAGGGTGTTGTATTGAAGAACGGTAAAGCAAAGAAAATTACTGTTTTCACTTACAAACCCAAAAAGAGCAGTTCCCGCAAAATGGGTCACAGACAGTGCTATACGAAAGTACAGATCAATGCAATCGGTTAACCTATGACGGTCATTCGTTTTTTAAAAAACGCCAAAGGTATATGCGGTTTTAAAATCAGCGGTCACAGCACTGCTGACAGCGAGGATGAAATCGGACGCATTGTTTGCTCCGCGGTTTCGTCGGCGGCTTATTTGACAGCCAATACCATTTCGGAAATCGTGCCGGAGCCTTGCAACATCACGGTAAATGATGCCGAGATGATTTTACAGGCAGAAGATCCTTCCCCCGTTACCGTTACCCTACTCAAAGGTTTGCAGTTGCATTTAACCGAGCTTTCAAAACAGTATCCTAATCATATTTCGATTTTTTCGGAGGTGTAGTCATGTTACAGATTAATATTCAATTATTTGCTCATAAAAAAGGTATGGGTTCCACCAAGAACGGCCGTGACAGTGAGGCAAAACGCCTTGGTGTGAAACGCGCAGACGGTCAGTTCGTTTTAGCAGGTAACATTTTGGTTCGCCAACGCGGAACCCACATTCATCCCGGCAACAATGTCGGACGCGGTTCGGACGATACCTTGTTTGCTTTGATCGACGGCAATGTAAAATTTGAGCGTGTCGGCAGGGATCGCAAGCAGGTCAGCATTTACGCTGCTGAACAGTAAGAAATTGAATCCGAGCGGCAGAGAATGCTTGCTCGGATTTTTTTAAATTTGAATCTCGAACAAGGAAGTGTGAGAAAAGATGAAAAAATGTCATGTATGTCTGACCGTCTGTGAAGACGATACCGAGCTTTGTCCTCGTTGCGGCGCAGAATTGCATTCCCAAACAGTAGAAGAAGCTGTTACCGGTGAAAGTCGGTCGGCAGAAGCAGAGGTACTCTTGACCTCCCCTACTCTTGCCGTAACGGTTGAAGATGTTGTTACCGGTGATATTTTTCGGGATTTATTAATCGAGAACGGAATTCCATTCACCTGTGATTCCGAGGGAGATTCCATGCGGGTGGTTTTCGGCGGCGGTTTTGCCGTGGAAAATATTTATGTCAACGAAGCGGATTTAGAACGCGCAAAAGCGCTTTACGAAGAAGCGCTTGCCGTAGAACCGGAGTTTGATTTTGAATTTGAAGAATCGGCGGAAGAAGCCGACGAAGAGTTATAGGAAGATTATTTATGTTTGTAGATTTAGCAACCGTTCATTTAAAAGCCGGAAACGGCGGCAACGGTGCCGTTTCCTTTCACCGTGAAAAATATGTTGCGGCGGGCGGACCGGACGGCGGTGACGGCGGTCGCGGCGGAAACATCGTTTTTCAGGGTGACCGCAACCTCTCTACCCTTGCCGATTTCCGTTACAAAAGAAAATACACGGCTGAATCGGGGCAAAACGGCGGCGCCTCGCGTTGCACCGGCAAAAGCGCCCCTGATTTGGTTATTTCCGTTCCCTACGGCACTTTAGTAAAGGAAGCAGAAACCGGTAGAATATTGGCTGATATTTCAGATGACAGTTCTGCTATCATCGCCAAAGGCGGAAACGGCGGATGGGGCAATATGCACTTTGCCACCGCCACCCGTCAGGTTCCCCGCTTCGCGAAAAACGGCGCCGCGGGAGAAGAATTTGATGTAACCTTGGAGTTAAAACTTTTGGCTGATGTCGGATTGATCGGATTTCCCAATGTGGGAAAATCTACCTTGATCTCGGTTGTCAGCGAAGCAAAACCGAAAATCGCCAACTATCATTTCACCACCTTGACGCCTGTTTTGGGCGTAGTGCGTATGGGCGAAGGCAGTTCCTTTGTTATGGCGGATATCCCGGGATTGATCGAAGGTGCCGGAACAGGCGCCGGACTCGGTCATGAATTTCTGCGCCATGTTGAGCGCTGTCGGATTTTACTTCATGTTCTTGATATTTCAGGAAGTGAAGGTCGCGATCCCATCGAGGATTTTGACATGATCAACCGTGAGCTTGCGGTCTTCAGCGAAGAATTAGCTACCCATCCTCAAATTGTTGTTGCCAATAAATGCGACCTTGTTGAAGAAGAAAAAATCCGGCAGGTTCAAGCTTATTTTGAAGAAAAAGGATATGCCTTCTTCCCTATCATGGCGGCTATTGGCGAAGGAACAAAAGCGCTGATCGACTATGTTGCCGCGGCACTGGCAAAGCTTCCGCCGTTAAAACATTATGAAGTGGAAGGACGGTTGCCGCAAGAACCAGTTTCCGGCAACGGACGCACCTTTCATATTCGTATGGAAAACGGGGTTTTCTTTATTGATGACGCGCCGTGGTTAATGGATATCATGAATACCGTTGATCCGGACGACTACGAATCTCTTCAATACTTTGAGCGTGTACTGCGTTCTTCCGGTATCATTGAAGCGTTGGAGAACGCCGGCATCGCTGAAGGCGATACCGTACAGGTCGAAGACGTTAGTTTCGAGTTTGTGCCATGATGAATGAGGAACAGCTCAAAAAGTTAAGTCCATCGGTTTTCGCCTTTGTCGGCGACGCAGTCTACGGTCTGTTCGTGCGCACCGCCCTTGCCGATACCAACCGTTCTTCGGGAGATTTGCATGCTTTATCGGTGCAATTAGTCAATGCTTCGGCACAATCCAAGGCGTTTCATCAGATTGAGACATATTTAACAGAAGAGGAGCTCGACTTGTTTAAACGCGGCCGTAATTTTCACACAAAATCGACCCCGAAGAATGCGACCGTTGCCGATTATCATACGGCGACCGGATTAGAATGCTTATTCGGTTATTTGTATTTAAGCGGTCAGGCGGATCGTGCAAAAAAATTGTTTGATCAAATTTGGCAATCCTTTGCGAATGCGGCAGATCATCCATAGCAGAAATAAAAATCCCTCAAACGAAAGTTTGAGGGATTTTTGGCGGAGAAGAGGAGATTCGAACTCCTGCGCCGGTTACCCGACCTACACCCTTAGCAGGGGCGCCTCTTCACCAACTTGAGTACTTCTCCGTGTTGCCAAAGTAAAAAAGCATTTTCAATTGTTGTCGTAAAAGTGTGGCGGAGAGGAAGGGATTCGAACCCTTGGCTCTTGCGAGTCACCGGTTTTCAAGACCGGCTCCTTAAACCGCTCGGACACCTCTCCGTTTGCGACTTTGTTATTGTACCACAAACCATCCTAAAAAGTCAACATCTGATTTCAATTTTTACCGAAAAATTATTGACTTCTTCCAAAAAAATGATATAATGGTAAAAAACAGAGTAGAAATCGGTGCGTTAAGTGCTGTGCGGACGGGGAGTTGCCGCATAGACGAAGGTTTTTCCACGGTGCCGATTTCGCATCCCGCTGTCGTCTAATATGAAGGTTTGCCTCCTGTTATACGCTACACGGGTAACAGGAGGTTTATTTTATGCAGAAAAATGTCAAATTTATCACCGTCACCGCCATCCTCATCGCATTGAAAATTGTCTTTGACCGTTTTCTTTCCTTTTCGGTCTGGAACCAACGCATCGGACTTTCTTTTATTGCCGTTGCCCTTGCCGCCTATTTATTCGGTATCTATTCCGCGGTACTTGTCGGCGCGATCGGAGATTTTCTTGGTGCTATTCTCTTCCCGCAAGGTCAGTACTTTTTCGGTTTTACGGCAACCGCCGCGCTGATCGGTCTAATTTTTGCATTGGGGCTTTTCAAAGATCAAAAGCCGTTAAAAATTGTTCTTTGTGTTTTGTCAAATCAAATCATCTGCACCCTATTATTAAACAGTTTGTGGATCTCAATTTTATACGGTGCTCCCTTCTCCGGAATGATTGTCAGCCGAATTCCCCAAGCAATTTTAATGACCGTAGTTCAAACTGCCGTCCTGTGTCTTTTCTTTCTGCCGAAAAGTCCGATTGCGAAACAATTAAATCTTTTAAAGCAAAATTAAAAAAAGTTAATTCCTTTCAGTTTAAACGCTGAAAGGAATTTTATTATTTTCTGATCCAAGTTGACGGGCTTAGCGCAAATAGAATCGGATAGATTTCCAACCGCCCGAGCAACATTGCAATGGAAAGTACAATTTTTGAAAGTATTGAATATCCGGCAAAGTTTCCTGCCGGACCGACAGCGCCTAATCCGGGACCGACATTATTGATACAGGCGGCAACTGCCGAAAAATTTGTTGTAAAATCAAAGTGATCCAGGCACAAAATCAAAAAGATGACGACAAATCCGCCGATAAAAATCGCAAAATAGGATAATACACTCGTTGTCACCGACTGATCCAGCTTTTTCCCTTCAAACTGAATGACCGAAACCGAGCGAGGATGAATCATTTTTTTCAGTTCGCATCGAACCGTCTTTACCAAAAGAACCATTCGGGATATTTTCAAGCCGCCCGCCGTCGAACCGGCGCAACCACCGAAAAACATTAAGCAAAGTAAAATTCCTTTGGAAAGCTCCGGCCAAACATTATAGTCGACTGTTGCATAACCTGTCGTCGTAAGAATCGTCGCAACTTGAAAAAAGGATAGTCGCACGACATCAGCCAACCGATGATACAACGGATAAATATTCCAGCAAATCACCACACCGGAAAACAAAACGATTCCGAGATAACACCATAATTCCTGACTTTTCAGTACCGATTTCACGCGTTTGATTAAAATCAAAAAATATAGGTTGAAGTTTACGCCAAACAAGATCATAAATACGGTTATTACCCATTGTAAATAAGGATTGTAGCTTGCAATACTATCCGGTAATACCGAGAATCCGCCGGTACCGGCTGTACCGAAAGAGAGCACGACGCTTTCATAAAGAGACATACCGCCGCACAGCAAAAGCACGATTTCCAAGATAGTCATAAAAATATAAATTAAGTATAAAATTTTTGCTGTTTGTCTGGCGCGAGGCACTAATTTCCCGACGATCGGTCCCGGCATTTCGGCGCGCAGAATATGCATAGAACGGTCTGTAACCGTCGGAATAAATGCCATAACGAACACCAAAACACCCATACCGCCGACCCAATGGGTAAAACTGCGCCAAAACAGAATGCCATAACTCAATTCACTGACATTGCGCACAATGGAAGCGCCGGTCGTCGTAAAACCGCTGACCGTTTCAAAAACGGCATCCACATAGTTTGGAATTTCGCCGCTGATCGTAAAAGGCAAAGCGCCGAACAAACTCATTCCTAACCACGCAAAAGCCACCATGACAAAACCGTCTTTCGCAAAAATGACCTTATTCTCTGTTCGACACAAAAGAATCAACGCCAATCCGACAACCGCCGCTATACCGGATGAAATCAAAAAGGAAATAACACACCTTTCCCGGTAGAGCAGAGATACCGCCGCAGGAAGTAACAGCAAAATTGCTTCTGCTTCAACAATTAAGCCGATAACATAAAAAATCATTTTCCGATTCATGAAAAAGAACCTCAATCAAAGTTTTTTTAGAATATCCGTCAAATCCTGCAAGCGTTGTCCGGTTTCAATGACAACAACATGATCCCCCACCGAAATAACATCGTCACCGGTTGGGATAACGGTCTTACGGCCGCGAATAATTCCCGCTATCAGAATATTCTTTTTGATGGGCAAATCTTTTAAGGGAACACCGGTTATTTTAGATTCCTGCTTGACAATAAATTCCAATGCTTCGGCCTTGCCGTCCATAAGCTTATAGAGGGTTTCCACATTACTGCCCATGGAATTTTGAAGTGCTCTGGCAAAACGCAAAATAATATTTGTCGAGATTTCTTTCGGCAAAACCACACAATCCAAGCCGACT
>JAFWUH010000084.1 GCA_017524165.1 Clostridia bacterium | reverse complement strand
TGGCAACCGTCAAACCTTTGAATGGATCAACGGCGGCGACGCGGTCAGAAGCACCTTCAGCTTTATCAGAAGAAATCCGTGGAACTATAACAACGCGCTTGTATTTGTTTGCAATTTCACGCCGTCCTATTATAACGATTATACGGTGGGCGTGCCGGTCAGCGGTCAATATAAGCGGATCTTCTCGACCTATCCCGACGGGAGAGAGTGTATTCTCACCGCAAGCGGCGACGAATGTGACGGCAGACCGTTTCGTTTGACCTTTGAACTTCGCGCCTTTGAATCGGTGATCTTTGAAGTGCCGATGCAAGAGGTCGAAAAGGTCGAAAAACCAAAAGCAGAAAAGAAAACCGTCAGAAAGACTCCTGCAAAAACGAAAAAAGCGACAACCAAAACAGCAAAATAATCCGAATAGGAGTCAACCTCTGAACAGTTACGATCGACTGCAAGGGGTTGGCTTCTGCTTATGTAAAAAAAATTAAGAAACAGTGTATTTTATTTGGATTTTAGTATAATGATAGAAATTAATTAGAATAAGCGAACACTTAAGGAGATTCTTTGTGATGAAAATTGCAGAGCAATTTAAAAATAAAACTCTTGTTATTACAGGCGGTACCGGTTCTTTCGGGTCAACCGTTCTTCAGCGCTTTATTGCCTCTGATATCGGAGAAATCCGTATCCTATCCCGTGACGAAAAAAAACAGGATTGGATGCGGCACACATTGCAGAAACAATATCCGGATCATGCGGGAAAAGTGCAATTTTATCTTGGCGATGTGCGCAATTTGGACTCTGTAAGAGATGTGATGTTCGGCGCGCATTATGTGCTTCATGCCGCGGCTTTGAAAGAGGTTCCGTCCTGCGAGTTTTTCCCGATGGAAGCGGTGCAAACAAATATCATCGGCACGGATAATGTGGTCACAGCCGCGATTGAAAATCGCGTGGAACGGTTGGTATTTCTCTCTACGGATAAAGCTGCTTATCCTATTAATACAATGGGTATGACAAAGGCTGTTGGCGAGAAAGTCATACAATCCCGCGCACAAAAAGCCTTTGAACGAGCCGGTACGGTACTCTCTTGCACGCGTTACGGCAATGTTATGTGTTCACGCGGCTCGGTTATTCCGCTGTTTATAAACCAAATAAAACAAAAGTCGCCCGTTACCGTAACCGATCCGAATATGACCCGTTTCCTTATGAATTTAGACGAAGCCGTTGAGCTTGTCGCTTTTGCTTTTGAGCACGCACAACCGGGAGATTTGTTTGTTCAGAAAGCATGCGCCGCAACGATCGGAGATCTTGCTGACGGTGTTATGAAGATCTTCGGCAAGACAGAAAAGAAAATTATCGGGTCAAGGCATGGCGAAAAGCTTTATGAAACGCTGATGACGCGGGAAGAGTGTTTGCGCGCAACCGATAGGGGAGATTATTTTCGTATAGTCCCCGATGCGCGCGGATTAAACTATGACAAGTACTATATTGAAGGCAATGTTTTGACCGAAAGCGTTGCAGAATACACCAGCCACAACACAACTCGTTTGAATGTGGATGAAATTGCGGAAAAACTCATGACAACCGACTATGTGAAAGAAGAACTGGAAGGGCGCCCTCATCTTGTGGACGCATAAACCGGCAAGGACAAAATCATTTTTCAAAAAGGAAGCTGAATGATGATGAAATATCCAAAATGGAAGGATAACGGGAAGATAAAGCTCATGATTATCGTCGGTACCAGACCTGAAATTATTCGCCTTGCAGCAGTAATCCCAAAATGCCGAAAATATTTCGATACCGTTCTTGTCCACACGGGACAGAATTATGACTATCCTCTCAGCGGTGTTTTCTTCAAAGAGCTTGGACTGGATGAGCCGGATCTTTTTCTCCATGCGGTCGGGTCGAATTTGGGCGAAACGATGGGAAATATTATATCCGCATCCTACAGCGCAATGGCTGAACTGAACCCGGACGCTGTTTTGGTTCTCGGGGATACAAATTCATGTTTATCTGTGATCGGGGCAAAGCGACTGCATATTCCGGTGTTCCATATGGAAGCCGGCAACCGTTGCAAGGATGAATGTTTGCCGGAGGAAACAAACCGTCGTATTGTAGACATCATCGCTGATGTGAATATGGCATATTCTGAACATGCCCGTCGATATTTGGCGGACTGCGGACTGCCCAAAGAACGCACTTTTGTGACAGGCTCTCCCATGGCTGAAGTCTTAACGCAAAATCTGGAATCTATCAAAGCCTCTGATATACTTCACCGTTTAAACCTGCAAAAGGGAAAATATATTCTTTTATCGGCTCATCGGGAAGAGAATATTGACACGGAAAAGAATTTTGAAAGTCTTTTTAACGCAATAAATCTTATGGCTGAAAAATACGATATGCCTGTTTTGTACTCCTGCCATCCCAGAAGCCGCAAACGGATTGAATCTGCCGGATTTAAACTAGATGACCGTGTTATTTGCCATGAACCGCTTGGGTTCCGCGATTATAACTGTTTGCAGATGAACGCGTTCTGCGTGGTTTCAGACAGCGGTACTCTTCCGGAAGAAAGCAGTTTTTACACGGCAATAGGGCACCCGATCCCTGCGGTATGTATCAGAACCGGAACAGAACGCCCGGAGGCGTTGGATAAGGCGTGTTTTATCCTTTCGGGTATTGATGCCAAAGGACTGCTTCAAGCCATAGATATCGCTGTGGATATGGTTCAAAACGAAGTCAACGGCGGTGCACTGCCGGTTCCGGATTATACCGATACAAATGTCAGCGATAAGGTTATTAAGATTATCCAAAGTTATGTGGGCGTGGTCAATAAAATGGTGTGGAGAAAGGATCTATGAAGATACTCGTTATAGGTGCCAAGGGTTTTTTCGGAAAAAATCTTGTGGAAAACCTTAAAACCGTCCGCGACGGCAAAAACCGTACACGCCCGGATCTTCATATCGAACAGATATATGAATATGACCTTGACTCAACATGGGAACAACTGGAACAATACTGCACAGACTGTGATTTTGTATTTAATCTGACAGGGGTCGATTGTCCCCAAAAAACGCCAGAGCTTGAACCTGATGATTTTGAATTTGCCTGTAAGCTGATCGAAACGCTTAAAAAACATCACAATACTTGTCCGATCATGGTTTCCTCCTCTGTTTATACGCTTTTAGGGCGTTACAATAATGCGTGCGGGCAACCTGAAAATGCAGGGGAGAAGCTGTTTTTTGATTACGCCCAAGAAAGCGGAGTAAGGGTACTTGTTTACCGTTTCCCCAATCTTGTCGGTAAGTGGGTGCGCCCGAATGATAACAGCGTCGTCGGTACATTCTGTCATCACATTGCAAACGATTTGCCGATAACGGTCAAGGATCCAAATGAGGAACTTGAACTTCTGTTTATAGATGACTTGATCCATGAGATGTTTGATGCCCTTGAGGGAAAGGAACATCATTGCACCTTCGACGGAACAACAACCGTACTCGACAAAAACGGGGCGTATTGTATTGTGCCGACCACACATAAGGTTACGCTCGGATATGTTGCGGAATGTCTGTATCAATTTCATGATCATCCACAAACCCTGCTTTTGCCGTCTATACCAAACGGCAGTTTTGAAAAAAAACTATATTCGATGTATGTATCCTATCTTCCCAAAAGCAAGATTGCCTTTGATCTGGAAATGAATTGCGATGATCGTGGCAGTTTTACAGAAATTCTCAAAACGCTCGATCACGGTCAGTTTTCGGTAAACATTTCAAAACCCGGCGTCACCAAAGGTCAGCATTGGCATAATAGCAAGTGGGAATTCTTTGTTGTCGTTTCGGGTCATGGATTGATTCAAGAAAGAAAAACAGGCACGGATGAGGTCATCGAATTCGAGGTAAGCGGAGAACATCTTAAAGCTGTTTATATGCTTCCGGGATATACCCACAACATTAGAAATCTTTCCGATACGGAAAATTTAGTTACATTGATGTGGGCTAATGAAATCTTTGATTCAAATCATCCCGATACATTCCATGGAGAAGTGTAATATTTAAAATTATTTTTAAGAAAACGCAAGATTTTTATATGAACTTCGCGAAAAAGAACCTGACTTAGTCGAGGTGACGATATCCAGAACTGTATTATCCACCAATTAAGAAATTCAAGCAAATTGAGCAAACCTCAGCACCTGTTTCAAATTTCCGGCAGGATTGGAGTGTCATTCATGCTCAACTGGCGATATATGTCGCCGATCACTAAAACCGGATTCTTTTCCGGTCATCTGCTGTCAGTTCGTATAAAAATATATAGAATTCTTGTTTTATATGTGATATAATACACTTAATCTAACGGCAAATAAGAAAAATGCATTAGGACAATGTCGCGGGATGGATAGGGAGCTTATTAGACCGGAACTGGGTGGATTCAATTATGATTAGTGATATGAGTAACATGTTTTCAAAAATGATAGGAACGCTAGCGGTTATCTTAGTGATATCGGCGTTTATCGGCGGCAGTGATATTATATCCAAATTTGTGAATTCGGACAAAAAATGGAAATATTCCATTATCGCCGGCATTCTCGGCGGTGTTTTTGGCATTTACGGGAATATTTCAGGTTTTGCTTTAAACGGCGCGGTCATTTCGGTTCGAGATATTGGACCGATGCTTGCCGGATTTACCGGCGGACCGCTGGGTGGACTGTTTGCAGGTCTGATTGCCGGAATACATCGACTGACAATGGGCGGAATTACGGCAAAACCCTGCGTGGTGGCCACCTGTTGTATTGGATTAATATGCGGGATTATTTCGGAAAAATGGCATCAGTATTTTGAAAAACCGTACATAGCATTATTGCTTAGTGCATTGTTGGAAGTTTTTCATTTGAGTTTGGTGCTGTTAATGGTCAAACCGTTTGAAACAGCGCTGGATATTGTCGTGCGGATCGCTGTGCCGTTTATTGGGGTCAACGCGTTAGGATTTGTGATGATGATTACCATCATCACATACACGGAAAATCAGCGCAAGATTACCGTGGAAAGGAGCCGGCTCCAGTCGGAATTGGAGGTGGCAAATGTCATTCAACATTCGCTGTTGCCGTTGATCAACGAGGATTATCCCGGTCATAAGCAACTGGATGTCAGCGCATCAATGGAAGCTGCCAAAGAGGTCGGCGGAGATTTTTATGATGTTTTCTATGTGGATCCGACACATCTGGCTTTTGTGATCGGTGATGTTTCAGGAAAAGGCGTTCCTGCCGCGATTTTTATGGCTTCTTCTAAAATCACACTGCAAAACTGTATCCGGGATATACCAAAACTTTCAGAGGCGGTTGAAACCGCTAATAATGCACTTTGCGCAAGAAATGAAGCAGAGATGTTTGTGACGGTCTGGGTGGGAATCTTGGATCTTACAAACGGGACAATGAACTTTGTCAGCGCAGGTCATAATCCGCCGGTTTTGCTGCGTAATGATCATTCAGAGCTGTTGAAGTTCAAAAATGGTTTTGTTCTTGCCGGCATGCAGGATATGATGTATAAAGAACATAGCATCCAGCTGGAAAAAGGCGATACGGTATATTTGTATACCGACGGCGTGACCGAGGCTGAAAATGTCGCTCATGAGCTTTTTGGGGAAGAACGACTGCTGGGGTGCTTTGATAATAAAAGCAAGTACAGTTCGGCTGAAATGATTGAGCATGTGAAAAATTCAATGGATGAATTTATAAACGGGAACAGTCAATTTGACGATATAACGATGCTCTGCTTTCAATGGAAACCGGAATAATCTTTGATGCTTATGGCAAAGGACCTGCCTTATGCCCGAAGAGGGGATAGGACAGGTCCTTATTTGTGCTGAAAATGTTTCATGATAAATCTGCTTTTAGAGATCAAAATGCCGATAAGTACTTTTTGCAGTATTATTTGCAAAGGAAATCAGCTTGGGAAATGCCGTTAATCCGGTTTTCCAAAGTATTGGAGGCAGAGCATCGTACAGTCGTCGAATTGGGGCGCATTTTTGATGAAGTCGCGGATGGAAGCATCCATATGTTGCAGAATCTGTTCCGGCGAACTGTCGGCGCACTCGTTTAACGCTGTCAGCATGCGATCGGTCCCGAACTGGGTATTTTCAATATCTGTCGCTTCCGGAACACCGTCGGTATACAAGAACAGTTTAGCGCCTTTTTCCAAATTCAGCTCATATTCCGTGTATTTGACGCCCTCCATTCCGCCGATGACAAAACCGTGTTTATCTTTCACCAGCTCAAAAGGACCGTTTGGCGTCTTCAGCACGGGATATTCGTGCCCCGCATTGGCGGCAACCAGTCGTCCGGTGGTCAGATCCAGCATACCCAGCCATACGGTAACGAACATTTCCTCGCGATTGTTTTTGCAGATCTGTTCATTGACCGCTTCCAAAGCGGATTTTGGATCAAGCCCCATCATGCTATAATTTTGTACCAGGATTTTAGAAATCATCATGAAGAGGGCGGCAGGAACACCTTTCCCCGAAACATCAGCCATGACGATGGCAAGATGATCATCGTCAAGCAGGAAAAAATCGTAAAAATCACCGCCGACCTCCTTGGCGGGATCCATCGAAGCATAGATATCAAATTCAGTGCGTTCCGGAAATGCAGGGAAAATATTGGGAAGCATATCTGCTTGAATGCGCTTTGCCATAGACAGTTCGGTCTCTAATCGGGCGCTTTCCTTTTGCTGTGCCTGATGCTTTTGGGCAAGATAGGCGATAATGGTTATAAACATGATAATACCGGCGATGGTCATGGCAAAAATCAAAAACTGAATGGCGGGGGAAATCAATTGCAAAAGAATCCCTGCCAACGGCGCGAGCATGTATACCCAAAGCGCACGCAGTATCTTACGATCAAATTTTGAACGATAGCGAATCAACAGATAAATATCCATCCCCATTATTGCGATGCTGGGGATATTGGAAAGGAAATAAAGTGCTTCGCGGTGATAGACATTGTTCCCGTCAAAAGAATAAAAGATGTTGGCAAATTGCGAGAAAAATAACAGCGCGATATGCATCCCGACAACAACAAAAAAGTAGGTTGCAATTTTCTTTTTTAAGTTCGATTCCGGGTCGGCAATAAAAAGAATTAAACCGGACAACAGAAATACCATAATGCCGGATACGGCAAATTCTAAAAAGGTCACACTGTAGATCGCGTACCGGACTACCGTACCGGGCAGACCGTCTAACAACATCCGCACCAAGTGAAACAAGAGATAGCTGACGACGAAAGAAAAAAACAGACGGAAATATCGTCTGACATCTTTACGAAGTCGCGGATCAAGCAAAAAAATCAAAAAGAGAAAACAGACCCCGACGCCGGTGGCAATGACAAAAAAATTGATCAGATCAGGAATGGTCAAATGTGCAAACATAATCGGTTAAAACTCCTTTGTAAAAGATGTGTGCGGCAACGGTCAAACATTTGCACAGTTCAACTACGGCCGAAGAGTATAAAGAAATAATTCAATGCACAAATTATATTATTTTTTTTCTAAAGTGTCAAGCGTCATTGCGCAAAGCGTAAAAATACACTACTCTTCGGAGATGATATCATTTTGGGATCCGCTTGCAGATTTTTGTTAGTCCAGATTCAGTTTATTTTTCAGCAGGTAGCGATTGATGAGGAAGAAAACAACGGTGTAGATCGCGTACAAGATCACCGGTAAGATCAAAAACAGCGCCACGGTTTGCGGCTCATCCGGTTGGAACTGCATGGATTCGTTGAGCAGCAGAGCGGGCAGGGTGAAGATCGTCAGGATCGAGTTGATCGACTGGCAGGCGAAGTTCACGACAAAGTACATGCCGATGGATGCCAGGATCTTGTGTTTTTTTGCTACAATGCTACCCAGCGTGATTGCCAGCTCAAACATCAAAAATTGCATACAGAAGGATGTAATCCCGACCAGCAGAAATTCAAACGCCAAGAAAACAGCGGTTCCCTTGTATACGGTGAAAAAGTTGCCTAATTCTTTGAGCAAGAGTCTGGCTCCGTTTGCGACCTCTTGGTTCAACAGAGCTTGCGTCGTGCCGAAGAGGGCAAACAATGCGACCGCTATCATGACGCAAATGGTGACGAACAGACTCCAAAGGAGTGAAGAGATCAGCTTGGTAAAAATCAGTTCATGCGTTTTTACCGGCAGGGTGAAGGTTAAATAACCTTCGTCGGTAAAAAAGCTTTTATAATACCGCTGCAGGATCAGAAACACAGCGATAAAGGCGGCTGAAAAAATGGCAAGAAAAGAAAATACCAAAAGAACCACAGTTGTTGTTCCCATTAATTTCGAGACAAATTCGTTCGCCTGATCCTGTAAATACAGGTTTAGCTTCATAATCAAAGAACTGAACAACGCGATCAGCAGAACCCCTATACCGAGGGGAAAGAGCGTTTTTGACAGGGTCTTATTTTCATATTTAAGCAGTTTTCCTAACATCTGAATACCTCCCTGAAATACTCATCGACGGATTTCCCATGTTCTTCGCGGATCTGATCGGCGGTGCTGTGCAGTACGAGTTGACCGTATTTTAAGAAGAGAACCTCGTCGAGCACCGGTTCAATATCGGTGATCAAATGCGTTGAGATGACGACCGTTGCGTCTTCAGCATAGTTGGAAACGATGGTGTTTAATATATAGTCGCGGGTCGCCGGATCAACACCGCCGATCGGCTCATCCAACAAATAAAGCCGGGCGCGGCGCGCCATGACCAGCACCAGTTGCACCTTTTCTTTTGTGCCTTTGGATAAGCTTTTATATTTTTGCGACCGGTCGATGTGCAAAGAGTCCAGCATGGCTTCTGCTTTGGCACGGTCGAAATCGGTATAGAAGTCCTCAAAAAGATCCAAAGTTTCCGAAACCTTCATGGAGTTATTCAAATAGTTGCGGTCGGGCAGGTAGGAGACCATCGCCTTTGTTTCCTCTCCCGGCTGATGACCGCCGATCAGAATTTGTCCGGTCGTTGGGGTGAGCAGACCCGCCGCCGCTTTCAGCAAGGTCGTTTTCCCGCTGCCGTTCGGACCGAGCAGACCGATGATTTTTCCTTTTTCGAGCTGCAGATTGACATTGTCCAGCGCCCGGATCGTGCCGAAGCTTTTTGTCAGCGCCGTACATTCCAAATTATACGCCATAATTCCACTCCTCTTCGATTAGTTGCAGAGTTTCCTCTTTGGAAAACCCCAAATGTTTCATGGTTGCGGCAAAGGTGTGAATGCCTTCCTCAGCCAGCCGTTTTCCGGCGGCTTTGATCGTCTCTTCGTCCTCGGTGACAAAGCGACCGCCGCCCCGCTGAACGGTAACAAGATGCCGGTTTTCCAACTCCTGCATCGCGCGTTGCACCGTGTTAGGGTTGACCGCCGCTTCGCTCGCCAGATCGCGAACGCTTTTGATCGGCTGACCGCGTTCGATTTTACCCGAAACGATCTCCCGTTCCAGCCGCTTTGCAATCTGCAAATAGATCGGCAGATTGCTTTCAAACATCCAGCCCATTTAATTCCTCCTTTGTGTCACTGTGTTGGTTAAATAATACAGTGATACGAGCCATTTGTTAAGCTTTTTTTCAATCTTCAATTATCTTGGTTACATTTTTTAAATGAATTTCGTTGGCGTAAATATATATCAAGCGCAAATACGGTTTTTTTGTTGACTTCCTTAAAGATTTTGATAAAATAAAAGTAAAAATATGTATTTTTGAGGTGTCGGGATGATTTCTTTTGACCGTAAAAACGAAACATTTTATCTTCATACAAAGAATGTGACCTATGCAATGGGTCTTTGCGACGGGAACAAGCTGTTGCACCGTTATTGGGGAAAAAGGCTGAAAAATCCGCTGAAAAAAATCGACTTAATGGATTTTCCGTTTCGTTCGTTTGCGGCGATGGATTTATCCAACACATCTTCCGATGTTGTCCCGTTTGAATATTCCGCTTTTGGTACGGATCTGCGGGTGCCGTCGGTGGAGTTTACCTTTTCGGACGGTACGATGGTTGCGCAGTTGACCTATCAGTCTCATGAAATTACGGAGGGAAAGCCGAAGCTGAAGGGGCTCCCTGCAACCTACTGTGAAGAGGGCGATGCGGTGCAAACCCTGCGCATTCATTTAGCGGACACCCTGCAAAACATCGAGGTTGTGCTGTCCTATTCGGTATTTGAAGCATGGGACGCCATCACCAGAAGCGTCGAAATAATCAACCATGGTGAAAGAATGGTTCTGGACGCTGTGATGAGCGCTACAGTAGATTTTTACGGCAGTCCGGAACGCGAACTGATACATTTGGACGGTGCATGGGCAAGAGAACGGTTTTTGACCAAACAACCGATCGTGCACGGCAATCAGGGTATTGACAGCCGTTACGGATGCAGTAGTGCGTTCCATAATCCGTTTATTGCGTTGTGCGATAAAAACACGACCGAAAACTACGGCAATGTTTACGCGTTCAATTTGGTTTACAGCGGCAATTTCAAGGCAGGCGTCGAACGCAATGCTTACGGTTGCGATCGCGCGTATATCGGTATTCATCCTACCGACTTCCGCTTTGTGTTGGAAAAGGGAGATTCGTTTCAAGCGCCGGAGGCGGTGCTGGTTTATTCCGCGACCGGGTTGGGAGAAATGTCCCGGATCTTCCATCGGCTTTACCGGACGCGGCTTTGCAGAGGAAAATACAGAGATATTGAGCGTTTTGCCCTGATCAACAACTGGGAAGCCACCTACTTTGATTTTAACGAAGATAAAATTGTTGAAATCGCTGAAAAAGCACGCCAAATCGGTATCGACACCATGGTGTTGGATGACGGTTGGTTCAGCAGCCGTTTGTCGGACAAGAACGGACTCGGTGATTGGTATGAAAATCGCGACCGCCTGCCAAACGGTTTGGAAGGGCTGTCCAAACGCATTCACGAAAAGGGCATGCGGTTTGGTCTGTGGTTTGAACCGGAAATGGTGAATCCGGGCACGGAACTGTTCCGGAAGCACCCGGATTGGGTGTTGCAGGTCAACGGCAGAAAACCGGCGTTGTCGCGCAATCAGTTTACTTTGGATCTTTCGAGAGAGGATGTTTGCGACTATATCATTGAAACCGTCGGCGGCATTCTTTCCCGTGTGCCGATCGAATATGTCAAGTGGGATATGAACCGAACTATGTCTGAACCCGGTTCCATGTTTTGGAACGAACTTCGGCAGGGAGAGGTCATGCATCGTTATATGTTGGGACTGTATAGAGTGCTGGAGACCTTGACCCAACGGTTCCCGGATGTGCTTTTTGAAGGATGCGCAGGCGGCGGCGCAAGATTTGATCCCGGTTTGCTTTACTATGTACCGCAGATTTGGACGAGCGACGATACCGACGCGGTTGAGCGGCTGAAAATTCAGTACGGAACCAGTATGGTTTATCCTTTCAGTACCATGGGTGCGCATGTCTCCGCCGTGCCGAATCATCAGCTTCACCGCAGAACCAGCTTTGAAATGCGCTGTTATGTTGCTGTGATGGGACAATTCGGTTTTGAGTTGGATTTGAATCAATGCACCGATGAAGAATTGGCAACGGCGAAAAAGACCATAGAAACCTACCGCAAATACGGTGCGGTTTTCCATAGGGGAGATTGCTATCGTTTGAAATCTCCATTTGAAGACAATCTTTTTGCCGCTGAATTTATCTCGGAAGATCAAGATACCGTGATTTTGATCGTTGCTTGCAGTCAACCGACGCCAAACGCGCCGGATACCTTCATTCGGTTCAGAGGTTTAGATGAGACGGCGGTTTATCAATTAGAGGGCTCCGATCAGCGTTTCTACGGCGATCATCTGGTGAATATCGGTTGGCATTTTCTAAACAATCAAGAAAGCCAATCGCTTCTGCTGATTTTCCATAAAATATAATAATTTCAGGAGAAATATTTATGGCATGGGAAGGTATTCCGTTGTGTCTTGGGTTGATTGATAAAGAAGATGGCATGATTGATATAAAAAGGGAGCCTTCTGTTAATTTTGGCAGAAGGCTGCTTGCTTACACATTTTGATTTATCATGGGATAAAATTTGTTTGACGCGGCACTTGACAGGACGCATTCCATAAATGTTTTTCCGGCAACCGAAATGGAATCATCGCTTTTATAAGCAACGCAGACTTCACGGAAAATAGGAGGCGTCAAACTGCGCACAATAATGTCCTGATGATGTTTGTAAAGCACTAACTTCGGCAGAATGGAAACACCCAAGCCCTGCTCGACCATATTGATAATGGTATAGTCGTCATAAACATGATATTGTTGGTTTGGCTCAATACCCGCGCGGATAAAGTACTCCAGCGGTTCGCTTTTTTTGCCCTGATCCAAAAAGATGAACGGATCTTCGGAAAAATCGCTCATGGTCAGGGTCTCTTTTTTGCCGGCGGGATGGGTTTTGGGCAGAATCATTACCATTTCATCCCGAATGAGGTGGATACTTTTTAAATTATCGGCAACATCCTTTGTTAAAAATCCGAAATCGACGGTGCCGTCCTTGATCCATTGTTTGATCGTTTCATAATCCGCTTGAAGCAACTTGAATTGAACATTGGGATAAGTCTCTTTGAATTTTTTAATTACAGGCGGCAGAAAATTCGCCGAAATGCTGGCAAATACACCGACTCGGACTACAGAACCGTCCAAATGCTTAATGGAGGAGGTGTGTTCCAACAGTTGCAGGTAGTCGTCATAAATCTTTCGGGCATAGGGAACAAGACCTTTTCCGTCGGCAGTCAAAACAACGCCGCTTTTGGTGCGGGTGAACAGTCTTACATTGAATTCTTTCTCCAGCGAGCGTACCATTTGACTGACAGCCGATTGCGTATAGCCGAAGGCTTCCGCCGTTTTGGTGAAGTTCCCGCTCTCCGCAATGTGCAGAAAAATCTGATATTTTATCATGAGGCAATCCGTCCAATCATTAGAAAAACTTATTGCAAACATTATAATCATTCATTTGACTTTTGTCAATGATTGGATTATGATAGAGCTATCAATTTGAAAAGAGGAAAATATATGAAAAAAGTTCTTGCATTAATTCTTGCGGTAATGATGGTGCTTTCTTTGGCAGCCTGCGGAACCGCAACCAAGACCGAAGAGGGAAAAGATACCTTCACCATCGGTATCTGTCAGCTGGTTCAACATGAAGCGCTGGATGCGGCAACAAAAGGCTTTATGGATGCGCTGAAAGCGGAATTCGGCGATAAGGTTACTTTTTTGAATGAAAACGCCAGCGGCGATGTACAGACCTGTACCACGATCGTGAACAACTTTGTGAATAAAAAGGTCGATTTGATTTTGGCGAATGCGACGCCCGCATTGCAGGCGGCGGCAAACGGCACGACCACCATTCCGGTTCTGGGAACTTCCATTACGGAATACGGTACGGCACTCGGCATTAAGGATTTCAGCGGCATTGTCGGCGGCAATGTTTCAGGTACTTCGGACTTGGCACCGCTGGATGAGCAGGCGGCGATGATTACCGAGCTTTTCCCCGAAGCGAAGAAAGTTTCGATTTTGTTCTGCACCTCGGAAGCAAACTCCGATTATCAGGTAAAGGTCATTCAAAAGAACCTGGAAGAAAAGGGTCTTACTGTTGAAAAATGCGGATTTACCGATTCCAACGATGTTACCACTGCGGCAACCAAGGCGGCGAATGCCGATGTGATCTACATTCCGACTGATAATACTGCCGCAAGTTGTGCCGCAACCATTAATGGTATGATCGGCGATACACCGGTTATTGCAGGCGAAGAGGGTATTTGTAAGAATTGCGGCGTTGCCACACTGTCCATCAGTTATAGCGATTTGGGTAAAACTACAGGCAAAATGGCTGCAAAAATCTTAAAGGGCGAGGCAAAAATTGAAGAAATGAAGATTGAGTATGCTCCGGCTGTTAAGAAGTTCAACAAAGAAAAATGTGAACAGTTGAAGATTGGTGTTGCGGCATTAGAAGAAAAAGGATATGTCGCAATAGCGAAATAACAATAGCATAAGGATTACCGCCGTTTGCATTCAGCAGACGGCGGCATTCTGCTTTTTTTTGAAAGGGAACAATAGAAAGATGGAAACATTACTCACATGGATCGGAACACTTCCCGGTGCAATTGGACAAGGCTTTGTCTGGGGCATTATGGCATTGGGACTTTATATTACATTTAAAATATTGGATGTTGCCGACTTAACGGTGGATGGCTCGATATGTACCGGTGCCGCCGTTTGCACGATGCTGATCCTTTCAGGCGTCAATGTGATCGTGGCAATGATCGTTGCCTTTTTTGCCGGCGCTTTGGCGGGACTGGTGACCGGTATTCTTCACACGATCATGGGTATTCCGGCGATTCTTGCAGGAATTCTGACGCAATTGATGTTGTGGTCGGTGAACCTGCTTATTATGTCCGGCAAGGCAAATCAACCGTTGGTAGGCTTCCAGTTCAGAGACAAAGTGTTGATCTCTACCGGAACAAATAACATTGTCAAAACGCTGATTATTTTGGGTATCATTATTTTGATGTTGATATGTGCACTTTATTGGTTCTTCGGTACACAATTCGGTATTTCTCTCCGCTCGACGGGGAACAACCGCAGTATGAGCCGCGCGCAGGGCATCAATACCTCTTTCACAACGGTGTTTGGTTTGGCGCTTTCCAATGGTATTGTCGCTTTGGCGGGTTCTCTGCTGGCACAACAACAGGGTGCGGCTGATATCAACATGGGAAGAGGCGCGATCGTGATCGGTTTGGCGGCGGTGATTGTCGGCGAGGCGATCATCTCCAAAATATCCTCTAATTTTTTCTTGAAACTGTTCAGCGTGATTGTTGGCGCAATTATTTATTGGATCGTTTTCCAAACCGTTATCTTTTTAGGACTTCCCAGCGAATATCTGAAAATGCTCTCGGCTTTGGTCGTCGCGATTTTTCTGGGCGTTCCGTATATTAAAAAGCAATGGTTCTCTAAAAAGGCGGTGTTAAAGAAGAATGCTTGAAATTAAAAATGTCAGTAAAACATTCAACGCGGGAACGATCAATGAGAAAAAAGCGCTGAATCAGTTAAATTTGAAATTGGAAAATGAAGATTTTGTTACCGTGATCGGCGGTAACGGTGCCGGGAAATCTACCATGCTGAATGCGATAACCGGCGTTTTCCGCATAGATAGCGGTGAAGTGACGGTAGACGGGCAGAACATTACCAATTTGCCCGAATATAAAAGAGCCAAGTATATCGGCAGAGTGTTTCAGGATCCGATGATGGGCACTGCCGCGGATATGTGGGTGGAAGAAAATCTTTCGATTGCCGAAAGCCGCGGAAAACATCGAACGATCAAATGGGCAATCACCAAAAAGGACAGGGAACGATTCCGCGAATTGCTGACACAACTCGATTTGGGACTGGAGAACAGGCTTTCCACCAAAATGGGTCTGCTTTCAGGCGGTCAGCGTCAGGCAATCACCTTGCTGATGGCTGCTATGCAGAAACCGAAACTCCTTTTACTGGATGAACACACTGCCGCGTTGGATCCGGCGACGGCGTCTAAGGTACTTGCATTGACCGATAGAATCGTTGCTGAAAATCATCTTACCGCGATTATGATTACGCATAATATGAAAGATGCCATTCAACACGGCAATCGACTGATTATGATGAATCAGGGAAAGATTATCTATGATGTGTCCGGCGAAGAGAAAGCCAAGCTTACCAAAGCCGACTTGATGGCGAAATTCGCCGAAATTGCCGGTGAAAATCAGGAATCGGACAGAATGTTGCTGAACTGACGAGCTTTTCCGAAAAAAGAGGTATAAGTGTGAAAAAAGGGTTGATTCTCGAAGGCGGTGCCATGCGGGGCATTTTCAGTGCCGGTGTCATGGATGTGATGATGGAAAACGGCATTCGCTTTGACGGTATTGTCGGGGTGTCGGCGGGTGCCGCGTTTGGCGTGAACTACAAATCCGGACAAATCGGCAGAACCATCCGTTATAACATGAAGTTTTGCGGAGATAAGCGTTATTGCGGCATTGGTTCGCTTTTAAAAACAGGGAATCTTTTTAATAAGGAATTTTGTTATAACGAAGTGCCGCTTCATTTGGATGTTTTTGACTTTGATGCCTATCGGAACGATCCAACGGATTTTTATGTGGTTTGTACCGATATTGAAAGCGGCAAACCGGTTTACCATCGATACACCGGGGATGAAGATAACGGGTTTGATTGGATTCGTGCGTCAGCCTCTTTGCCGTTGGTTTCGCAAATTGTTGAGATTGACGGGCAAAAGCTTTTAGACGGCGGTATTTCCGATTCCATTCCGGTGGCATTTTTGGAAGACTTGGGGTATACCCCAAATATCGCGATTTTGACACAACCGGACGGCTATCGGAAAGAGAAAAACAAATCTTTGCCGTGGATCCGTCTGAAATATAAAAAATATCCCGGCTTGATCAAGGCGTTGGAAGAGCGGCATATTCTATATAACGCGCAGCTCGACCTGGTTCGCGAAAGAGAAAAAGCAGGAAAGCTTTTTGTGATCCGGCCGGAGGATTTTTTGCCGGTAAAACGCATGGAGCGTGATCCGCAAGCACTTTATCACACCTACGAAATCGGTAGAAAAACGGCGGAAAAACACTTGGAAAAAATGCTGGAATTTCTTCAGGAAGAGCCACAGAAAACCTGATTTTGAAAGAAAGGGAGGTTGCCGAATGGAATACATCAGGGTAACGAAAGAAAATCTTGAAAGCGAGCATATTTGCTGTGCGATCTCCAATAACAAGGATGTTCAGGTATCCTCGAAAAAAGCCTGGCTGAACGATCGCTTTGACGACGGATTGGTGTTTTTGAAAAGTTGTGAGCGTGGAAAATGCTTTATTGAATATATTCCGGCGGAAAATGCATGGAATCCCATCGAAGCAGAGGACTATATGTATATCGACTGTCTTTGGGTCTCCGGCTCTTTCAAAGGGAACGGTTATTCCAACGATTTGCTGAAAGCGTGTATTCAAGACAGCAAAGCAAAAGGGAAAAAAGGACTTTGTATTTTGTCTTCGGCAAAGAAGAGACCTTTTTTGGCAGATCCGAAATATTTGAAGTATAAGGGCTTTACCGTTTGTGACGAGGCGGATAACGGTATTCAACTGTGGTACTTGCCCTTTTCGGCAGATAACACGCCGCCGCATTTTAAGGCTTGCGCCAAGCATCCGCAGGTAGAAGAAAAAGGTTATGTGCTTTTTTATACGAATCAATGTCCGTTCAACGGGAAATATGTGCCGATCATCGAACAGACGGCAAAGGAACATCAAATCCCGTTTCACGCGATTCACCTTGAAACAAAGGATGCCGCCCAAAACGCGCCAACGCCGATTACAACCTATGCGCTGTTTTATGACGGCAACTATCTGACAAATGAGCAGATGAATGAGGCTAAATTTTTGAAATTAGCGTCGCGGTAAAGCGAACCTGAAATTTTTTTAAAAAATTATTGACAAAAAGCAAAAAGCAGAGTATAATGACTTTAGTTTAAAAAGGCTATGACGAAGACGGTTGTAAAAAACGCTTTCAGAGAGTCGGCGGTTGGTGTGAGCCGATAGTTGCTTTTTATAAGAACCCATCCCTTCCGAGCCGAAGGATTGAACGAACAGTAGGTCCTTCCGTGATTGCTGCGTAAAGGCATAAAGGTTGTTAGACCTTGAGTGGCGATGTGATCGCAATTTGAGTGGTACCGCGAGTGAACCAATTCACCCGTCTCAAAGCAAACGCTTTGGGACGGTTTTTTTGTTATAAGGAGGAAACAAAGATGTCAACAGTTGCTAATAACGCTTTAATGGAAGTGGCAAACCGAATTCGGGAAATGCGTGAGATCGACGGCATTACGATGGAAGAAATGGCGCAAAAAACCGGGGTGTCTCCGGAAGAGTATGTTGAATTTGAATCGGGCAAACGCGATTTTCCGTTTAGTTTTATTCATAAATGTTCGTTGGTGTTCGGCATCGGTATTACTGATTTGATGGAGGGGCAGAGCGCACACCTGTCTTCTTACACGGTGACCAGGAAGGGCGAAGGACAGCAAACGGCGAAAGAAAACGGGATCGAAATTAAAAGCCTGGCGCCGCAATTCCGCAAAAAAATTGCCGAACCGTATTGGGTCAAATATGATTATGATGAAAGTCTTCAAAATGAGCCGATCCATTTGGCAACCCACTCGGGTCAGGAATTTGACCTGGTGATGAGCGGACGGTTAAAGGTGCAGATCGGTGATCATGTCGAGTATTTAAACGAAGGCGACAGCATTTATTATAACAGCTCGACGCCGCATGGTATGATTGCCGTTGACGGTCGGGACTGCCTGTTTGTCGCGGTCGTTTTACCGGGTGAGGATACCACCGAAACTATCATTCGCGAAACACTGGCACCGTCGCAACATGTGGACCATGTCGGTGACCGTTTCATTGAAACGGTGGAAGATGAAACCGGAAAATTGGAGAAGATTTTATTCCATAACGAGGATAGCTTTAACTTTGCCTTTGATGTGGTGGATGCGATTGCGAAAAAGAATCCGGGCAAATTGGCTATGCTGCATCTGGATCGTAACCGGGTAGAGCGTCGATTCTCTTTTGCGGATATGAAACGCGGCTCCAACATGTGCGCGAATTATTTTAAATCCATCGGGATTAAAAAAGGCGACCGCGTGATGCTGGTGCTTGGTCGGCACTATCAATTCTGGTATGCGATTTTAGGTTTGCATAAGCTCGGCGCGATTGCCATTCCGGCAACCACGCAGTTGCAGGAGCATGATTTTACCTACCGTTTTCAAGCGGCCGGAGTCAGCGCTATTTTGTGTACCGCCTACGGGGATGTTGCGCATCAGGCGGATTTGGCGGCGGCGCAATGTCCTGAATTGACGAATAAAATTATTGTCGGCGGCAAACGCGACGGCTGGCGTTCTTTTGACGAGGAATTCAGTCTGTACAGCGCTCATTTTTACCGTACGCCGGAGACGCCTTGCGGGGATGATCCGATGTTGATGTTCTTCACTTCGGGCACCACCGGCTATCCGAAAATCGCTATGCACAGTTATAAGTACCCGTTAGGACATTATATCACCGCGAAGTATTGGCACGGCGTTTTCGACGACGGATTGCACTTTACCATCTCGGATACCGGTTGGGGCAAAGCCCTTTGGGGAAAACTGTACGGTCAATGGCTTTGTGAGGGTGCCGTCTTCACCTATGACTTCGAGCGTTTCCATGCCGCGGATATTCTTCCGCTCTTTAAACAATATCAAATCACGACCTTCTGTGCGCCGCCGACCATGCTGCGGATGCTGATCAAAGAAGACCTTTCTAAATATGACCTTTCTTCGGTGAAGCATATGACCACCGCCGGAGAGGCGTTGAATCCCGAAGTGTATCGCCAGTTCCTGGATGCGACCGGACTGCGGATCATGGAGGGATTCGGGCAGACCGAAATTACATTGGCAATCGCTAATTTGACTGGTTCTGTTTGTAAATTGGGTTCTATGGGAAAAGCGGTGCCGCTCTACGATATCTCGTTAATCGATGCCGACGGTAATCCGGTGCCCTGCGGCAAACCGGGTGAAATTGTGATTAAAACCGACGAAAAAATCCCGTGCGGCTTGTTCCTCGGCTATTACCGAGATCCCGAAAAAACCGCTGAGGTCTGGCATGACGGTTATTATCATACCGGTGATATGGCATGGTGCGATGAGGACGGATTTTATTGGTATGTCGGCCGTGCCGACGATGTAATTAAATCGTCGGGTTACCGCATCGGGCCGTTTGAAATTGAAAGCGTGATCATGGAACTGCCGTATGTATTGGAATGCGGCGTTTCGGCGGCACCGGATGAAGTCCGCGGTCAGGTGGTCAAGGCAAGCATTGTGCTGGTCAAGGGCACCGAACCGACCGAAGTACTGAAAAAAGAAATTCAGAACTATGTCAAGGAACATACCGCGCCGTATAAATATCCGCGTATCGTTGTCTTCCGTGACGAACTGCCGAAAACCATCAGCGGCAAGATTCAGCGAAATTTGCTGTAAAAAATCATTGACAAACAGACCAAAGATGTGGTATACTGACTTAAAATGTAAAAAGCGTTGACGAAGAGGGTATTGTTTCAGACTCTTGACAGAGAGACGGTGGGTGGTGCAAACCGTTTAGAGTGTTTCAGTACTGTAACTTCCGAGCCGGAAGGAAGAAAGCATTTGTCGAGTAGAACCTTCCCGTGATTGCTGCGTAAAGGCATAAGGGTTGTTGGACCCTGAGTGGCGATGTGATCGCAATTTGAGTGGTACCGCGAGTGAAAGTTTTTCACCCGTCTCAAAGAAACATCTTTGGGACGGGTGTTCTTTTCGTCCCGGAAAACGGAGGAATGAAGCATGCAAAGCAGTCTGACGGGGTTGGATCGAAAAATCAAAGAAATGGCACGCCGCATTGTTGAACTGCGCGAAATTGAGGGATTGACCGTTGAACAGATGGCGCAGGAAACCGGCGTCAGCGTGGAGGAGTACCGCGCTTGCGAAAACGGCGAACAGGATTTAAACTTTGCGTTTTTATACCGTTGCGCGCAAGCCTTTAATGTCGATGTTACCGATATTATCGAAGGGCAAAGCCCGACCTTAAAGTCCTATATTGTTACCAAACGCGGGGAGGGTCAGCGCATTGAGCAGGCGCATGGGATGACCTATTTTAACCTGGCGGCGTCCTTTCGCAACCGTATTGCCGAACCGCTTTATGTTTGCAGTAAATATAGAGAAAAAGCACAAAATCAACCGATCGAATTGACGACCCATGCCGGGCAGGAATGTGATATTGTCATTGAGGGACAGTTGAAGGTTCAGGTCGGGGAACATACCGAGATTTTATCGGCAGGCGACAGTATTTATTATGACAGTGCTTCGCCGCACGGTATGATTGCCGTCGGCGGTAAAGACTGTACCTTTTATGCCATTGTCTTGAATCCGACCGGCGAGCCGGTTCCCGAACTGCAAAAGGCGCCGATCATGCAATCCAAGCCGCGTGACCGGGATCCCGAAGAACGCATTTCCCAGCGCTTTGTCGAGCGCGTGGAGGATGAAAACGGCACGCCGATCTCGATTCGGTTTAAGAATACCGATGACTTCAATTTTGCGTATGATGTTGTGGATGCGATTGCCGCAAAATCGCCCGAAAAAACGGCGATGGTGCATGTCGCCAACGATTTGACCGAACACCGTTTTACCTTTGCCGATATGAAAAAGTATTCCTGCAAAGCGGCAAACTACTTTAAATCGTTGGGCATCCAAAAGGGCGACCGCGTGATGTTGGTGCTCGGGCGCCATTATCAGTTCTGGTTTGCCATGCTGGGCTTACACCGCATCGGTGCGATCGGCATTCCGGCGGTGAATCAGTTGCTGTCGCACGATTTTGAATACCGTTTTCAAGCGGCGGGCGTTCGCGCGATCCTCTGCACCGAAAAGGGTAATACAGCGCAGGAAGTGGATATCGCGGCGCAATCTTCACCGACCTTGGAATATAAAATCATGGTGGGCGGCAAACGCGACGGCTGGCATGATTTTGATGAAGAGTTTTCTCTGTTCAGCACTCATTTTGACCGTCAGCCTGATTGCGCCTGCGGAGACGATATCATGTTGATGTTCTTTACATCGGGCACAACGGGATATCCGAAAATTGCCGCGCATAGCTATAAATATGCGCTTGGACATTTTCATACCGCGAAATATTGGCACAATGTCGACCCGGACGGATTGCATTTCACCATTTCCGACACCGGTTGGGCAAAAGCTATGTGGGGTAAATTTTACGGTCAATGGCTCTGTGAAGCGGCTACCTTTGTCTATGACTTTGACCGTTTCCATGCGGCTGATATTCTCCCGATGTTCCAAAAATATCATATTACCACCTTTTGTGCACCGCCGACCATGCTGCGGATGCTCGTGAAAGAGGATATTTCCAAATATGACCTTTCTTCAATTAAGCACATGACCACCGCCGGGGAGGCGTTGAACCCCGAAGTTTACCGTCAGTTTGAAAAGGCGACGGGATTGCAGATTTTGGAGGGCTTCGGGCAATCCGAAACAACCATGGTCATCGGCAATTTGACCGGCGCGCCGCATAAGCTCGGTTCGATGGGTAAACCGGCACCGATTTATAATGTTGAACTGCTTTCGGCGGACGGAAAACCGGTTGCAGTCGGCGAAACGGGTGAAATTGTGATCAATACCAAAAACGGCGCTCCGTGCGGCTTGTTTGTCGGCTATTACCGCGATCCTGAAAAAACCGCTGAGGTCTGGCATGACGGTTATTATCATACCGGTGATATGGCGTGGTGCGATGAGGACGGATTTTATTGGTATGTCGGCCGTGCCGACGATGTCATTAAATCGTCGGGTTACCGCATCGGGCCGTTTGAAATTGAAAGCGTGATCATGGAACTGCCGTATGTATTGGAATGCGGCGTTTCGGCGGCGCCGGATGAAGTCCGCGGTCAGGTGGTCAAGGCAAGCATTGTGCTGGTCAAGGGCACCGAACCGACCGAAGAACTGAAAAAAGAGATTCAAAACTATGTCAAGGAACATACCGCGCCGTATAAATATCCGCGTATTGTTGTCTTCCGTGATGAACTGCCGAAAACGGTCAGCGGCAAGATTCAACGCAGTAAACTTTAAATTGGGTAGAGAACATGAATTTTAAACGAATCACCATTCTTTCAGGTCATTACGGCAGCGGCAAAACCAATATCGCCGTAAATCTGGCAAGAGAATTGCGGCAACAAAAGCCGCGGGTCGCGATTGCGGATATTGATATTGTCAATCCGTATTTTCGCACCAAGGACAGCGAAGCGCTGTTACAAAAAGAGGATATCCGGCTGATTTGTTCGCCCTATGCCAACTCAAATGTGGACATTCCCGCTCTGCCGCAGGAAATGTACAGCGTCACTGATGACCGGGAACTGTACAGCATTGTCGATGTGGGCGGAGATGAACGCGGCGCGCTGGCGCTCGGTCGGCTTTCCCCGAAAATTGCCGAAGAAGCAAACTACGATATGCTTTTGGTGGTAAACTGTTACCGTCCGTTGACCCGAACGGCGGCGACGACCGTCGAAGTCATGCGGGAAATTGAAAATGCCTGCCGGCTGAAATTTTCCGGCATTATCAATAATTCCAATTTAGGCAGGGAAACCGCGCCGGAGGATGTGGAACATTCGATGGCTTATGCCGGGGAGCTCTGCCGTCAAACCGGTCTTCCATTGTTGTTCACAACGGTCGCACGGGAATTGTACGAACCGCTGAAGAATAAAATACCTCATCTGTATCCGCTGGAGTTACAGAAGAAACTGTAAAGGAGAGTTGTTATGGCACGATTAACCTTTAAAACCGATCTGTGTAAAGGTTGCGGACTGTGTGTCGAGGTTTGCCCCAAAAAGGTATTGATCCTCGCCAAGGACAAGATTAACAAAAAAGGACACCATCCGGTGGAAGCCGCAAATCCGGAAGACTGCATCGGTTGTGCATTCTGCGCGACCATGTGTCCGGATTGCATTATTAAGATTGAAAAGTAGAAAGGACGGGTGATTATGGCTGATAAGGTTTTAATGAAAGGAAACGAGGCGATTGCCGAAGCCGCAATTCTGGCAGGTTGTCGTCACTATTTCGGGTATCCGATTACCCCGCAGACCGAAGTTGCCGCATATATGGCAAAGCGGATGCCTAAAATCGGCGGAACATTCTTACAGGCGGAAAGTGAAATTGCCGCCATCAATATGGTATACGGGGTGGCGTCAACCGGAAAACGGGTGATGACCTCCTCGTCAAGCCCCGGTATCTCGCTGAAAGGAGAGGGACTCTCCTATTTGGCGGGTGCGGATCTGCCAGCGTTGGTCGTCAATGTACAGCGCGGCGGCCCCGGACTCGGCGGTATTCAACCCTCCCAATCCGACTATTTCCAAGCCACCAAAGGCGGCGCGCACGGCGATTTTCACATGATCGTTTTGGCGCCCGATTCGGTGCAGGAAATGGCAGAATTGACGGTACGCGGCTTTGAATTGGCGGATCAGTATCGCATGACAGCCATGATTTTGGCGGACGGTACGATGGGTCAGATGATGGAACCCGTTTCGTTGGATTTCAAATTCCGTGACCCGGTGGAAAAGCCGTGGGCGGTTACCGGCACGGGCATGAAACGCGAACATAATATTATTAACTCGCTTTATTTGAAACCCGACCTGTTGGAGAAGACCAACTTTGACCGTTTTGAACGCTATAAAGTGATTGAAGAAAACGAAGTCCTTTATGAGGAATATAAGATGGAGGACGCCGAAATCTGTGTTGCGGCGTTCGGTATTGCCGCGCGTGTGGCGAAGAACGCTATTGATCAGGCGCGCGAACAGGGCGTCAAGGTCGGCTTGATCCGTCCGATCACCCTGTGGCCGTTCCCGACCAAAGCCTTTGCCGCGGCAGCTGAGAAAGTCGGGCATTTCCTCTCGGTCGAGCTGTCGATGGGACAGATGATCGAAGATGTTCGTCTGGCGGTCAACGGAAAAGCGCCGGTCAGCCTTTGCAACCGTACCGGCGGTATGATTCCGTTGCCGGAACAGGTTTTGGATGCAATTTTATCAATTCATAACGGAGGTGCAAAATAATGGTTATTTTTGATAAACCGCATGCGCTGACCGATGTGCCGCTGCACTATTGTCCGGGTTGTACCCACGGCATCGTGCATCGTTTGGTGGCAGAGGTCATTGATGAGCTCGGCATTGAAGGGAAAACCATCGGTATTGCACCGGTTGGTTGTTCGGTCATGGCGTATGACTACTTTAATTTTGATATGATTGAAGCGGCGCACGGCAGAGCGCCGGCAGTGGCAACAGGCGTGAAACGCTCGGATCCCGAAAATATCGTTTTCACCTATCAGGGTGACGGCGACCTGGCTTCCATCGGTACGGCGGAAACGGTTCATTCCGCCGCCCGTAACGAAAATATTACCGTTATTTTTATCAACAACGCTATTTACGGCATGACCGGCGGTCAGATGGCGCCGACTTCGTTGCCGGGGCAGGTCACGCAAACATCGCCCTACGGCCGTGATGTCAATCTTTGCGGCTATCCGGTGAAGGTCTGCGAGATGCTTTCTCAGCTTGACGGTCCGGAGTATTTAGCGCGTGTGGCGGTGAATAATGTTAAAAACATCAAAAACGCCAAGAAAGCCATTAAAAAGGCGTTTGAAAATCAGATCAACGGCAAAGGCTTTTCGTTGATCGAAGTCCTTTCCAGCTGTCCGACCAACTGGGGATTGACTCCGCAAAAGGCATTGCAATGGATCGACGAAAAGATGATTCCTTATTATCCTTTGGGCGTTTATAAGGATCGTTCGGCAGAGAAGGGGGACGAATAAATGGCTACCACGCAGTATTTGTTTGCCGGATTCGGCGGACAGGGAATTTTGTTCTCGGGCAAATTGTTGGCATACAAAGGTCTGATCGACGGCATGAATGTCAGTTGGTTGCCCTCCTACGGTCCTGAAATGCGCGGCGGTACCGCCAGCTGCGGGGTCGTTATCAGCGATAAAGAGGTTGCCTCGCCCATCGTGGTGACCCCGGATGTCCTGATCGCCATGAATTTACCTTCTTTGGACAGATACGAATCCGCGGTAAGACCCGGCGGCATGATTTTCGTCGATTCCACCCTGGTGGAACGCAAGGTCGAGCGTACCGATGTTCAGGTTTTCTATGTTCCGGCTACCAAAATTGCTTCGGATCATAATATCCCGAAAATGGCAAACATCATTTTGATGGGCAAGGTTTTGGCGGAAACCAACGGCTTTGAAAACGAACAAGCCGTGGTGGATGCGCTCAAAAAGGTTGTTTCGGCAAAACATGCCGATATGTTGGATGTCAACTTAAATGCCATGAAAATCGGCAGAGATTATCAGGAGGGTTAAGGATGAATATTTCAATTACAAAGAACACAGCACCGGCAAAAAAACCGGAGAATGCCGAGTACGGATTCGGAAAGATTTTTACAGACCATATGTTTATCATGGAATATGATGCTGATCAAGGCGGATGGCATGACGCGCGCATTGTGCCGTTCCAAAATCTTTCCCTGCATCCGGCTTCGACCGTACTGCACTACGGATCGGAAATTTTTGAGGGCTTAAAGGCGTACCGTACCAAAACCGGAGAGGTTCAACTCTTCCGCCCGATCGAAAATGTTCGCCGTTTGAACCGTTCGGCGGAACGCATGTGCCTGCCGACCATTCCCGAAGACGACGCGCTGGAAATTTTAAAGACCTTTGTTTCGGTCGAGTATGATTGGGTGCCGACCGCACCGGGAACGACCCTTTATCTGCGTCCGTTTATGTTCGGCAATGACCAATCTTTGGGTGTGCACTCGGTATCGAGCGTGACCTATGTTGTAATTGCTTCGTTGGCAAGCAGTTATTTCAAAGAGGGCTTGAATCCGGTTAAAATCATGATCGAGACCGAAGATGTCCGCGCCGTTCGCGGCGGCACCGGCGAGGCGAAATGCGGCGGCAACTATGGCGCCAGCACCCGTGCCGGACAACGCGCCGCAGAACTCGGCTATTCGCAGGTTTTGTGGTTGGACGGTGTCGAGCGCAAATACATTGAAGAAGTCGGTGCTATGAATGTCATGTTCCGTATTGACGATGAGATTGTGACCCCGGCGTTGGACGGTTCTATCCTGCCCGGTATTACCCGTAAATCCTGCGTGGAATTGCTGAAGAGCGAAGGCTATACCGTTCACGAGCGCCTGTTGAGCGTTGATGAGTTGGTTGACGCGATGAAGAACGGTCGCTTAAAAGAAGCATGGGGTTGCGGTACCGCCGCCGTTATTTCACCGATCGGAGAGCTTTGCTACAAAGATGAGGTTTATGTCATTAACAACGGCGAAATCGGTGAAGTTTCTCAGCATCTGTATGACACTTTGACCGGTATCCAACGCGGCGATGTGGAGGATCGCTTCAATTGGATCTGCCCGATAAAAAAAGGTTGACATTCTGATATAATTGTGGTATCATTTGAAAAGATATTGAAATGCATTGAAGGAACTATTTGTTTTCGGTTGTGCGGGACAGAGAATCGGATGGGGTGGAAACCGATACGCCAAGAAAACAAAGTCTCATTCCTGAGCAGAGCTTCCGAAATCACAGTAAGAAGTTCCGGCTTGCCCCGTTATCAAGGCAAACGGCTTGTTAGAGCCGGGAAAGTGACTGCAAGGTTGCAGTAAACAGGGTGGTACCGCGGATTTTAGTGATTCGTCCCTGAAGCCGATTGGCTTCAGGGACTTTTTATCTTATTGGAAAAGGTGAAGAAAAATGAAACAGTTAACGGTCAGCGAAATGTCTTTGGTTTTGAATGCAAAACGCCTCTCGTTTAAAGAAAAAATTGAGATTGCCAGACATTTAGACCGATTGCGTGTCGCGGTGATTGAAATGCCGGCAATTGTCAATCCGACAACCGACTCGTTGTTGATTCGTACCGTTGCCGCGTTTGTCAAAAACAGTAAAATTTCGGTGGAAACCGCGCCGGATCTTGCGGCGATCGAAATGACGGCGTCGGCGCTGGCGAGTGCCAAAAACTGTCGGATCCGTCTTTGTCTGCCGGTTTCTGCGGTGTTGATGGAGTATCAATGTCATTTAAAACCGCATAAAATGATTCCGTTCGCCGAAAAGTTATTTGCCGCCGCAAAAAACAGCGGTATTCCTTTTGAGCTTTACGCTGTAGACGCGACGCGCAGTGAAACGGAATTTTTAAAACAGATTATCGAGCTTGCCGTGCAAAACGGCGTGGAGACGGTCACGCTTTGCGATAGCGAGGGCGCTATGCTGCCGGATGAGTTTCAGGACTATTTACAGACGGTAAAAAACGATATTCCAGCGCTTCAAAATGTTCAATTGGGCGTTGTTTGCAGGAGTGAAAGCGGCTTGGCTTCCGCTTCTTGTCTGATGGCGGTCAAGAGCGGGGTAGAGGAGATCCTTTGTGCGGTCGGCAGTCGGGAAATCCCGGACTTCTGCACGGTTTCCTCGGTGTTGAATCATCGCGGCAGTCGCTTGGGTGTTTCCACCTCGTTGGATTATAATAATTTACAGCGTATTACCGGTCAAATCGGTTGGATCCTCGGGTTGAATCAGCGTGAAGAAGCCGGGAACCTCCAGGATGAAGCACTACACGGTGGCGCCGGTAATGCTGTCTTTCAGCAGGATGCCGATCGCGAAGAAATCGTTGCCGCAGTGAAAGACCTCGGTTATGATTTGTCGGAAGAGGATTTGACCAAGGTCTATGAAGAATTTTGCCGGGTGAACAAAGGAAAATCGCTTGGGATCAGGGAATTGGAAGCTATTGTTGCCAGTACAGCCTTACAGGTACCGCCGACCTACCGTTTGGAAAACTATGTTATCAACAACGGTAATATTATTACAGCGTCGGCACAGATCACGCTGACGAAAGACGAAAAGACTTTAACCGGTATCTGCACCGGCGACGGTCCGGTTGACGCCGCGTTCCGTGCGTTAGAGCAGATCATCGGTCGCCACTATGAATTGGATGACTTTCAGATCCAGGCGGTGACCGAGGGTAGGGAGGCCATGGGTTCCGCGTTGGTTCGCTTGCGGCACAACGGCAAGATCTTCTCGGGCAACGGAATTTCAACCGATATTATCGGTTCCTCTATTCGCGCCTTTTTGAACGCGGTCAACAAAATTGTTTATGAGGAGGGCAATAACGCATGAAATTAGCATTTTCGACCAAAGGATGGCACGGTCGTTCCTTTGCAGAGCTGTGTGATATCGCTGCGGAATTGCGTTTTGGCGGCATTGAACTGCACAATGTGCGCAATGATCTTTTTACCGCACAAAACAGTGCGTTTCATGATTATGCCGCCGCTTCAACCAGACGCGTTTTATATGAAAAAAAATTAAAAATCCCCTGCATTGACAGTATTTGTGATCCTGCCGACGCGCAAAAAACCGAAGATTCTTTTGCTGAATTGGAGGAATGCATTCGCATTGCCGCCAACCTGCGGATTCCGTATATCCGGATCCATGCTTCGTCACACGGTGAGGCAGGCGATGTGGAGCATGTAAAACAGTTTATTGAAAAGATTCTGCCGATGGCAGAACAGGACGGCGTAACCCTTTTGCTGGAAACCAGCGGACTGTTTGCCGATACCGAATCGTTGCGGAATGTACTCGAATACTTTGCCTGTGACGGTATTGCCGCCCTGTGGGACTGCTATTCCACCTATTTTTCGGGGAATGAGCGACCGGAACAAACGGTCAAGAATTTGGGTGCGTATATTCGCCATGTGCATCTGAAAGATGCCCGGCAGAACAGCGGGACAGTTTCCTATTGCCTGATGGGCGACGGAGAACTGCCGATCAACGAAATAATGCTGGCGCTTCGTTCGGTCAACTTTGACGGTTTCATTGCATTGGAATGGGATCCGGTTTGGATGGAAGAACTGCAGGATATGGAAATTATTCTGTCGCAGTTTGAAAGCTATATGAGTCAGTATAACCATGCCGAGCACACGCGGAAATCGCTTTATTATAACAATGCGCATACCGGTCAGTATGTTTGGAAAAAGGAATTACTGATCGACTGTACCTTTTCGCAGGTTTTGGATCGTATGGTGGAAGAGTTTCCGGATCACCTGGCATTCAAATATACGACCTTGGATTATACCAGAACCTATTATGAATTTCGGCGCGATGTCGATACTTTTGCGCGCTCATTGATCGCCATGGGCGTCGGTGCCGGCGACCATGTTGCTGTTTGGGCGACCAATGTACCGCAATGGTATATTGCGTTTTGGGCGGTGACCAAAATCGGTGCGGTTCTTGTTTCGATGAACACGGCCTATAAAATTCATGAGGCGGAATATCTTTTAAAACAGTCGGATACCCATACGCTTATCATGATCGAGGGATTCCGCGATTCTAACTATGCCGAAGTGATGGCGACGCTGTGTCCTGAATTGCAGGATACGCCGAGCGGCAGCCCGTTACATAGCCGTCGGTTGCCGTTTTTGCGCAATATTATTACCGTCGGATTCCGTCAAAAGGGTTGTATCACCTGGGAAGAAGCCTTGGATAAAGCGCGTAATGTGCCGGTCGAAGAGGTCTACCGTATGGCTGCCGAGGTTCGCAAGGACGATGTCTGCAATATGCAGTATACTTCGGGTACCACGGGATTCCCGAAAGGTGTTATGTTAACCCACTACAATGTTGTGAACAACGGTAAATGTATCGGTGACAGAATGGATCTGTCGACCGCCGACCGTATGATGATTCAGGTGCCGATGTTCCATTGTTTCGGTATGGTGTTGGCAATGACGGCGTCGATGACACATGGCGTGACGATTTATCCGTTGCCCTATTATGCGCCAAAGCCCGCGCTGAATTGTATCAATGATGAACAAATTACGGCGTTTCACGGCGTGCCGACCATGTTTATTGCGCTGCTGGAACATCCCGATTTCCCCAAAACCGATTTTTCTCATGTCCGCACCGGTATTATGGCGGGCAGTCCCTGCCCGATTTCGGTCATGCAGGATGTCATTGACAAAATGAATATGCGGGAGATCACGATTGTTTACGGACAAACGGAATCTTCACCCGGTTGTACGATGTCTTCGGTCGATGATCCGATCGAGGTGCGCGTCAGTACGGTTGGTCGCGCTTTGCCCGAAATTGAATGTAAAATCGTTGATCCCGAAACCGGCGAAGATTGTCCCGATGAGGTTACGGGTGAATTTGTGGCACGCGGGTATAACATTATGAAGGGTTACTATAAAATGCCGACCGAAACCGCCGCGGCGATTGATCAAGACGGTTGGTTGCACACCGGCGATTTGGCTTGCCGTACCAAAGAGGGAAATTACCGCATCACCGGGCGCCTGAAGGATATGATCATTCGCGGCGGGGAAAATATTTATCCGAAAGAAATCGAGGAATTTATTTATACCCATCCGAAGGTCAAGGATGTTCAGGTCATTGGCGTGCCCGACCAACAGTATGGCGAGGAAATTATGGCTTGTATCATTTTGAAGGACGGCGAAAGTATGACGGCGGACGAGATGAAAGGCTATATCAATGAACATATGGCACGGCATAAGGTGCCGCGGTATATTGAATTTACCGACGCTTTCCCGATGAATGTTGCCGGAAAGATTCTGAAATATAAAATGCGCGAAGATGCGATTGCCCGGTTGGGATTAAAGGGCAAGTGACAGTGCGATTAGAAAAAGCGGGGATAAAATCAGGAGACTGAAACGGTTTATGGGTTCCACTAATTTAAAATCGTTTGCACCCGTTCTGTCTCCGAACGGATTGGGTCATCTTCGGGAACCGTGATCGTCGGTAATGCGCAAAACAAAGAATAGCATAAAAAAATTCGGTAGCAAAAACTACCGAATTTTTTGTTATAGCGGAATCAAAAAATCTAATATTTGAAGACCGTCCGAAGTGAGACGAATGGCGGAACGGTATTCACCGTATCCGATTCGTACGGTATTTTCATAGGCTTTGGCAACGCCGTATCCGCCGAGCAATAAGCACCAGACAATGACCGAACTCAGCCAAAAAGTACGCCAAAATAAGCGATATGGTTTTCTCATTTTTCTCCTTTAGGTAATGCTTTTTAATAATTCTACGATACTGTTGCCGAGCAAATCGGCGGAATAGGCAACCTCTTCCAGACTGTTGGCGTCGGTGCCGATTTCGATCAGCATGGATCCGGTGGTCAAGTTTTCGTTATACTTGCGCGGCATAAAACTGACCGGTCTTGCTAAAGTGGGATACATTTTTTCAATTTTCTGTTGCAAACGAACTGCTAATTTCAGATTTTCCCGCCAATTTGGAAAATTTTTCACCGTACCGTCTTCGCAACCCATGACCAACATGATTTGTGCGGCTTTTTTGCTGCCGATTTCGGTAACGGTTTTGGTTTTATCGTTGTCGGAGGCAATGGCGTCGCGGTGCAGATCCAAAACGATTTTGATATTTTTATTTTGTTTTAACTGATTTTTGATGGTTTCGGCGGCGCGGTCATAGCTGCCGTTGTATTCGGGATAATCATGCACGGTAGTATCGTGAATGACGCCAAAGCCTGCCGCCGCTATTTTTTGAGTGACAATGTCCCCGAGAAATACCATATTGTAGCGGTTGTCCCGGGTACGAGAAACATCCTTATCGGTATAGTAATCCCGACTTTCGGGCAAAAAGGATTCGGTGGTGTGGGTGTGCATGATTAATACTTGCGGCGTACCGTCTTGACTGACGGCAAAAGACAGCTTTTCCGACAAAAGAGATTTTATATCAATTTCTTTAGAGGTGCTGTTTTTTAAATAAACGCTGTCATAGCTGACCGGTGCGGTATAGGGTGTAATGAATTTCTCTGATACCTTCCCCTTTACGGTTCCCTTGGCGGCGGTTGCAAGCAGTTGCTCATCTACCGTTACAGTCGGCGTCGATGCCAACGCATCCGCAGGGGCTTGGTTTGCCGAAAGGTCGGTCGGGGTGATCTCTTGCGGTTGCAAAACCGCGGAACCGTTCGATGCCGGAAATGGAAAAACCGATGATTTTTCCGAAGGAAACAAGATAAAATAACCGTTCAGGAAGAAAACGGCAACACAAACAAGGGAGGAAATAAGATAACGAACTACTGTACCGCGATTTTGCATGGAAATCCCTCCCGATTTTTTATCAACGGTACTATTTTATGCCGATAGCTTTCGCGTTATGCCAAGCAACGAAGAACTTCGCGGTCAAGGTCCGGTTGTAAAAAGCGGTTCAACGCATCGGCAAGGATGGACGCGGCACGGTCGACCAATTGATCAATATCTTTGGGTGTGACCATCATTTCCTCTTCGGCAGACCCGATTTTTTGACCGGTCAAATCGAAAACCAAAGAGCCGGTATCGACGACGGTCGGAATACCGAGAGCAATCACAGGAATGCCGAAAAAATCCGCATTAATGGCTTTCCGGCTGTTATGAACGCCGGATCCGGGACAAATGCCGGTGTCGGTCAGCTGTAAGGTTCGACAGAGCCGTTCCGGCCGTCGTGCCGCAAGGGCATCAATAACGATCAGGGCAGAGGGAGAGGTGCGCGCCACCGTTCCTTGAACGATTTCAAAGGTTTCAATACCGGTTTTGCCGATAACGCCCGGGGTAATGGCGGAAACCGACTGTAACCCCTGAAGACCATAGCGTTTGATGAAGTCTTTTCCGATATGTCTCGTCACCAGCAGCTTGTCCGCTGTTAAAGGACCTAACGCATCCGGCGTAATTTCGCGGTTGCCGAGTCCGACGGTCAGCACATTATCACGATGCTTTGGTAAGAGAACGGACAGAACTTGGCAAATGACATCCACCAGCGGCTCCGGGTCACATAGATGTTGTAAATTGTCAAAGGTAAGCGTAAAATAGGTGCCCTTTGGCTTGTTAAGACGGTGGGCGGATTTTTCTGTTTGAATGACAGTTTTTTCCACCGTAATACCGTTTTGCTCAAACACTTCGGTCAGAGCGCCCTCGATTTCTTCGGTGTGCAGTTCTTTTTCTTCGGTCACTAAATCGGTACGGATATTCATGTAATCACTTCCCAGTTTCAGTATATCCGAAATGTTGCCGATTAAACAAAAAAGGTATGCCGAAAAAGGCATACCGTAAATGAATTATTGTGGGATTTGATCGAGATGAACATCCAGTTGATTGAATGGAATCTCAATTCCTTTTTCGCCCAAAGCGAGGCGAACCTGTTCCAAAATATCGTAATAAACCGTCCAATAGTCTTCACATTTACACCAGGGTAACAGATGTAAAATAACGGCGCTGTCACGGTATTCAAACACGCGGGCAATAAGCGGTTTTTGGTCTTCCGGCAGTACCAGCGGATGGTTGCGCATGACCTCCTTCGCGGTTTTTTCGGCAAGGGTAATATCGGCTTGATAGGAAACCGGGAAATATAGATCAATACGGCGAATGCCCTCCCAGGTATAATTGGTGACGGTTGAATTTAACAGAGCGGCATTGGCAAAGGTGATGTGGCGGTTATTGTAGGTGCGAATGGTGGTGTGCATGAGTTCGATGGAGGAAACATATCCTTCATTATCGTCTACACCGATATAATCCCCGGTGGCAAATCGCGGAGAAAGCAACAGCAGAATGCCGCCGGCAATATTGCTTAAAGAGTCCTTTAACGCTAATGCAATACCGATTGCCGCGGCAGAAAGCGCCGCTAAAAATCCGGTAGTGGAAATGCCCGTTTCGTTTAATGCGGGAAGCAAAATCAACACATGAGCGCTGATATTGATGGTTTTGAGTAAAAAACGGATTAATGATTGGTCTAATTTTGTTTTGGAAAGGGCACGCTGCGCTATTTTCAGCAGCAGAACAATGGCGTAATGTCCAAGCAGCAAAATCAGCGCGGCTTTGATGAAGGGTAGGGCAAGTTGTAGAAATTCAGTAAAATTTTTCGGCATCGGTTTCAGTCCTTTGTGGTTAAAACTTGTGTACGGGCGGAGACGGCGTAATCCTTTCCCATCGGGCAGGGCTCGCCGTCTAAAAACAGATAGCTTTCGGCGTTTGCGTGTATTTCAAATTCCTTGCCGGAATAGACAAAGAAGTTTTTCTCCGAGCGCCTCTTACTTTTGGTCAACAGCTTAAAAAGCGCCGGGAAAGCGGCAAATTTATTTTTGGCATGCACCACGACCAGAGTTACTTTTCCGTCGGCATCGGTTCGGTCTTGTCCGGGCGCCAGCAACATTCCGCTGCCGACATATCTTCCTTTCATCACGGTGGCTAAATAGATGTTTTCAAACCGACGGGTCTGACCGTCAAAAGTAATCGCAGCGCCGTAAGGTTTAAAGCGCGCAAAAGCCTTGAATGCGCCAACCACAAAATTTTTATTCTTTTTTTTGACATCGGTTTCACTGTAATAGACCGTTGCGCCCTCCAACCCTAAACCGGCACCGAGAAAATATCGTTTTTGATAGGTCGCAGTGGTGACAACCGGCAAATTTTTTATGTAGTCGTTGATACGGACAAAGGTATCATGAAAGCCAAGATCACGGAAGAAATCATTGCCGCTGCCGAGACTGTAAAAATATATTTCGTTTTCTAAACGGTCGGGGTCTATTTCGTTGAAAAAATAATTGAGCGTGCCATCACCGCCGATCAAATAAAGCGCGTCTTGCGGTTGCAGGGAATCGACCAACGAGATATAGTCTGTTTTCTTGGCATCTATCACCGTTTTTTCTCCCGGTACCAAGGCAAGAACAGGGGAAAGAAAATCTGTACGGTTGGTCTTTTTGGTCATTTTATTGACGATCACATAATTCATGTTAAAAAATCACCTTTAGTTTAGCGCACCTTTGAAAAATCAAAGATGCGCTGTTTTTAAACCGATTCATCTAAATACCGGCAGGCCGCTAAAGCCGCCGTGGCACCGTCCGAAACAGCGGTGGTCAGTTGCTGTACCTGCTTTTGACGACAGTCTCCCGCCACAAAAATCTGCGGAAAGTTTGTCTTGCAGGATTCGTCCGCATCGGCATAACCTTGATCGGTTATCGGAACGATCGACGGAAATAACGCGTTTTCCGGGGTATGGCCAACAGCTAAAAACAGACCGTCTACAGCTAATTCTTCCGTTGTGCCGTCTTTTCTCTCCAAAACAACAGCCGATAAACGACTTTCGCCTTTCAGTTGCGTGACAACACGGTCAGGCAAAAAGAAAATATTGGGGTGCGTTGCCATCGCTGAAACCAACGATTGATCGGCACGAAATTCGGCTCTTCGATGAATCAAATATACCGTCTTACAAAGAGCGGAAAGATAAATTGCCTCCTGCAAAGCGGTATTGCCGCCACCGACAACGGCAACCGTTTTTTCGCGAAAAAATTCGCCGTCACATACCGCACAGAAGGAGACGCCGGCGCCGATAAACCTTTCTTCCTCCGGAAGTCCTAAACGGCGGGGAGCGGCACCGGTTGCCAAAATCAGCGTTTTTGCCTCATAGGTATCGCCAAAGACTGTGGAAACGCGGACAAGATTGTTTTCTACCTGAACGGCGTTGACTTCATCCGATTCCAGGTTCACGCCGTAGCGGAGTACCTGTTCGGTCAAACGGTCGGAAAATTCCAAACCCGAAAGCGCGGCGGTTGCGGGGAAGTTTTCCACCTTCGGCGACCAGGTGATCTGACCGCCAAAGGCGTTTTTTTCCAATACGGTAATCGATTTTCCGGCACGACCGGCATACAGCGCCGCGGTCAATCCCGCGGGACCACCGCCGACAATCAATACATCAACCATTTGCACCGTCTCCGAGTGAAGCCAGGAATTGCTTAATGGCACCGGCACCGATATACTTTTTAAAGGAATCGCCGTTGGTCAATACCAAGGTCGGGGCTTGGGCAATATCGTATTTTTTGACTAAATCCAAATGCTCATCCGCATAGAGCTTTTCATACGGAAAGTTTGCCTTTTCTAAATAATTATAGGCAATGCGGCAATTCGGGCAGGTCTGGGTGGCAAACAACAACGCCTGCTGTGCGCCGTTGGCAGTCGGTTCGGTCTGCGGTGCCGATTCGGCAACAGCTGAGGCACCCTCTGTCTGACGCGGCTTCATCACGCTGGTCTCAATATTGTATTCACGGCGTTCTTTATATTCCTGCGTTTTTCCCTCGTTCCAGTTCTGTACCGGACGGTAATAGCCGGTAATACGGCTGTAAACCTCGGCTTTTTCGCCGCACTCAGGGCAGACATACTGTTCGCCGGTCAAATAGCCGTGATTTTTGCAGACCGAGTAGGTCGGGGAAATGGTATAATAGGGGAGTTTATAGTTCTCGGCAATCTTGCGGACAAGATTTGCGGCGGCCTGCCAATCGGGCAATTTTTCACCCAGGAAAGCATGGAAAACCGTGCCGGAGGTGTAAAGCGTCTGTAATTCATCCTGAATATCCAACGCCGAGAAGATATCATCCGTATAACCGACCGGCAAATGACTACTGTTGGTGTAGTAGGGGGCGCCGCCGGCTTCCGAAGCGGTAATGATATCGGGGAACTGTTCTACATCGTGCTTGGCAAGACGGTAGGAAGTCGATTCGGCAGGGGTGGCCTCCAGATTATACAAATCGCCGTATTGTTCCTGATAATCCGACAGACGCTCGCGCATATGGTTCAGCACATCAATGGTAAACTGCTGGCATTTTTCGGTTGTCATATCGGCGCGAATCCATTTGGCGTTTAAGCCGGCTTCGTTCATGCCGACAAGACCGATGGTCGAAAAATGATTGTCCAGTGTGCCGAGATAACGCTTGGTATAAGGATAAAGTCCTTCGTTTAAGAGCTTGGTAATAACAGTACGCTTGATTTTCAGCGAACGGGCGGCAACATCCATTAAATGATCTAACCGTTTGTAGAAATCCTGCTCATTTTCCGCCAAATAGGCAATTCGCGGCATATTAATGGTGACAACGCCGATAGAACCAGTGCTTTCGCCACTGCCGAAGAATCCGCCGGATTTCTTGCGCAGTTCACGCAGATCCAAGCGCAAACGGCAACACATCGAACGAACATCGCTCGGTTCCATATCGCTGTTAATATAGTTGGAGAAGTAAGGAGTACCGTATTTTGCAGTCATTTCAAACAGCAACTGGTTGTTCTCGGTGGGGGACCAGTCAAAATCAGAAGTGATGGAGTAGGTCGGAATCGGGTATTGGAATCCGCGGCCGTTGGCATCGCCCTCAATCATGATTTCGATAAATGCCTTATTGATCAACTTCATTTCTTCGACGCAGTCGCCATAGGTAAAGTTAACCTCTTTGCCGCCGACAATAGCCGGTAGGTCTTTCAAGTCCTTCGGTACCGTCCAATCCAAGGTGATGTTGGAGAAAGGTGCTTGAGTACCCCAACGGGACGGGGTGTTGACGCCGTAAATAAAGGATTGAATGCATTGTTTGACCTCTTTATAGGTCAGGTTGTCGACCTTGACAAACGGTGCCAGATAGGTGTCAAAGGAAGAAAACGCCTGTGCGCCCGCCCACTCGTTTTGCATGATACCGAGGAAGTTGACCATCTGATTGCAGAGGGTGGAAAGGTGGCTGGCAGGGGAAGAGGTGATCTTGCCCGGAACACCGCCGAGACCTTCCTTGATCAGCTGTTTCAAACTCCATCCGGCGCAGTAGCCGGTCAACATGGAAAGGTCGTGAATGTGCATATCGCAATCACGGTGCGCCGAACTGATTTCATCGTCGTAAATTTCCGACAGCCAGTAGTTGGCGGTAATAGCGCCCGAGTTGGAAAGGATCAAACCGCCGACCGAATAGGTAACGGTGGAGTTTTCTTTCACACGCCAGTCCAAAACCTTAACATAGTTATTGACAGTTTCGCTGTAATCCAAATAGGTACTATTGATATTGCGCAGTTTCTCGCGCTGTTTGCGGTACAAAATATATGCTTTGGCAACGCCGTTATAGCCGCCTTGGGACAACACATTTTCCACACTGTCCTGAATATCTTCCACCGAAACAAATCCGTTTTTGATTTTCGGCAGAAAATCGGCGGATACCTTGAGCGACAAAAAGTCGATGATATTTTCGGTAAAATCGGTCTCGGTGGCTTCAAACGCCTTTTTCATCGCGTCGGCGATTTTCTCAATGTTGAACTCTACAATTTTTCCGTCTCGTTTAATAACTTGATACATGATTTTTTCTCCCTTTATTTGTAAATTATTAATATTTATATTCCGCGCACTTGCACCGAAGGAACATAGGGTCGTACCGCGTCGGCAAATGCCAGCATTTCTTCTTTGGGAAAAGCCGAGAGACCGGCGGCATTGATCAAACTGCCGGAATCTTTAAATCCTTGAAGATAGTATTCTTCGTCTCCGGCGATCCATTCTGCCAATTGAATCAGTTTTTCCGTATCATGAAGTCCCTTGACAACGGTTGTCCGAAATTCAAAAGGAATCGTCTGATGCAGGAGAAGATTTTTGGACTGTTCTATTTTTTCCAAATCAAGAGCGGGCAGTCCGACGGTTTCAGCATAATATTCCGGCGCGTTCTTAATATCCATCGCGACCCGGTCGACCAAACCGTTTTCGATCAGCATTGCTAAAGCGGTCGGGTTGGTGCCGTTGGTATCCAGCTTGATTTTATAGCCGAGCTGTTTGATTTTTTCCATCAGGCTCGGTAAATCAGAATGCAACAGCGGTTCGCCGCCGGTGAAAACAACACCTTCTAAAACGCCGGTTCTTTTCTTTAAAAAAGACAGAAGATCCTCTTCCGCTAAAAAGGATGGATTTTCCTCCGACAAAACCAACGAAGCGTTATGACAGAACGGACAACGGAAGTTGCACCCGTCTGTAAAAACGGTACAGGCGACCGTTTTCGGAAAATCCAACAGGGTCAATTTTTGCAGCCCCGCCAAACGCAAGGGTATCACCTCCGAAAAAACTGCCGAAAGGAAACAAACTCAGAATTCCTTTTGGCGGGATGATGTCATTATAGCACAACACATAGAGTCTGTCAATCGAAAAAACACAATATCTTGTTGTTTTTTTATCGGCAAAGACAATATTTGTATCAGATAAACAAACAAGAGAACATTTTATCGGATTTTTGTATAAAAAAGTAACGGCTTCTTTTACATTATCTATACATCTGTCGTAACGGTTAGCAATAAAGTTGGATTATTGACACTTGTTCATTCGGTTGATTGGAATCATCTTGCATTTTGTTGTAAATTGTATTACAATAAATGTAAAAAGGGGTGGTGTTTAAAGATGAAACGAGCGGATTATTTAAGTTGGGACGAATATTTTATGGGGATTGCACTGCTTTCTTCCATGCGCAGTAAGGATCCTTCCACGCAGGTCGGCGCCTGCATTGTAAATGCTGAAAAACGGATTATTTCCATGGGCTACAACGGTATGCCGCATTGCTGCGACGATGATGAATACCCTTGGGGACATGAAGAAGGATTAAATTCAAAATACTTGTATGTGTGCCACGCGGAACTCAATGCCATTCTGAACAGCAATACTTCGGTGCGCGGCTGTACGGTCTATACGACCTTGTTCCCTTGTAACGAATGCGCCAAAGCCATCATTCAAGCCGGAGTTGCCGAAGTGGTTTATCTGTCGGATAAATATGCCGACAGCGACAGTGTCCGTGCTTCCAAAAGAATGTTTGATTCTGCCGGGGTGGTTTACCGTCCGTATGTTGTTTCGGAAAAAACGGTGGAACTTTCGCTTTAATTTTTCACAGATCAATCACACTGCAAAGGTTTTCGCAGGGAAAAATCCGAAAAAGAAATTTTTTTGTTGATAATCTTTCGTTTTGTATTAGACAAACTACGAGACAACATGTTTCGGCTTTTGAACAAAAAAAGTAACCACTTACATGAAATGGTTACTTTGTTACAGTAAAATCAAGGATTCCAAGGTTCGTAAATGCCGAATTCTAAAATATCAGCGATACGCTTGCACGCATGTCCGTCACCGTAAGGATTACACGCGGTACTCATTTTTTGATAGGCGGATTCATCCTCTAACAGTAGTTTGAAATTGTTGTAAATAGTCTCTTCATCGGTTCCAACTAATTTAAGTGTTCCGGCATTAACTCCTTCCGGTCGTTCGGTGGTGTCCCGCATCACAAGAACAGGTTTTCCATAAGAAGGGCATTCTTCTTGGATTCCGCCGGAATCAGTTAAACACAGATAACAACGCGCTTCAAAATTGTGACAGTCAAAAACCTCTATCGGCTCAATGATATGAATCTGATTGCAATCTCCCAATTCTTCCTCTGCAGCTTGTCGAACAACCGGATTCATATGAATGGGGTAAATGGCTTTGCACTCCGGGTGTTCATCTAAAACACGACGAATAGCTCGGAACATATGGTGCATTGGCTTGCCAAGATTTTCTCTGCGATGAGCAGTAATGAAAATTAATTTGCTGTCACCGACCCAATCCAATTCCGGATGCGTATAATCAGCTTTTACCGTATGCTGCATGGCGTCAATAACGGTATTGCCGGTAATATATATGGAATCAGGATTTTTCCCTTCCCGAATCAAATTTTCTGCGGACAATTTTGTCGGCGAAAAGTTATATTGAGAAATAATACCAACCGCTTGACGGTTGAATTCTTCCGGATAGGGAGAATAAATATTATAGGTTCTAAGTCCTGCTTCAATATGTCCGACAGGAATTTGCAAATAAAAGCATGCCAACGCGGTAACAAAAGTAGTACTTGTATCGCCATGAACTAACACAATGTCCGGATTTTCTTTCTCTAAAACTTCTTTGATTCGATTGAGAATATTGGTTGTAATATCAAAAAGAGTTTGTTGACCTTTCATAATGGAAAGATCATAATCCGGTACAACATGAAATGTTTGCAATACTTGGTCTAACATTTGGCGATGTTGACCGGTAACCGTTACAACCGTTTGAATACCTTTCCGTTGTTTTAATTCATTAACAAGGGGACACATTTTGATTGCTTCCGGTCTGGTGCCGAAGGTGAGCATGACTTTTTTCATACATTTTTTCCTTTGCATTTTAATAGATACTAGAGGCGATATACGCCGGGTATGTTACATACCTTTCTGGTATCCAAAACGATTTTTCCTGCTAATTTCTGCATGTTATCTTTGATTTCTGTATGTCCAATCATAATAACAACCAAATCGACATCATTTAAGAATGTATCGAGATCATGATATTGATTGGACACCTCGTCTTTTGTGATAAAAGGATCGTAGACTTTAAGCGGTTCAGCAAGATGGCGAGCTTGGCTTTCTAACAGCTGAAGCGTCGGCGATTCGCGCATATCGTCGACATTTTCCTTATAAGTTAACCCGTATAAACCGTCACGTTTGAAATCTGAAATGCCGGTTTCTTTCATGATTTCATAAATACGGTTTAATACAAAATCCGGCATACTGTCATTTGTCTTCATGGATTCATCAATAACCTTTGCGAGAGAGGGATAATCGCCAACTAAAAACCACGGATCAACAGAGATGCAGTGACCGCCGACACCCGGACCGGGTTGCAAAATATTTACACGAGGATGCATATTGCAGATTTTAATTATCTCGTAGACATCCATGTTGTCATGACGGCAAATTTTTGCCAACTCATTTGCAAATGCAATATTGACAGCGCGAAAAGTGTTTTCAACAACTTTGGTCATTTCTGCGGTACGGATATCAGTAACAATGATTTCCCCTTGGCAGAAAGAGGCATAAAGATTCTTGATTTTTTCACCGACAGCAACATCGTCTGCACCAATGGTGCGATTGTTGTGCAATAATTCATAAACCATATTGCCGGGAATAATGCGTTCTGGCGCGTGAACAAGATTAATGTCTTTTCCAATGACAAAACCATTTTTTTCAATTACAGGTCGAACAAATTTTTCAATGGTTCCCGGAGATACCGTTGATTCAACAACAACAGTTGCACCCTTTGGACAGACATCCATGACAGATTTAACTGCCGCAACAACATAACATGCATCGACTTTTTTGCTGAATTTATCATACGGTGTCGGAACAGAAATAATATATGTATCGGTTACTTGATATTCATAAGAAAACTTAATGCCAGATTCTAACGCCTTATGAAACAGCTCGTCCAATCCGTCTTCTTTAAATGTAGTCTTCCCTGCGTTTAATGTGTCGACCAAATCTTTGTTATAATCAGTTCCGATAACTTCAACTCCATGTGAAGCTAACATCAACGCGGTTGGCAAACCAATGTAGCCAAGTCCAATGACATTAATCATTTTAAAAACCCTTCTTTACTATATAAGTGGTAAAAATCTTTATTTGAGTATAACATGAGGGCGTATTTTTGTCAACCAAAAGGGAAAAAAGCTTCGTTTAACAAGCAAAAAATCCGAAAAAGTAATTTTTTTATTGACAATCTACTGCCGAATGCGGTATAATCTTATAATGATAGGTCTTGTATAAGGGAAGGTTTCGTGAAGATTTTTTCTTGGACCGACTTTTGAATATAAGGAGGGTTTTACATGAAAAGAACGTATCAGCCGAAAAAACTGCATCGCAAAAAGGAACACGGTTTTCTGAAAAGAATGGCAACTGCAAACGGTCGTAAAGTTCTCGCTCGCCGCAGAGCAAAGGGAAGAAAGCAGTTGACTTATTAAAGCCACAGCCCTGTGGCTTTTCCTTTTATTAGCGTCCGTTGCAGGATCGTTCTAAAACCGCGTTAATAAGGAAGAAAGATACTATGCGACTTGTAAAATTAAAATCTAACGGTGATTTCAGGCGAATTTATCGGCGCGGAAAATCATTTGTTACACCGTTTTTTGTGGTGTATGTTCTGCCGAACCGTAAGCATCGCGGCATCCGCTTGGGTATCACCGTCGGAAAAAAGATCGGCGGTGCGGTTCAACGCAACCGTGCAAAACGCGTGATCACCGCCGCCTTTCGTTCATGTATGCCGAGGATCTGCTTAGGAAACGATTTTGTGATAGTGGCTCGGACAAGGATTTTAGGTATTAAGAGTACTGTTGCGGCTGAATCGTTAAGGAAACAATTGAGCGCCGCAAATGTTTGGTGTGAAAATGAAACCGATCAGTAACCTGTTGATTCAATTGATTCGGTGGTATCAACGCGGTATTTCTCCGCGGAAAATCTCTTGCTGCAGATTTACACCGACCTGTTCTTCTTATGCGATTGAGGCTATTGAAGTACACGGTTGTTTTAAAGGAATCGCGCTGTCTGTGTGGCGGATTCTTCGTTGTCATCCGTTCTGTAAGGGCGGCTATGACCCCGTTCCCCCGAAACATAACGAGAAAAATTACCGGTAGCAGATGCTATTTGGATGGAGCCGATAGAATGAATGCAATTTTTAACTTGATTAATAAACCGTTGGGTTGGGTTTTGGAATTTTTAGCCCGCATGGTGGGCGGAAATTTCGCCGCCGCTGTTGCGCTGTTTACCCTGTTGATCAATTTGCTTTTGATTCCGTTGAATATCAAAAGTCAAAAATCCTCGGTGCAGCAGTTGCGGATCAAACCGCGTCTGGACGAATTAAAAAAACGCTACGGCGATGATAAACAGCGCTACAATACCGAAATGCAGAAACTCTACCAAGAGGAAGGCGTTTCGATGTCGGGCGGTTGTCTGCCGTTGATTTTAAGAATGGTGTTGATGATCAGTATTTACTGGTTGATCATGCAGCCGTTGACCTATTTGATCCATATTCAGCCTGATACGATCAAACAGGCAGCCGAAACGCTCGGCATTGCGACGAAGAAAAGCGGTTATGAATTACAATTGATCGAAGCGTTGAAGCAAACCGATAAATTCCCTGAGATCACATCGAAATTGGGAAGTATCAATTTCAATTTGTTCGGCATTAACTTGACCGAAACGCCGAAATTCTCTTTTGATATTTTTCATGACTATCAGCCGATTTGGCTGATTCCGATCTTTGCGTTTTTGGCACAGATGTTGACCGGCGTTATTTCCATGCGGGTGCAGAAACACCTGAATCCCGATGCACCGAGTATGGCTGCCATGATGCTGACCATGCCGTTGTTCTCGCTCTTCATTGGTTTTTCGTTGCCGGGCGGCGTGGGATTCTACTGGATTTGTTCTTCGCTGATCGGCAGTTTACTGCAGACGGCGGTTCAACTTTGGTACGGCCCCAACAAGATGTTGGCAAAAGAGCGGTCGAAAGAATTGTCTAAACGGTGTGAATTTGAAGCAAAACAGTTAAAAAAATTCGGCGAAGCTTCGCCGAAAGATGAATAAAAGGAGGACTATCCTTGATTAAGGAAGCAACAGGAACCGGCGCAACCGTTGATGAAGCCAGAGAAAAGGCTATCGCGGCATTGGGTGCCGGTGCAGAGGATGATATTCAATTTGATGTAGAACCCCCGAAAAAGAAAATTTTAGGCTTGTTTGGCGGTTCACCGGCTAAGGTTCGGGTTTGGATCGAAGTGCCTGACGAAAAGAAGCCCACTTCTAAAAAACAAAACCATGAGAAAAAAGAGCAAGTCAAAAAGCAGAATAAACCGGCGGAG